>JAKPGL010000087.1 GCA_029550925.1 Planctomycetota bacterium
GCGTTGCCCCGCCGGATTGGCCATAGCACCGGGGAGCTTTTCAAACATGCTTTAGAGGCCCATTATCGGCGGTCGCTACAGGCGTTTCGCACGGAGACGCCGCTTCATGCATGTCGGCAGATCGGCCCGCTGTTGCATTACATTCAGGATGCTGGTTCCCCGCCCCACGCGCAGCCCAAATGCCCCCACCATATTTCCATGGAACTGTTTCGGCGGTTGAATGCGGCCGAAGCAATCCGGATCGACGGTTACCGGGCGCAGTTGCTAGGCAAAACCGACGACGAAGCCCTGGCGGCTCTCCGAAAACGAATCGAAGACCTAGCGGCCTTTTCCAGCGAGCGGGCTGAGCGGGGAATGGCTGTCTGGCCAGACCGCCAAAAACTGGAACCCATCCTTCTGGAATCCGCCCTGGAAACCGCCCGTGTCTGCGCCGACTTTCTCTACACGATGTTTACCCTTGGACTGGCCGAGCCGCCCGAAGGCGGCACATTGACCGGCACGATCACCGCCGCCGAGTTCCCTCTCTATCCTGACCTGGAAGCCAGGGTGGTCCTGGTGGATACGGACTATTGCACCTCGGCTATTTCGTCGGCTGAGAAACCGTCGGGAGTGGCGTGGAGCGGCAAGTATCTATTGCATCATCTGCCGCCAGGCACCTACCGAGTGTTGGCCTACCGGACCGGTTCCCAGCCGGCTATTTCCAAACCCATCCAAATCGAAGCGGGCAAAACCGTCCAGGTCGATCTGCACCTGACGCCCATCGACCCGCCGCGAAACATCGTCTATAACCCGGACGCTAAACTCTCCAGCTTGGCAAAAGACCGACCGGATCGTTGGGAGGCCCGATCCGTCGGCAAGCAAACCATTTGGACCAGTGCGATTGCCCCAGTGGTCGCCGGAAAGATTTATCGCTGCGGCGCGGTGCTCAAAGACCCTACCGCTCAGGTCCGTTTTGTGTTCCGCACCGGCGCCGATTTGCGGGATGTACAAAACGCCGCCGGCATCAGCACCCTGGCCCATTGGCTCCGACTGCCGCCAGAAATCCGGCACGGTCAAGGCGACTATGCCCTGGTCCCCAAAGGCGATCCGGTGGTCTTCAGTCTGTCCCCCGGGCAGGCAGAGCCGAAGGAAATCTGCTTTCCGGTCTGTGCGTCTTACACGGCCGGTGTAGTCGTGGAGGTGCAAACGGAAAAACCCTCTTTGGCTGAGGCGATCGAGCGGGTCTGGATCGTGCCGGAAGAGCCGCCCCTGCCCCGGGTAGGGCTTCTTCCAGCAGGGCATTGAAATCCTGCTAACTTCTCTTCGGAGAAAAAAATAATCTTCTGCACCTCCAGTTCGTCATCCTTTTGGAGAAAGGAACACCCATGAGGAGAATTCTGGCCAAACGGAACACGATTATTTTGTTGGGTATAGAATGGCTCGTAGGGGCCTGCACGGCGGTTGGGCAACAGGTTTCTCTCAACCTCCAAGCAGACAGAGCCGACCGGGAGGTATGTTCTGCCCTAGGAACGGATTCCCTAGAGCAGGGGTTTCGGGAAGTGCCCCGGTCGGCCAGGCCGTGGGTGTATTGGTGGTGGCTGAACGGCAATGTCGATGAGCCAACGATCCAGCGGGACCTGGAAGCAATGGCCCGGATCGGCATCGGCGGTTTTTTGCTCTTTGACGCCCGCGGCTACCATGACGATCCGGATCATCTGGTCCTGCCGACGCCCCGGATGGAGTTTATGAGTACGGAATGGCGGCGGATGGTTCGGCTGGCCCTGGAAAAGGCAGCTCAGCTCGGTCTGGAGGTAAGTATTAATCTGAGCATTTGCGCTGGTTCACTGAAAGGCCCTTGGCCCGTAGGCGACGACGCGCCGAAGAAACTCGTCTGGCAAACCCTGGAAGTCCAGGGGCCGCAAAAGTTCATCTATCCGTTCCCCAACCCAGAAGGCCAACGTTTTTGGCCAGTGGCTCTGCTGGCGGTGCAAACCTCCGAAACACCCGCCCAGCCGCAAACTGCTTCGGCAGGACCGAAACTTTCCGACTGGCAAGAGATTCCACTCAAAGCAAAACCTCTGGCCGACAAGCAGCCGGACGCCCAACCGGCCCTCCGGGTGGTGGATTTGACGGATCGGCTGGCCCCGGAAGGCCGACTGGATTGGCAGGTCCCGGCTGGCCGATGGACCTTGCTCCGTTTCGGATACGCCCTGATGGAAGGCCGCCAGTTCGATGTCGATATCTTGGATCCGGAGGCGGTTGGACGGCATTTTGAGCGGATGGGCAAGGCCCTGATAGAAGACGCCGGGCCGCTGGCTGGCAAAACACTTACTCATTTTTATACCGTCAGTTGGGAAGGGGCGTTGCCCACCTGGACCAAAGATTTTCCGAAAGAGTTCCAAAATCGCCGGGGCTACGGGGTGCGGCCTTGGCTGCCGGTGCTAGCCGGGTTTACCGTCCAAGGCGCCGAGCAGTCCGAGCGGTTTCTGCGGGATTACCGGAAAACATTGGCCGAGTGCTTCCAGGACAATTACTATGGCAAACTCCGGGAGCTTTGCCATCCGCATGGGCTGCGTTGGCACGCCGAATCGGGCGGGCCGTGGGATCGGAGCTTGCCGGTGTTTGCCCAGGCGGATCAATTGGCCTTCCTGGCTCGGACCGACATGCCGCAGGGGGAATTCTGGTGGGGCGGGCAGCAGCCGGGCCGACATCGGGCCTTTAACCGCCCAGCGTCCATGACCGCCCACATCTACGGCCAACCCCTGGCCGCCGCCGAAGCGTTTACCCACATGGTGCATCATTGGTCGGCCTATCCGGCGACGCTGAAACCCCGGGCCGACTGGGCCTTCTGCGAAGGGATCAACCATCTGATCTGGCATACGTTCACGTCCTCGCCGCCGGAGTTCGGAGAGCCGGGAATGGAGTATTTCGCCGGGACGCATCTGAATCCCAATGTTACTTGGTTCCCTCTGGCCGGGCCGTTTCTCCAGTATTTGGGCCGATGCCAGTGGATGCTCCGACAGGGGCATTTTGTGGCCGATGCGGCCGTGTATGTGGGCGATCGGCCTTATATCGACTGGAATAGCCCAACCCTTCGATGGGATCAAAAGACCGCCTGGCGACAACAGACCAGCCAGAAACTGCCGAAAGGCTACAGCTACGATCTGGTGAATACGGAGGTGCTTCTGGCCCGTCTGGCGGCAAAAGAAGGCGGGCTGGTGTTGCCGGAAGGAATGGAATACCGGCTTCTAGTGGTGGATCTGGAGGACCAGACCGTCGAACCGGCGGCGATTGGCAAACTGGTGGCGTTGGCCAAGGCGCGGGTGCCGGTGGTGCTGGGTCAGCGTCGGCCCAACCAGGCCCCAGGGCTAACTAATTATCCCGCCTGCGACGCCCAGGTCCGGCAACTGGCCGAGGAACTTTGGCATCTGGGCATTTCCGACAAGTCGGTGGAAGAGGTCCTTCGGGCCAAGGAAATCCTCCCTGACTTTGAAGGGCCGGACGGTTGGAACTATACCCACCGGCGCACGCCGGAGGCGGACATCTATTTCGTGGCCTGCGAAGGCGCCCCAACCAAGGAGTTGCCGGCGGAATGCACCTTCCGGGTGCGAGGCAAACAGCCGGAACTGTGGGACCCGGCAACGGGCCGGATTCAGCAGGCTGCCGATTGGCGGTCCACTGAGGACGGTCGGACCGTAGTCCGTTTCCCGTTGCCGGAAAATGGGTCGATGTTTGTGGTGTTTCGCCGGGAGGGGCAGACGCCGCCAACACTGGCGCCGAAAATCCTGCCCGGTGCGAAGGCCCCTGTAGAAACGCTCTTGTTGGCCGGGCCATGGGAAGTCCGGTTTCAACCAGGCCGAGGGGCGCCCGCCTCAGCCGTCTTCGACCAACTGATTGCCTGGAACGAACATCCAGACGAAGCCATCCGGTACTTTTCCGGCACTGCGGTGTATCAGAAGACGTTTGAACTTTCAGCGGAGCAGGCGGGCCGATCGGTCTGGATTGATCTGGGCGGGGTCCACTGCGTGGCCCAAGTCCGGCTCAACGGCAAGGATTTGGGGGTAGTGTGGACGGCGCCGTGGCGTCTGGAGGCTGCCGGCGCAGTCCGAGCGGGCAGGAACCAGTTGGAAATTGCCGTTACCAATACCTGGGTCAATCGCCTGATCGGCGACGCTGGCCTGCCGCCCGAAAAACGAATCACCCAAACGAACATCGCGCTTCGGGCGGGCAAACGACCGCCCAACTTTCGTCCCCTCCAGGGGTTTAGTTCGGAGGAGCCGCTCCGGCCCTCTGGGTTGGTCGGCCCGGTACGTCTGGAGTTTTTCGAAGGGCCTGGGGGGCGATAGTTTTTGAGCGATAGTTTTTGGATGAGGGCCGCTGGAAGACCGGACCGAAGGAAGTCGTCCTTTTTTGGCCGAAAGCAGCTTGCCCTCTTTCACCCTGAGAAATTCTTTGGAAAAGGACTTCTCGAGGGGAAAGAGGGCAAGCTTTTTCTGAGGCCAGCTGCGGCGGTCGGGCGGCCTAGAAATTTTGTGGGGGCGTCTCTGTGTTTTCGGTGTTCAAGAGGCGCCGGAGTTTATTCCCGACTGCACCGAGCAAGTTTCCCAGATCGGGCAGCGGGGTTCTAGCTGATGGGGTGCCAAATTGCCTCCCAAGATGCTAGAAGGCGTATTTCCACATCCATTCGACCACAATGGCCTCGCCGGGCCGAGTGGGCGCCTGGACGCCAGCGGGAGCTTGGTAGAGGGTCTTCCAGGAGGTAACCTGGATGCCTGTGTTAAACTGTTTTGTAATATCGTAGGCAAGGTTGATGAAGATGAACTGGTTGTAGGTTCGGCCCACGAGGAAGTCTTCATTGAGCGGGTCGTCCAAGCCCCAACCGACGTGCATGTGGAGCCGATCGGTCCAGTCGTACCACACGTCGATCCAGCCGCCGTAGGAGCGAATGGTGTGCCGGCTGTACAGATCGACGCCCTGGCCGATGCCGCCCA
>JAKPGL010000103.1 GCA_029550925.1 Planctomycetota bacterium
TTTAGAATCGCGGGAAGTGTCTCATCTTGAAAATAGACATCAAACAATTCGTCTCCAACGAAAATGGATTCAGAGTAAGGTCTGCATAAGCGCTCACGCACGATATATATCCAGTGAAGCCGTGCCGGTGTACGTTCCCCCAGATCCCACCACCACTGTCGGCTGGCGCAGGTGGGGCGGTTGGGGTAGTCTTGTTTTTCTCCCCAGCGGATATAGGCGGCGGCTTTGGGGTAGCGGGAAAGCGGGGGCTCTTTCCCTTTTTCGATGGCTTCCCGGACATCCTCCGGCGGCATGAAAACCAGATTATGCAGGTCGTCCAGACGCACCCGGAGGGTTTTGATTTCGCGGGGGCTTTTGATGACCGGCCGGAGCCAGGCGGCCTCGATCTCCCCCTCCCAGCCAGCGGCGTTGCGCACCCGAACAGGCGTCATGGGGGCCTGTTCCCGTAGCTTCGCCACCTCTTTTACGGTGCGGCCGACCGGCTCCAGGTAGAAGAACTCGTTGGCGCCGGTCTTAATACCGAAGCGTACCTGGGCGATGTCGCCCAGGCGGACCAATTTGCCCCGGCCCTTTTCCAAGATGGTAAAGAAGATGTCGGGCGCGCGCAGGTATTTGCCGCCCCATTTATTACCGGCGTACGGGCGAATGTCCATCAGGGTGCCATCGCGGCGCTTCCGGCGGGTTCGGCGCTTCGAGGCGGAGGGTTCCTCCTCCGGCTCCTCTGCCGGGGTGGCCAACCCCTCCTCAAAAAGAGCCCACTGGTTATGCAGGATCGCCCGAAACTCCTGGCGGCTTAGCACCCGAAAGCCGGCCAAGGCCTGGTAAAGCTTCTCGTCCTCAATCTCCGAAAAGATCACCGGACTGATGACCTCCTCAAAGGGCGCCCGAAAGGCCACGAAGCGCACCGGCCGCGCTTTCATCGCCTCCTCGCTCAACGGACTCCTACGCTCCGGCACCCCGGCCAGGACAATCACCGTGTTCACATCCGCCTGGGCAAACGACCGCTTGGCCCGATTGTCCATGACCATCTTCAGATGCCCAAATCGCAAAAAAAACTCCTGCAAGTCCTTGCCAAAATCCACGTCCAGCCAGGAGTTCGACGTGATGAAACAGAAAGAGCCCTTCTCGGCCAGCAGAGAAAGGGCATGGAGGTAGAAATAGACGTACAGGTCGGCCCGTCCACTGATCTGGCGCTTTGTGCCCATGAAGCCGGGGTAGATGGCCCGCAGGCTTTCGTTGAGACGGGTCAGGTATCCGTCCCGGTTGAATCGGCCCAGATAGTCCCGAATCTTCTCCTGCCGCACATAGGGCGGATTGCCAATCACAATGTCAAACCCACCCTCTTCAAAGATCTCCACAAAAGCCAAATCCCAGACAAACGGCGCTGGTTGGTCCGGACGAAGGGCCTCTTTGACCTTTTGATAGCGCAGGTGCTGTTCCTCCAGTTGCCGAATCTCCGCCTCCAGACGCTGCTGCTGAACCGCATCGGGCGGAGAAACCTCCATCCCCGAAAGAGTGGGCTGAGCAGAAGGCCGCTCCAACTGGTTCCGCCTCTGCACCAGACGATGGCGGAGTTCCTCAATCCGAGACTGTAAAATCTCCCGAAACAGGTCCTGCTCCTCTTTTCGGATTTTTTGTTCCGTAAGGTCCGATTCTTCCGCCTGGAAGAAACGCCGCTTCTTGCCTAGCAACAGGTTGAGACGTCCCTGGAGATGAGACGGGATGGGCAATTCGTCCCGGCGGAAGGCGCTCAGATCCAGATCGCCTAAAGTCTGCACGAGGCTATCGCCCGGACGGAGTTTCAGAGTCAGATTGGGAAGAAGCGGACGGGCCTTCAGTTCCCACCACTGAAGCTCCGTTTCCACCACCAACTGGAGCCAAAGTCGCAACTCCGCCACCCGCACCGCCCATTCCATCACATCGACGCCATAAAGCTGGTCCTGCAGGATCCGCTTACGACGATCGTAGGGGGTTTCACTTCTCCCCAACGCCTGGTTGCATCGCTGCTGCAGATCGTCCAGCACCAGAAGCATCCCCACCAGGAACGAACCGGAACCACAAGCAGGATCGCACACCCGCACGCTGCGCAGGCGATGGTCCAGGTCTTTCCAGAGGCCAGCTTGCGTCACCTTCTGGTCGGCCGCCTGCTTCTCCTGCTCCGAAAGGGCAAAGACCCACTCGTAAAATAGCCCGGCGCGCGCATCGCCCAAGTGATTGCGCAACCAGTCCACCAGAGCCAACCGACACATCAGGTCGATTTCCGTCCGAGCCGTATAAAAAATGCCAGCCACATCCCGTTGGTCCTCATCCTCCTGGCCGCTCTCAAAGGTTACGTTGACCAGCCGCTCATAGACCATCCCCAACATCTCGGGATCGACGGCCACCTGCTCGTCCAGCCGACCACTTTCAACCACCGTAAAGTTGTAGCGTTCAAAAAGCCCGGGGAAAGTGCCGTCCGTCCAGCGTTCAAAAAGCAGCTCAAACAGGGTATCCGGCAGCGGCTGGTCCAGCCGATCGTCCAATCCAGGACGCCGACAATACAACCCGCCATTGAGATAAGGGGCCTTGCCCAAGGATTCCACCAGCCAGTCCGGAAATCGGCTCTTGTACTCCTGCCGGTTCTGCCAGCAATTGTTGAAGGCCTCAAACAGCAGCACGTCCAACCAGTCCCGATGGAAGACACCCTTAGAACCGGCTTGGCGATAAGCCTCCCAAAAACAGCGCATGAAATTGCGATCGGGCTTGCCGTCCGGCCCATGAAGCCAACCCTTCCGAGCAATGAAATACAGAAACATAATGCGGTTGAGGATCTGGTGGGCATAGTCGCGGGCCCAGTCGGCGCCGTTGTGCCGGTGGGTTTTGAGCAAATGGTCCCGAATCTGGCGGAACGCCTCGCTGTAATGGCGATAGAACTGCTCCGTAACCCGCTGGACACGGAAGGCCTCCTCATGACGCCGCCAGATTTCACCAGGGTCCCCGATGCCATCGGCGCGAATATCGTGCAAAATCTCCAGGTCGGTGCGGTAAGGCTGCGACGGCCGAACCTGCAAAATCCGCAGCCACAAACGCACTTTGGAAACGTCGCGGGGATCCAGCAGCCGACGCGGCGAAACAAAAGCCAGTTCATCCGCCTCCCCCAAGGCCGAAAACACAAACAAATTCTCCCCCTGAGGATAATGCCGGTAATAGGCTTCCAGAAATCGCCTCATGTCCGTCCGGCGAAGAGACGGAGCTTTGAACGTAACATGAATAACCCGGAACCCCGTATTCCTATCCCCTACCAACACCAACTGGAAAGCCCGAGGTTCCCTCGGCTGCAAACTTTCGGGAACCTCAAGATCCACAGGAATGGGAGCCTCCGCCGGATAACCTAATTGGCGGAAAAACATAGGGCCATCGGCAACAGCCCTGTAATCGGCCAATAGGCCCTCTAACTGCTTCAGCCTCCCTTCCATATCCATCACTGGCTACTCCTCAAAAAGACCCTCTAGAGACCAAAAAAATCCCTCTGGAGTTTTGCAACATGGGCTTATTCAGATGCTTGTGCCCTGAACAGCCCTCTCAAAAATCCCGAGATTTTTGAGGATCAGTAGTGTACAAGATGGGTCGAAATCTCAAATTTGCAAAACTTCCGTCCCTGGAACACTTCAGCCGAGGGAAGAACTTTCGCCGCTGCCCTGGCCGTCAACAGTGCGGCCTCGGCTTGCCGAGGCCGAGTGAGGGAGGCCAAAAAGCCTGCTTGTTTGCGCCTTTCCTACTCACCTTCCCCTCTCGACGGCCGAGGAAGAGGGGATAAAACCTAGGCCCACTGCATTCGGCTGAATCGCTACGAATCCCTAAAGGTGATCATTACCTACCATTTTCCCTAGCAAAAGCGGATTTGAAAAGGAGGCCCTAGGGCAAGAACGGATTTGAAAAGGAGGCGCCAGCCGTTTTGCCCCAGAGGGTCGTTCCGGTGGTAGTTCCCAGAACAACCGCTTCCCCAATCCCGCCAGATGGGAGCTGTGGAAGTGCCCAAGAGCGGTCGAAATCTTGTTCAGAAAACTCCCGTTGGAAGTTTAAGAGGAAGAACACGTGATTTTGGTTTTTTTATATCAGGAGCAATCCTCTGGAGCTAACACTTCAGCCGACTCAAGCAAGTCCTTGGAACGCGGACGGTGGGTTCGGGAACCTTTGACAGACCGACCGGCTGCTACCTTCCCGTTGGATGGACTGGACACCGCCTTCCTGCTATATTGATCAGATGCCGTCTCCCTGAGGAATCGACCGGAGTGTATCTTCCTGCCAGACCGGGTGGACGTGGTTCCTCTGCTAGAGCGACTGGGTGTTGGCTCCTTTTGAGATCGACCGGATCGGGGACCTCTAGGAGATTGACCAGGCAGATCAGACTAAGCCGAGGGGGCGGAAGAATACAGGGGGCCAGATCGACTACGAAACCGAGGGACTGGAAGGAACCATGTGGCCCGATGGACCAGCCGGATGGCCAGGGATGGGGTGGGCCAGATCGACCGATCCGGTCCGGTTGGCTGCTGGAGAAGATGTGGGGCCCAGTTGAGGTATCAGGGAGGCCAAGCCCTACCGACCAATTGCCGTAGGAAGCCTAGCAGGGCCTCCTGCTGGCCGGGACCGAGCATCTGCCAGAGGGCCACCAGTTCGGAGGGGAAAGAGGCCAGATCAGGGCCATTTGCGCTGGATTTTGCGCCAAGGGGGGAAGGCTGATTTTCACAACTTCCTGTATAATAAGGCGTTATGGAAATTGTTTCGAATCGCGCGCCGCCCACTCGACTGAAAGCGATCCCTCCGGTTATTCTTTTCGGAAGAACACTTCCTCTCGGAAGAACAGTTTCGCCTGTCGGGGCTATCCTATCGCACGAGAGGCGATCATGACCTGCGGAGGGTCCCAGTGGTGGGGCCGAGCATCCATGCGGTGGTAATCCTCGGGACGGTGCTGGTTCCTTTGGCGGCGGTGGGGGTAGGTTTTGCTTGGTCGCTACAGCGGCTACCACAGGTGCTCGGCTTCTTAGCTGCCACGCTCGGGATGGGAAGCTTCTGCTTGTTTCTGCTCATGCCCGGGGCGCCGATTGCCGAGTGGGTTTTCCCCTCCATAGGAATCATTATTGCGGGGCTTTTTGTGAAGAATCGTCGGGCGGCTTGGGCGTTGGTTTGGGTGTTGGTGATTGCGGCCGGGGGATTGTGTGCGAACGCTTTTATGTTGCGCACAGCCGAGTCGGGATACACATCTTTCCCTGCCAGCCTGTACGAACAACTCCATCAAGCCCACCTGGCAAATGTAGCCAACCAGATTCGGCGTCAGTACCCGCCGGATCATGTGCTGCCGCCGGGGCCGGTCCACGAGATCGCCCCGCCGGTAGAGATTCCAGACTACGAGCCCACGACGTTTTCTTCGGAGTGGCATACTCGGCTGACCCGGCTTTACCGGGCAACGAAAACGCCCGGCGTGATTTGGTATCCCGGCGGCCCGGTGGAAGAGGGGGCTAAGAATCTCCAGTGGAAGACGTCGGAGCACACATCCGGTGGGTGAATCCCTAAAGGAACGAGGATAGGGGAGTTGATAACATTTCAGCCGAATAGAGCATCGCTGTTATTTCTGTGGAAGCAGAGGAATCTAGCCCTCTCCCCCTAGCCCTCTCCTGCGGCGGGGAGAGGCGATCTGTTCATTCGGCGGAAAAGTTACGGTTTTATTTTCGGCGGTTTGACGGCTTTGGGTTTGGCGCCGGATTGGATGCGTTGGATCAGGTCCTTGACGGCAGGGACCAAGGGGCTGCCGGGGTATTTGTTCAGTAGGTCTTTCAGCGTAGCGATAGCCCGGTCGGTCTGTCCGCGGGTCCAGTCGCATTCGGCGCATAGGAGCAGCAACTGGTCGGCGTAGGGGGCGTCTGGGGCGGCGGTTTGGAGTTGTTCGTTCAGCCCCATGACCTGATCGAACATGCGTCGGGCGGCCCAATAGCGGGCGTAGAGCAGGTGGAGATAACCGGCCAATTTTTCGGTGGGGAACTCTTGTTGCCACTGGCGGATTTGGGCGGCGGCCCGTTCCAGTTGGCCGGTTTTCAAGAATTCTTCGGTGGATCGGCTATGGGCGCCCATCCAGGCGGTGCGTTCGGTGTGGGCTTTGTGTGCGCCGAGGACTTCCTCGGCTTTGGCGTAGGCTTGGCGGGCCTTGGCGCCCTCCCGAGTGGCCGCATAGAAATCGCCCCAAACGGTTTGCAGTCGGCTGGCGGATAGGCCGGTTTTGGTCTCGGCCAGGAGTTTGTCGGCCGCTGTAAGCAACGGCTTGGCCTTATCGGGTTGCACCAGATCGGTGATGGCAATATCGGCGGCTTCGACCAGGCAGTGGCCTTGCAGAGCTGGGGTTTTGATTTTGGCGGCCGCTCCTTGCCAGATGCGCAGGGCCAGTTGGCTATCGCCGAGTTGATCGCGGGCCATCGGGCCGACCACTTGCGCCAGGCCATATAGATCGGCATCTTCCGAGACGGGCGAATCGGCCAGAAAAGGGGCCTGGCCTACTTTGACGGCCTTTTCGATCCAGGGGCGGACCGCCTCGCGCATTTTGGCCACCTGGTCTGGGGACAATTGGATGGCCGGCGAGGCGCCTTCTTCGGAGTTGGCCGGGGCGGCTGGTTCAAACGCCGTCGCTACCTGATCGGCCTTAAACTGATAGACCAACACCAATTGCCGAAGCGAGGCCGCATCTAATTTGCTGGCGTCATAGGCGTCCAAGATCGGCAAACATTGGTCGAGGGTGGGGAGTTTTTTTTCGTCCCGGCGGGTCAGAAAGGGCCGGTCGATATAGATCCGGTTGACCATTTCCAGCGGCTTGCCGGTCCGGCGGGCGGTGGTGAGTTTCACGGTATAAAGCCCCGGTCGAAGATAAACATGGACCGGATTGTTCTCTTGAGCGGTCTGGCCGTCGCCGAAGTCCCATCGGGCCAAGCCGCCGCCGGTCAGGGCCGAGGGCGACATATCCTTAAATTCCACAGCGATCAGCGGCTCGTTGCTATCCGGCAGCGGGACATCGGCCCGAATGGTAAACTGGAAATCAGGAAACAGTTTGACATCCCGCAGTTGCACCGGTCCCGCCGCCGCCCGGCCGACCGACTGCACCCGGAAGGCTTCCGGCGGAATCTGGGCCGGCTTGGCTTTGTCGGGCGGCCCTGGCGACGGCTCCCAGGCCGCCACCATGATGGCCGACTCCCCTACCGCTACATGGTAATACTCAAACTTATGCGCCCCAGCTTTGAGCGGAATCTCTTTGCGCAGCCCAGGGCGGGCTTGATAGTGTGGGCCGTGCACCCCAGGATGCGAAACCACCTCTTTGTCGTCGATCAGGAGGAAGCTGGCGTCCTGACTGGTGGTGAAAAAGCCGTACGTGCCAGGCTGACTAATGTGCAAGTAGCCGGTATATCGGCTCAGGAACGGCCCTGGTTTCAACGAGAACGGATTGGAGGAATGAAACACATTTTCGACATAATCGCTGCCGATCCGCTCGGAAGATTCAAAGGCTTTGCGGATCGAGTCGAGCTGGTGGGGATTGCAGTCTTTGTACTTGCGGGTTTCCAGCAGGAGGCCGTCCCGGTTGGACCATGCCGGCGCAGCGGCGGCTTCCGGTGGATTGCCGCCGTAGAAGATGTCATAGGTTGTTTGCCCGCCGACCGTTTCAAACGCCAATCGACAAAAATCGCCCGGCCCCAATTGCAACAACCGGGTGGGAACCGCCTTGTTTGTGCCTCGGCAAAAGACCAGCACATTGCTGCCCTCGGCATTGATCTGGCCGTGATGAAAGAATTCAACCACGATAATGGGCCGAACTTCCGCCGGCGCTAACACTACCGGACGGAGGGCCTGAAACTCCGTGCCAGCTCGTTTGAAGTTCTGGGCCGGGGCTTCTGCGTCCCACCCGCCCAGCAACACCGCAGCCCAAAAGACCCCAAACCCTCTAAAACCTGCACGGACTCTCCAGTGGTGTATCCCTTTCATCAAAACCTCCTTTGTACTTTACCTCTCTGAGCTAGGGGTGGTTTGTTTGGAACAGTTCGGACGGATGGAGAACCTTCCGTTTTTGTCATCCCTGCGAAAGCAGAGATCCAGGCTACTAGGAAGTAGCTTCTTTGTCGTTCCTCCCCAGCGGCCCCCAAAGGAGCTGCCCCAAAGGAACCTGGATTCCCGCTTCCACGGGAATGACAAAGGCAGGAACTCCTCGCACGCACAACTGTCTGGGTACGTTTCTTCCATTCTACCAGACACAGCCGTTCAACGCCCAGGCAGGCCAAAGACGGTTGTTTTGGCCGCTTTGGGTTTGGGCGGCGATGCCTGGGGGGCCAAACTTGGTCCTTCCGACAGTCTTCCGCGTCAGAGGCCCCAGGACGGACCGTTTGACAGACGGTGTTACGGGTTTTTGGGTTTTGGTTTTGGCTTGGGCGGTTGCCAATCGGGGCCTAAGATGACTGGCAAAAGCCGCTCTACATAGTCGTTGGCGCGGGCAGGGGCGTTCGGGTCTTTGAGCGGAAGCTGGCGCAAGGTGGGGTAAATCGGCTCGGCCTTCCGGCCCAGGGCGTCGATCACATTCAGGGTGAAGGTGGCCAGATATGTTCCGTTGGTCTGGGGCGAGGCGTGGGTCTGGAGCGTCTGAAGCAGTTTGTCCCTATCTTCCGGCTGGCCATGCAGTCCCAACGCCCAGGCGGCTACTACCCGCACACTGGGCGACTCATCCGCCAGTGCTTGGAGCAGATCGGTTCTGGCTACCTGCACCGCCTTTTGCCCCCGGATCAGAAGTCCCATCGCTGCCCAATACCGCACTCCGCTATCCAAATCTTTCAACCCGGCCCGAAGCTGGGGAACAGCTTCGGCGGTTCGTTGAGCCGCCAACTCTGCCATCGCCAAAATCCGCTCCAAGGGATACGCCTTTGGATCATGGCCGAACTCGTAAAGCGTTCGTCCCCCGGCCCGCCGATGCATTTCCGCTTCGCTCAAAAAACCCAGGTCTCGAACCTCCAACAGGTGTTGCCGAAGCGTATGCCGAAGTTCCTCGAAGACAGAGGCATGATTTGAGTCGTCGGCCAGATTGCGGATACAGTGGGGATCGGTCTGCAAGTCATAGAGTTCTTCGGGCGGTTTGGGTTGCCAGAAGGCGGCCTGCTCCGGCCGGAGCTTCCCTTCGTCGAATAACTTCCGCCAAACTACCGTCGTGGGCGTCTGGAACATGTAGCCGACGTATTCGCCCTGGAGCCGATGCGGCATGTAGTTTCGGATATAGAGATACCGCTCGGTTCGGACAGCCCGGGACATATCGTAGCGTTCATCCATCCGGCCCCGGAAGCCGAACAGGTATTTTCGTTCCGGGCCGGCAAAGGGGCCCATAAACGCTTGCCCCTGCATCCAATCCGGGGGCTTCCTGCCCACCAGACTCAGAAGGGTCGGCGCTAGATCCACGAAACTGACCAGCCGATCCGACGCACCGCCCGCCTGATAGTCCTTCGGCGCAAGATGACGAAACTTCTCGGGGAAATAGACGATCAGCGGCGTATGCAATCCGTCGTCATACAGCCAGCGTTTGTGCCGGGGCATACCGGAGCCGTGGTCGCTGTAGAAAAAGATGATCGTCTGGTCGGCCAAACCGGCCTCTTCGAGTTCCTGGAGTATCTGCCCGGCCTGGGCGTCCATCTGGGTGATCCGGTCGTAATACTGCGCCCAGTCATGGCGGACTTCGGGGGTGTCGGGATGGTAGGGCGGCACAGGGGCTTTGGCCGGGTCGTGCTGGAGGGTGTGCGGCCGGTTTCGTATCTGGCTTTCATGCGTAATCGTCAAATTGAAGACGGCAAAGAACGGTTGGCCGGGCCGACGATTCTTCCAATGCGCCTTGGGCGAAGACTGGTCCCAGACGCCGGGCGGTTTGACGAGATTGTAGTCTTCTTTGCTGTTGTTGGTGCAGTAATAGCCTTCGGCGCGGAGAAACTGAGGATACATTTTCATCCAGTCGGGCATCCGAACTTCGCTCCGCATATGTTCTGCGCCTAAACTGGTAGGATAGACGCCGGTGATGATAGTTGTTCGGGCTGGTGCGCAGACCGGCGCATTGGACCAACAGACCCGGTAGCGCAGTCCCCGGGCCGCCAGGCGGTCCAGGTTGGGCGTCTGGGCGTACTGGTCGCCGTAGCAGCCCAGGTGTGGCCCCATGTCCTCGCAGGTGATCCAGAGGATATTGGGCCGGTCGGAGGCCGCCAACGTGGGCCGATCGGTGGCTACCGACGGATTGTCCGATGTAGGTTCTGCCGCCAAGGCCCACATCCCCAAAACACCTAGAATTCCGCTAAACATTGCGGCGATTCCTCGTTCCAAGAGCCAACAATCATCAAGAGAAAGACCCTGCTGGAAAACAACGGGAACGGCAAATAAGTAGGATTTATGCTTCCTGAGTCATTGAGCCAAGCGAAAAATCCCCGTTTTGGATGTTCCGGGGGCGTGTTTGGCGTATCTTCTGCTTATCACCATAAGGCGATGGACGGAGGCGGGCAACCCCCCGAAAGCCTCCAGGAATTCGCAAAATGGCCCTCCCTGTAGAGAATCGAAACCTTTTGAGGTAAAATAGGGATTTTTGGACCAAGTCTTTGAGTTTGTGCCCTGAGAAGGGAAATTCGATTGGACAAACAAAAATTGGGTTTGGATGTGTGGAATCAGTAGATGGGATTCTGTCCGATGAGCACTGAATACCCCCAAGGTCAATCAGGTGAATTGAGGTCTCCTTCCTCCGGGACCGGCGGTCCTGAGCCGGGCGTCTCGGCCTCCGCTACGGGATCGGAACAACGAGAATCGCCAGACCGACCCGAAGGCGTCGTTCCTTCCATGGTATCCGACTCCTCAGAGGGAAAAGGCGGCACACCCGCCCCGTCCCCTTCCGAGGAAGCCTCCTCGGAATCCTCTGAAGAGAGAAAGCCGCGGATTCTGATCGGCTCGCAACGGGATCCCACCGTTTTTACTCAGTACAAGCCCAAGCCCAATCTTGCATTTCCGGGGACCCGGCTGGGCGGGCATCGGGGGG
>JAKPGL010000122.1 GCA_029550925.1 Planctomycetota bacterium
AGTTCGATCCGCAAGATAGCCGGCCGTTCCCGGAACGGGGCGTCTCGATCATTGCCGAAGAACGTGCTCCACCAGTTGCCCTCTTTATCGCTAAAGAGCATGTTATGGCCGCCATGAGGGATGGCTAGGTACCGGGGGCCATAAGGACCGTAAACATGTTCAGCGCTGGCGGCCATGGCGTGGTATTGCCCGTCGATAAAATCCGCACAAATCAAATAATACCGGCCGTCTTTTTTCGTGAGAAATGCCCCCTCGAAGCCCACCTGGTTAGCCCCTTGGGGTTTAAGCAATCGGGGCTGCTCGGCCAGGCCGGTCATATCGTCCTTCAACCGGGCGATCATGCCGTTCTGCCAGACGAAATAGACCTTCCCATCGTCGTCGGCAAAAAGCGAGGCATCGATCTTGTCGGTAAGCGGGCCCTGGGGATGCACATCCACATAGGGGCCCTCGGCTTTGCCGCTGGTGCTCCGCAGCAGGCCAGTGCCGCCGTAATTCATGCAGTAGGTGAGCCAGAAGGTCCCTTTCAGATAGTGGATTTCCGGCGCCCAGAGAGCCCGAAGGTCCTTATGGAATTTCTTTTGCCAAGTGCCGTCTTCGATTTTCCAGACCAGGCCCAAATCGGTCCAGTTTTTCAGGTCCGGAGATCGCCACAGGCGAATACCTTCGTTGGTTTTCCACCAAGTAGGCCAACCGGTAGTGCCGGTAAGATAATAGTTCCCGTCCGGCCCCAGGCAGATGCAGGGGTCCCGGACCGGAAAGTCGAACAGCGGCTTTAGCGGCGGCAGCGCCGGCCGCTCGAAATATCCTCCTACCGGATCGAGCACCAGCCCGACATCCACATATTGGCCTCCGTAGGTCTGATGGCACGAGACGGCCAGCACGTTGCGGCCTTTGCGCAGGGCCTTTTGAACCAGCTCAGTAACCACCAGCCACCGATAGTCGGTGCGATAGCCGGCGGCAGTAAAAATTTGTTTTCCATTGAGATAGACAGCGATGTCTTCGTCATGATGCAGGCGGAGGGCAGCCCGCTGAAACGGCCGACCGTCGTACTCAAACACTTTGCGAAGCCAAATGTCCGGCGTGTTCCACTCGGTGCCTACAACGGCGCCGGGTGTACCGACAGTACCGAACCCGGCTGGGCCTTCTTTCCAGGCGGAGTGGTCAAAATCCGGCTGCAGCCAGCCTTCCGGCGGTTTTTCGGTTGTATATCGCCACGGAGTTTTAGCTTCAGGGGCCGGTGGAATAAGCACGGTGGGCGGGGGGACGGCCTCCGCTCCCAAAACCGCAAAAAACAAATAGCAACAGCCTACACCGATCATTTTGTACTTCCTGGGGATTGAATGCCAATGGAATCTTTCAATGTGCCGCTGCCATGTCGGAAGGGCATATCAGAACTGACTTTCCAGGGGCAGGCCGTCTTTGCAGTTGCCCAGGCGACGGTGGGTCTCAGGGTCAATGGAATAACTGATCACCCGAACCGAGCCGTCGCAAAACACCGCCTGCCAGCCGCCCGGATGCGTACTGCCGAACCGCCAGTACTGCGTGTACCCAGGCCGATCCGGCATGGGCGTCTGATCCGTTCGGGTCCATGCCTGCATATCATAATCGTCGCTGGTCCAGCAGGATTGGTCGTCGGAGTAATCCTCGCCGTCCAGGTACCGATCGGGGTTGAGATATTTTTCACCAAACAGGTAGGTGTTGCTTGCGCCGTCTCGCACGTCGGCCATGGTAACCATGCTTCGCTGATGGAAGATGCCGGTCGAACTGGACATATCGCGGAAACCTTGTCCGGCGGAGGCCTGGGCGGGCGATGGGCCGGAACCCCAGCTTACTATGGTGTCTCCGGCATTGCCCACATAATCGCTTCGCGCATGGACGGCCACATTATCGGCGTTGTAGCACTGGCCAGAGCCGCCCAGGCCGTAGTCGGCTAACGTATAATTTCGTTTCCTATACGCCATGGCCCGCCGCCGTGAGGGGCAGTAAAAGGTTTCCACCGGAGTGCTGCTCATCTGGGCCAGGATCTGCATCTTTTCGGAATCCGATTTTCCCAGGCCCATATCATGGAGGGCTTGCTGTTCCAGATAGGGCAAGAGGTTATAGGCCCAACTGCCCGGCTGTGTCTGGCCGAAACCCCGGTCCGGATCGCCGATCCATGCCCATCCCCAACCGGCGCTGGGAAAGTAACCGTGCGCCTGTTCGTGGTTGAGCGCAGCTAGACCAAGCTGTTTGAGATGATTGGCGCATTGCGTGCGGCGGGCCGCTTCCCTGGCCGACTGCACCGCTGGCAAAAGCAGCGCAATCAGTATCCCAATGATCGTAATGACGACCAAAAGTTCCACTAAGGTAAAACCCTTCGGAAATACGCTGCTAGAACAAAAATCTACTGGCAAAAATTTCCTCTCGGCCGATCCACCACGCTGAGCCTGGCGGCGGACATGGAAACGAGCCTGGTGTGAGCTCGGCTGGCAGTATTTCATTCGGTTGCCTCCTTTCGGGTTCGGCTTGGCCGATAGGTTCTCTTGCATCCTGCCGGAGAACATCCACCGAGAAGGGATACGTAGTTAACAGGCACTCTTCCCATGCCGGCAGCGCACGCCCACCGCCGCAAAACCCAGCAGACCAAGGACCAGCAGCACTCCTGTAGCCGGTTCCGGCACGCCGGTCAGTAGCCGAACGTTGTCCAACGTCCAATCCCCGCTTCCGCTTTCGACCCCGACTGAGCGCATACGGATGCCGATCTGCTTGCCATACCAGGGATCGGTCCCCAAAACCGGTGGGATTTTGACGCTGAAATCTGTCAGAGCGGTGTTGCTCAAACTGCCGTGGGTAATCAGAGTCTGGCCGATCACCTGCGGATTGCCCAGGGCGTCTCGGTAGTAGAGTTCGATGGCCATGGTGGTATTGGGGCCGACGGTTTGCCCGGCCCGAGCGCCGACGCCGACGATCAATTCATACCATCGGGCCACTTCATACACGGACGGTAAATCCTGATAGATAGAAGTGCCGGCGGTAATGTTCATCCAGGCCATCTGCACCTCGCCGACCGAGTCGCCGTCGGTATTGTTCATGAAGTTACCGTAGGAGGCGTTGTTTTTGAATCGGCCGGTATGTCCGGATTGGCCGGTGGTTTGCCAGGTGCCGCTCCCGAAACCGCTTCCGGCATCGTAGGCGCCGAGATCTGGCGATTCAAAGGAGAAGTTGGGCACGGGGATCGCCTCGAAAATGTCCAACCGTACATTATCTGCGGTCCAATCGCCCGGATCGCCCAGGTTGCCGTTGGCCTTAAGCCAAATGACGACCGGTTTGCCGATATATGGATCGCCCGGTGTTGCGGTGCGCCAGACGCTAAAATCGCGAAGTTGGCTATTGCTCAGCGCACTATAGGCTACCGGCGAGCGATTCAAGATGATCGCTCCAGGATCCCGGTAGGCAAATCGGAGGTCGAACGTAGCATTAGGGGCAGTAGGATTATCGGAGCGGGCGGCCAGTCCCACCGTCATTCGATACACAAACCCCGGCTGGTAATTGATGCTCAAATCCTGCCAGATTTCATGGCCGTCGGCGTTGATGAAGGCCAACTGATTGCCGTCGGCGTTGGTGATGAAGTTGCCGTAGCCGGCCGAGTTGTTGAACACGCCGGTACTGCTTGTGCGGCCCCAATCGGTAATGGCATAGACATGGGTACTGGTGGTAGGACTTTCAAAGGAGGGATTTAAAATGACTCCGGCCTTGGCGGATCCGCTACCGTTTAGTAGTGTGGAGGCCAGAATGAGTACCACTACCACTGGGCCCAGTTGCCCGACCTTTGTGAAACCTCGTTTCCCGGATCGTTGCATGGCTTCGCCTTTCCGAAAGACGCTTTGAGGAGACAATTTTTGGCCCTTTTGCGGGTCTTATTATTCTTCTGGCATTATGGAATGGGAAAATGGAATCTGTCAATGAAATTTCAGGTACTTAGACTAAGATTTTGGGTCTCATGGAATTGAGCGGGCAATTTATGGGATTTTTCCGGAAATTTTAAGCAAAATAGGGGAAAAAGCCGCCGTGATTGAACCGGCCAGGAAAAGAGACTACATTAAGAAAGGTGGTCGTTTCGCTGAATGAACTTGATGGAAAGGCGCTGGCGATGTTGCCCGGGGGGCGTCGTGGGATTCCGCACGTGGCTCTATTGGTGGAAACGTCCACCTCGTTCGGTCGGCGCTTGCTCGAAGGGGTGGCCGACTATATCCGCCAGAACGGCCCTTGGTCGGTGTATGTGGAACAGCGGTCGATCTATGATCCCGCGCCGCCCTGGCTGAAAAGTTGGGATGGCGATGGGATCATTTCTCGGGCGGCGTATCCGGAGTTGGCCCGGTTGGTGGTACAACTGGGGATTCCCGTGGTCGATCTGAACGAGCAGGTCTTGGGCCTGGGGTTGCCGCTGATCTTTAACGACCATCAGGCAATCGGGCGTCTGGCTGCGGAACATTTGCTGGAGCGAGGTTTCCGGCATTTTGGTTTTATCGGCCATCCGGGCATCTACTGGGCCGAGGAGCGTCATCGAGGCTTTGCCCAGGCGGTAGAGGCTACCGGTTTTGTGTGCCATCAGTATCGAGGCGCCGGCAAAACCCGCCGCCGCTACCATCAGCAGTCCTGGGAGCAGGAGATGGACCAGGTGGCCGACTGGGTCCGCCGCTTGCCTAAGCCGGTTGGCGTCATGGCGGCCAATGACTTCCGGGCTATCCAGCTTTTGGACGCCTGTCGGCGGGCAGAGGTGGCGGTGCCGGAGGAAGCGGCCGTCGTGGGCGTGGATGATGAGGAGGTGGCCTGCCGGTTGGCCAATCCGCCGCTGACCAGTGTGGTACCGGACGCCCGGCGCATGGGGTGGGAGGCCGCCGCCCTGCTAGATCGGCTCATGCAAGGCCAGCCGCCCCCGTTTACCGAAAAGTTCATCCCACCCCAAGGGATCGTGGTCCGCCAATCCACCGAGATAACCGCCATCGAAGACCCCCTGCTAGCCGCCGCTCTATCGTACATCCGCCAATATGCCTGCCAAGGGATTCGTGTTCAAGACATTGTTCGGTATGTGGGGCTTTCCCGCAGCGCCTTGCAACGCCGCTTCCGCCACTTGTTGGGTCGATCCATCCACCAGATGCTCTTTCAGGTGCGTTTGGAACGGGCCAAAATGCTCCTGGCCGAAACCGACCTCACCCTGGCCGACATCGCCGAACGGGCCGGGTTCCACTACGCAGAATACCTCCATTGTGTATTTCAGAAGCACTTCGGCATGACCCCGGGCCAATACCGCCGCCAAGCCGCCGAAAACCAATCCGCTCCTTCTGACCGATCGGCAACATAAAAGAAAACCGTAACATTCCCGCCGAATGGGGTAACCTCTGATCCCCGTGCAGGCGTCCGATCCAGTAGGGTTGTCTCTCCCCTGGTCGTTGAGAGGCCGGCCACCCTATTGGCTGGCCGGGGGGAGAAAGAACTGAACCGCCACTAGAGCGGCAGTGAGGGGAGGATAGATTCGTCCTTTGGGCCGAAACGATGTTACGGCACCTTGGACCAGTCGATCGGCTGGCCGTCCCGGCGGTTACTCAGAAGGGCATACATGTTTACGTCGATCGAGAAGCTGATGCTGCGGACGGAGCCGTCGGCCAGGGCGAATTGGCAACCGCCCGGATGCGCCCCGCCAAAGTTCTGCTCCAGGTAGTAGTTTCGATTATCCTGCCGAAGTGGATAACTGGGCCCGCAGTAGCGAGTGTTGTCTTCGTCGGTGCCGTTGTACATACACTGCGAATCGCCCGGAGCATAACAACTGTGGTAATAATCGGGGTTGATGTATTTTTCGCCGATAAGCAAGGTATTGCTTGCGCCGTCGCGGATGTCGGCCATGGTGAGTTCACTTCGCCAGAAGGAAAGCCCGTTGGCCTGGGAGACATCGGGGCAGGGGTTGGAGCTGTCGCCGGCGGCGATGGTGCTTGGGCCGTCGCACCAGTTCAGGTAATAGGTGCCGCCGTTGAGGCAATAACAGGATTTGGCCACCTGCGGGGGCTGAGGCATGCGCAGGCCGCCCACACCCGGATTAAACGGACCGGTGCTGCCGGAGTTATGGGGATAAGTACGTGCCCGGCGTCGGCTGGGGCAGTTGAACACGGCTACCGGCGTAGCCGCCAACTGGTTGGCCGCATCCAGCTTCTGCTGCGGCGTGCCGCCAACGCCCAGATCATGCAGTGCTTGCTGTTCCAGATACGGCAGCACACTGTAGATCCAACCGCCCGGTTGCCGTCGGCCGAAGCCCCGGTCCGGGTCGCCGATCCAGGCATGTCCCCACCCGCCGGAAGGCCAAAAGCCGTGCTGTTCCAGGTGCAAATGGCAGGCCAGAGCAATCTGTTTTAGATTATTCCCGCACTGCGCCCGCCGTGCCGCCTCACGCGCCGCCTGCACCGCCGGCAACAATAGCGAAATCAAAATGCCGATGATCGTAATCACCACCAGTAGCTCGACTAAGGTGAAACCATGTAGCGCCGGGCGAAAGGAGTGACATATCTGTTCAGTAAACCTTTGCTGCGCCCCTACATAGGTGAAACCAGCCCGCCATCTATTGTCCCCCGGGGACCGCAGAGGAAAACCATTCCCCCATGTTTTCGAGTGTTCTCCTTGAAACATAGGTATCGCCTCCTTCCTGGAATCCCATGCTTTTTACCACTGGCTGTTGTCGATCACCTGGCCGTCGCGGCGGTTGCCCAATCGTTGGTGCAGGGTTAGATCGATGGAATAGCTAACCGTTCGGACCGAGCCGTCGCACAGCGCCACGTTCCATCCCCCCGGATGGGCGCTGCCGAAACCATAGAAGGATACCCCCGGCCGATCTTGACTCGGAGCGCCAAAAGACGGATGGGTCGAACGGTAATGGTCGTTGTCGTACCCGACGTAGAGATTTTCGTTATCTGCGCCGTCTTGGCCGTCGTAGTAGCGATCCGAGTTCAGGTACTTTTCGCCGATCATGTAGGTGTTGCTGGTTCCGTCGCGGACTTCGTCGATGGTAACCTCGCTGCGGACGTAGGCGATGCCGGTGAAGGAGGCGGTGTTCGGCCAACTGTAATTCGGATCGTCGCCTTGGGCGATACTGGAGGGGCCGGGAATGTAGCCGGGGTCGCTCATGTCGCCGCAATTGATGGCGTAATCGGTGCGGGCGGCCTCGGTAGCGAAAATTTGATTTTGGCTGGCGGTGCAATAGGGATTATTGACCCGTTTGTCAGGCAGGGTCATGGGCCGGCGGCGTGTGGGACACGTGAAGACGGCAATCGGCGTACCGATCCGTTTGATAATGGCCTGGGTACGGGCGTCGCCGGACAGCCCTAAGCCCATGTTCCGCAAGTTCTCTTGTTCGATATAGGAAAGCAGACAGAAGGCCCATCCACCGGGCTGATTGCGATCGGTCCCACGTTCCGGCTCCCCGACGAATTTCCATCCCCAGCCGCCTGTGGGAAACCGGTTATAGGCCTGGTGGTGCAGATGCATAGCCAAGCCCAATTGCTTGAGGTTATTCAAGCACTGGGATCGTCGGGCCGCTTCCCGAGCACTCTGCACCGCCGGCAACAATAGCGAAATCAAAATGCCGATGATCGTAATAACCACCAACAGTTCCACCAGCGTGAAAGCGTGTTGCCGACGGCGAGGCAACCTGTTGGCCGCCATTCCAAAGGCTGTTTCCATACATACTGGATCCATTCAGACAGGCCTCCTGGAAAGATAAAAGCCCAATCTTACAAGAAACATCCTGCCAACAGAAAGAAGACGATCCGTCTTCAAACAATACATTAACACTGTCTTTAGCGGCGCAAACGCCGAACAATCGGCCCTAGAACGCAGACGATTCCCAGAGCCAGCAGCACCACGGCGCTCGGTTCCGGCACGAAAGCCATCACCTCCATCACGCCCAGATAGCCGTACTGAGCATTGGCTGGTAATCGGAAATCGATGTACACTCGGCCTAGACTGTCCGGTTTGATTCCATACAAAGTTACCGTATTGGCTGTGTTGCCTTCGTTTTCCAGCAGAGCGATCTGATCGCCGATCTGAACTTCAAACGCTTTGTATCCGGTAGGACCGCCCAAAGCGCGGGAACCGAAAAAGGTGAAGTTATATAAAAGACCTGGGTTCAGCCCTTCCAGCAAGATTTGGGCGGTAGTATTGTTCTGGTCAGGTCGTTTCAGGACAAAGGAATCTTGTTGGGCCGTGGTGGGGAAGCCAGCCTCATAAGAGACCACTCCTGCCTTATTGATTTCGTTGAAGTCATCGGTAATCGAGAGTTTCACGCCGGTCGGCTGGCCCAGCAAGGAATCAATGGCGTCGGCGATTTTAAGGCCTGTGCCCACCGTAGTAACATTATTCCACCGGCCAGCGGTGGGAAACCCAGTGTCTCCGGAACCGAAGTCAAACAGCAAGCTTTGCACCGGCAACGGTCCGGGAGCAAAGCTCCCCTTCAGCTCCACTACCCCCAGATACCCAAATTGCGAGCCCGGGGCGGCTTCGACTTTAATCTGGATATGGCCTCGTGGATCGGCCTGCACACCGGTAAAGGTTACCGTGTTGGCCGTATTGTCCGTATTGATCAAATCGTAAGAGACGCTGCCGATGGTATATCGGCCTGTTCGTGTATCGCCGGTGGATTGCCGGGAACCGAACAACGTGATGTCGTACAATTGACCGGGTACCAGACCCTCGATTTGCACCACTCCGGTGGTGCCGCTGCCGACAGCAAACGAATCCATTTGGGCCGTGGCGGCAAAACCGGCTGCATCCGAAACCACCCCAGACGGATTCGTATCACTAAAGGGTTGCAGGACGCTAAAGCGAATCGGCAGTTTCTAACCAGCCGCATCCATCGCCCCTAACACATAATGGCCCGGCTGGGGAGCGCCGCCCGGAAAGGCCACATTATTCCATCGGCCTGGCGTGATCATATTCGATGCGCTGTGGCCTACGTCAAACAGCACGGTTTGCGGCGGGGCTTCGGTAAGGCGCATCGCCGATAGATACAAGGCCACCTCCGAGGTCCAGGTCTCCAGATCAATAGTAATCTGGCCGCCAGACGCCTTCACGCTCCGCCAGGTCATCACCCGATGGTTCACATAGCCGTCTGCATAGGCGTCGTAGCGATTCGAGTTCAAATTGTCGGAATACAGGCCGTTGACTTTGTAGTCGCCTTCTCGATCACGGCCAGTCCCGGTTCGGCTTCCGAGCATTTCCACCCGGTAGGTTTTGGCCGGATCCAGGCCGGTAAGCACAATCTTCCCACTAAGATCGGGGTTCTGCAGGAAGAAATAATCGTTTGTAGCCAAGGGATCGATCCAGGAACGGAAAGCCGGGGCGCCGGACCACTGGCCTGCATTGGAGTTGCCCGGGCCCATGATAGGGTCAGCAAACGTTAGACTCACTCCGGAAGCTGACCCGGTGCTAAAGTCGATCAGGCTGTACGGTCCGCCGCTGGGGCTGGCAATGATATTCCAATTGCCGGTGGGATTGCCGCTGGTAGAGTTATTGGCAAAGTCGATGCGTATTTCCACGGCCCAGGCAAAGCTAACCACGAAAACACCTATGACTCCTCCCACCAGCCTGATAGGCCAATTCCAAGCAGACAGGCACCCAAAGCGCTTCATGGTGAGGTTCCTTTCCAGACAGCAAGCCCAAGATTAGAAAAGCAAATTAACCAGGTCCGCCCCTCAAAGGAGAAGCAAACCTCTTATACACCTTACTAGTTTAAGTGCCGTGCCCCTCTGGTCAAGCTTTTAGTAAGAAATTTGTCCCATAAGCGGGAAGGGACTCTCAAGAGGAAGGTGGTTTCGAAGAACCCCTGGAGGGGATAGGGTGGCTGGCCGGGGGGAGGGGAACGATCTGGGCCTGGCCGGTCCGATGCGGCGTGGGCAATACATCGGGCATCTTCTGTCCTCGG
>JAKPGL010000127.1 GCA_029550925.1 Planctomycetota bacterium
CCAGCCTGATGGCGGTGTTTGCCGGCTATTTGGCCGAGGACCTGAAGGCGGGTCGGCAGCCGGACCATGCGGCCGCCTTGCACAAGGCGAAGCGTTGGATGCGGCAGTACGGGCGGGAATCTGGCCGAGGGACCTCGGGCCAAAAAAGCTCCCAGCAGTCCTGGAAAGAACCGGCCTTCTGGGCCCCGTTTGTGCTCATCGGCCCGCAGTGAACCAAGCGGCTGAAGAAACCGGGGAAATGGGTTGTGTAACCATGGGGCAGCACATGGCTGCTGGGTAACCAAGGTTCCTAGGTAACCTAGGTTCCTGGATAAACCTGGCTCCTGGGTAAACATAGTTTTTGCGTAAACATAGTTTTTGGGTAAGGATGGGTCTTGGAGTAACCTGGCTTTGGCGAAACTTAGCCGAAGGAGGCAGCCCATGGAGTTGGCAGGATATCGGACGAGGGATTCTCGAGAAAGAAGCAGTGCTTTTCGGGAGGAGGTGGCAACGATGGCTGACAAGAGGCATCGCAGGGGGATGATGGGACGATATGGCGAGGCGGTTGGCTGGTGGGCGTTATGGATGTGGGGGGTGTTCGTCGGCTTGCCGGGCTGGGGCGCTGAGGAGCGGCGACTGCCCGAGCAGCCTGAGGGGGAACGCTACGGGATTTTAATCGGCATAGAGAGATACCGGCAGAAGGAACTGGAGTTGGTGTTTTGTTTGAATGACGTGGAGGAGCTGGCCAAGGTGTTGAAGGAGGCGGGGTATCAGATCTGCCGATTGACGGAACAGGAGCCATCGGAGAGCCAACCGACCCGGGCCAACCTGCAGGAGGCTTTGCCTCGGTTGTTGGGCCGAGCCGGGCCGCAAGATACGGTCCTGGTGTATTTTACGGGGCATGGTTTTGTCGGTTCGGACGGCAAGCTTTATTTAGCGCCGCTGGACTGTGATCCGGCGGATCTGGAGCACAGTGGGCTGGAAGCGGAGTGGCTACGAGAGCAACTGGCCCGGTGTGAGGCACGGGTGAAACTTTTAGTACTGGACGTTTGTCACGCTGGCCAGGACAAGGGCCTCACACGTGTCGCCAAGGACGTGGTCCGGCCGTTTGAGCGGACGCCCGGCCTTTATGTGATTGCCAGTTGCCGGGGAGACCAGAAGAGTTTGCTCTGGGAGACGAAACGGCAATCGCTGTTCAGCTATTGGTTGGTGCAGGGGCTTCGGGGCCATGCGGACCGGGAGGGCAAAGGTCAGATTGGTGCAGATGATTTGTACCGGTATGTGAGCCTGCATGTACCGAGGGTAGCCCAGCGGGTATTCCATCGGGCGCAGGAGCCGGACCGGGTGGTTGGGCCGGCTGTAGCGGCGGATGCCGCCATAGTAACCACTCGAGCCAGGAGCTTGAAAGCCCTTTTGCAGGAGATAGCGGAACAAATTGCCACCATTATCCAGGTGGAGGGATTGCCCGTGGTAGGGGTTCCGGAGTTTGCCGTAGACGCCAAAAAGGCGGAACTGGAACTGGGCGGAAATTTCGGCCTGATGGGCCGATACTGTGCTACGGAACTCAGTGGGCTGTTGGCCAAGCGAAGCGGAGGCCAATTTCAGATGGTGGCCCAGGACCTCATCCAGCAGACACTCCGGAAACAGAGGATCCAGGTGGCCGCCCTGCGGAGAGGAACGCTCGGAGGCCTGACAGTGGAGTCGGCCGAGCAGAAGACGCCGCTCGGGGCGCTCATTGTGGGAGTCCTTCGGAACCGCGTCGGACACCGAGTGCTGATTCAGTGCGAAGTCTGGGGAGTGCAAACCGGTGTGCTTTACGGCACCGCAGGCGGCGAAGCCGAACTGACCGAAGACGATTGGAAATTGTTCGGCGGCAGCGTGGCGGTCCGACCGAGCGATTACCGACCCGAACCGGGTCAAACCCCGGCAGGAGGGGCAATTGCGCAGTGGGATCGACGCCTGGTAGAACCGCATCCGATGAAGGATCCGAATTTCCCATACCGGGTGTACGTGGTGGTGGGACAAGAGCGCCGACCTGGTAAATTCTTGAACAACGATCTTTATGTACCCCTTCGCCGAGGGGAACACTACGAAATCCATGTGGAGCTGAAACCGGAAGTGCAACACCAGGTGCAAATGCGCCTTCTGGTAGATGGATTAAGCACGTTGCCAGAACCCCAGAAGCTGCGGCGACGGGGGTTGTTCGTGGAACCGGTCTCGGCGCCAATTCAGGGGCAAGGGGGGCCTTCGGCTAGGCAGGAGTATGTCCCGGCTCAGCGAGTGAGCTTGGACGAGGCCAGCGCCTGGCTGTTGGATCCAAACAGCAGTCGTGTTTTTGCGGTGCGGGGATTCGTGGTGGAAGTGAACAAAAATAGATATCAGAAGTTCGAGGTGGTGGATATCGCGGAATTGCCCTCGGTCCGGCGAGAGTTTACGGATCAATTGGGGATCATTACCGCGGCTTTTTATGAACCAGTTCGCACCCGCGGAGGCCAACTGCGACGTTCCATTGCCACTCGGCCCGGCCCAGAAGGCACCGAGATCTTCGAAACCTACACCGCCCTAGAACCGGGAAAAGCACTGGCGATTCTCCACATTCGATATGTGGATTTCGAGCAGTGGGAACAACTGCCCGGGGAAACCGTTCGGTTTGACCAGTAGACAGATTTCCCAATATCTCCGCGGAAGGATAGGTTCATATAAGCCGATGTTCCTGTTGGCAGGCTCGAACCGTCGGATAAGAGGCGTTAGCAGAAAACATCCCAGCGGCCCGTGCTCCGCCAACTGCCAGTCCGTCTGCACTAGGAGGCCCCAGCCAAGAGCGGGTTTGAGAAGGACTTAAGTAACATTTCAACCGAATGTAGAAAACCGCCTCTCCCCTGGCTGTCGAGAGGCCGGCTGAGCCGAAGGCGAGGCCGGGTGAGGGGGCTTTAATCGGCATTGCCGCTCTAGCGGCAGTCCAGGCTTGTTCCCGCTCTAACGGGAATCTAGCCAGCGAAACAGTCCACAACTGGATCCCCGCCTTCGCGGGGATGACAAGAAAGATCACTCCATTCCGCTGAAATGTTACAAAACCAAAATCCTTAGTGCGCAAGTAGACACTTTGTTCCCCTGGGCGTCTGGAAGAGGTGCACCCCTGGGGTTCAGGAAGAGGCAGGGAGGTGCCGTCTAGAGGGCATTTCGAAATCCAGGGGGCAGGCTAGGGTAGCTCCCGAAAGCCGATCCGCCCTCGGTTGCCTGCCCCCGTTTTTGATTTTTTTGAGGGCGTTCTTTTTGCCGATAGGAGGCGGAATCGGTGTCTAATTCAAACGTTCCCTTAGAGGAAGCGGTTGTTCGGCTTCTCTTGCAGGCACCCGAAAACTGGCAACCTACCCCCTCGGACCTTGCTCAGCAGGAGCGGCAAGCCCTGGAGGCGCTAGTCGGAGCGGGGCTGGTGGAGCGGCGGATTACCTTTGCCGTTCGACTGCCCGGCCAAACAGAACAAGCCACCATTTCCATCGAGGTAACCGGGGAGTTTGGGCTTGCGGAGGCAATGGAGGCGGCTGTTCAAGACCTTTGGCTTCGGTGGGGTGAAAGGTGGGCGGAACTGCACAAGCAGATTGATACGCCCCGGCCTATCGTGGAAGTCCAGGAGAATCTTTGGCGGCTTACCGCCGATGGGGAATCAGCCCAAACCGACCTTGGCGGTACTCTGAAAGACCGCCAGCGGGTTATTGATTTTGTGCTGAAGCGGGGGTTTTTTGACGGTACCCCTAAACGCCTTCCGGATGGGCGAATAACCAGACGGCAGCCTGTGCAGGGCTACGGGCGGCTTTTGCGTTGCCAGATCGAAAACGCTCCGTCTGGTCCGGTGGGGGTTCAAGTTGCCAATTGGGCTGAGGGTGCTGAGGCGTTTGCCCAAGCGTTTGAGCGATTGTTCCAAGCTTTCACTCCCCCTGCCAAAGAATCCCCGACCCCGAAGGCAGAACCCGAATTTATCTTTCGCCAAGAGGGAGGGGCTTGGCGTATCAAGGCCTTTGGGGAGGAAGGGCTTTTCCCTCCCCTGAAAGGCTTGGCGTACATTGCTGAACTCGTTGGCTCAGGAAGCAAACGGGCAACGGAACTAGAGGCTCCGTCCAAAGACATACGTCAAGAGGTACCTTCAAAGGACGGATTGGACTGGGAGGAGGCAGAGGGGTTTTCGGCTGTTGGCTTTCGGGAGGAAGTCCCGATAGACCAAGAGGCCCAGCAAAGCTACAAACAACGGCTCCAGGAACTCGAAGAGGAAATCGAAGAGGCGCAAAGAAACCATGATCTAGGGCGGCTTGCGAACCTTCAAGAGGAAAAAAACCAGATTCTCCAGGAATTGCTGGCAAGACCGACTGATCCAGAAAAGAAACGGCTCGTCAAGCGGATCGTAAAGAACTTGGAAAAAGCCTACCAGACCCTAGAAAAAACCATGCCCAAAACAGCCTGGCATTTCCGATCCTCCATCTTCCGAGAGGGGGAACTTTTCTATTACCGGCCTGTCGATCCGCCTCCCTGGAATCGTCCAAAGGGCAATTCTCCCCAAAATCCACCTTGTTCCACCTAAAAATCTACCTCAAAAGTAGATTAATCTACCTCAAAAGTGGACCATTACCTCCTATAGAGGGCCTGCAATTGCAGGCAGGACAAGTTTGGTTCGTTTCCCCTATAGGAGGTACCTGTAATGACTGACTCTCGTCTTTTGCTTCCGCCCCGTGAAGCGGCTTGGAAACTGGGCGGCATTTCTTTGCGTCATCTTTGGAGCTTAACCGCCCCTAGAGGACCAGTC
>JAKPGL010000131.1 GCA_029550925.1 Planctomycetota bacterium
CCGGTGATCGTGCCGCCGGTGCCTACCCCGCAGACGACCATATCTACCTGGCCGTCCGTGTCCCGCCAGATTTCCTCCGCAGTGGTTTTTCGATGGATCTCCGGATTAGCCGGATTTTTGAATTGCTGGGGAATATAGTAATGAGGATTTTGGGCCGCCAGTTCCTCGGCCTTTCGGACCGCACCAGCCATGCCTTCGCCGGCAGGAGTCAACACCAATTCCGCCCCTAACGCTCTGAGCAATCGGCGGCGTTCCAGGCTCATGCTTTCGGGCATGGTAACCATCAGTTTATACCCCCGGGCCGCACACACATAGGCCAGACCGATCCCTGTATTGCCGCTAGTGGGTTCGACGATGACGGTATCCGGGTTGATCAGTCCTTTTTTTTCGGCCGTCTCGATCATGGCCCGGGCAATCCGGTCTTTGACGCTCCAAAGAGGATTAAAACTTTCCAGTTTGGCGACAACGGTAGCCTGACATCCGGCGGTCAGCCGACGCAGACGCACCAGCGGCGTATTGCCGATGCATTGGGTAATCTCGTCGAAGATACGGGCGGGGATTGTGGTTGTCATCAGAGGGTACTCCTTACAAGGAAATCACGATGGACATCAATCATTTGCCGGATGGAGGGGGACGGTTAGAAACTTTACTTATTTGATAATGTTTAACATAAATCTCCGCATTGATTATACTCGTTCTGTCAACCGGGAGAATAGAGGGTTTGAAAATGCCGGCGATTTAAGAAGAAGCCTCCTGGACCGGCGAACTCCACGAGCGGATATGGAGCTGCCGTTGCGGATAGGGGATTTCGATCCCCTCGTGGCGGAACCGATTGTGGATGGCCGTGTAAAGTTCATGGATTGTCTGGAGCCGTTTATCCAAGGCGGGCAGATATGCTCGAATGGTAAACTGCAAAGCGCTATCGCCGAGGTTTTCTAGTGTTACTAGCGGGGCCGGGTCCCGAAGCACCAGGGGGTGTGCCCGAAGGATTTCTTCTAGTATCTGCCGGACCCGATCCGGATCGCTGCCGTAGGCCGCACCTACTTGCAAGACGATTCGGTTGGTCTGATTGGTGAGCGTCCAGTTGAGCACCCGGCTGGTGATTAGTTCTTTATTGGGGACGATCAGATCTTGGCGATCCCAATTCGTGATGATGGCGGCCCGGATGTGGATTTTGGAGACTACGCCGGTAACATCGCCGATGGTGATGATGTCGCCAACCCGGATGGGGCGTTCAAAAAGGAGAATAAGACCGGAAACGAAATTGGCAAAGATTTCTTGCAAGCCGAAGCCCAAACCGACACCTAACGCCGCCAACAACCATTGCATCCTGCTCCAGGTAACGCCCAGCGGCGGTAGTCCTATCAGTAAACCCAAGAACACCACTACATATTGAAGCAGTGTTTTCAGGGCGTATCGGGCGCCTTGATCGAAGGGCAGTTTCTGGGGCAGTAGTAGTTCCAGCAGGGCGGGCAGATTCTTGGCGGCGAGATAGGCCACAACAAGCACCACGACTGACCAAAGCAGGTCCGCCGCACTGACCCAGTGCATCTGCACTGGTGACGCTCCGGAAGTGCCTGACGCTCCGGCCGCCGCAATCGTCTCCCAGGAAATCGTCCATAGGGGGATTCGTTTCAGGATGGCTAGCGCAGGTAAAATGTCTCTCCAGATCACCCCAATCGCCGCCAATGTACCCAAAAACAGCAGCACTCCGAGCAGACGATCGACTTGCTCGGCCAGTTGGGAGAGGTTCGGCAGCAACGTCGTTTTTTCATCGGCGGTCGGCAGGTCGGATTCAGACGGCGGAAGAGTTTGGGGCGGTACGGCGGAAGTTTCCGGCGGTGAAGCGGGGAGGTGGTGCGGGGCGGAAGAGTTTCTGCGAGCCATTGCCAGCCGACGCCGCAAAATCACGACGCCCCGCCGTAAAATCGCCCCCAACCAAACCACTCCTACGATGGCGACCAGACTGGCGTAAACTCGCTCGGCCAATTGCTGGGCGGTGTAGTAATACCCGCTGGCGGCAAGCAAAGCCAAACCGATTGGTGTCAGAACGCTCAGCCAATACACCCCCAGTCGAAACCGAAGCCACGATGGCGGCGTCTCTCGGCTTACCAAGCCCCGGACAAACTCCCCTTTAGCCCGTAGCAGCCAAGCCAGGCCTCCCGCCCAGACGACCATCAGCCCCAGAAAGGCCGCCCGTCCGAGCGAGCTATCGAATCGTTCTTCGCTTTGGTAATGGAAAACGGTGGTGAGCATTACCAGGGGCAAAACCGCCGCCAACCCGGTGCGAAGCCATCGTCGCATCGCCAGTACGCTTCGGCCAGGCCAGCCGAAATGCGATTCCGCCAGTCCCCGCTCCTGACAACTAGCCAGGAGCACTTCCCAAGGCAGCAGCCAAAGGGCGGTCCATTGCAAGGTTTCCGCCGCCGCCCGGACGAATTCGACCCGGCTGAGCGTCCAGCCGAAACACCACGGCGCAAGCCAAAGCAGCGCAGGCCGAAACCCGGCGGCCGCCGCCGTCATCCCAACCGTCTCCAAAGTAGGGCGAAACCGGCAAAACTGCCCTTGTTGGGCTTGCACGCCAATCTGGGGGACCCTCCGACGAAACCTCCGAGCCGTATATCCCCACACCACCAGCACCCCCAATACTCCCCCAACCGCCCAAGGACGTGCTTGCACCCCTTCGAAAGAGGCTTCCACAAATCCTACGGCATGGTCCCATTGGACTAGCCAGTACAGAGCTCTTGCCATGTGTTGGAAGGTGTCGGCGTCGAGAGGGGTGGTGCTCCGAATCCAAAAGATATGCTCGTTGACGTAGTCCCGATATTGTTCCACCAACTGGAGCAATCCTGTTTGAACCTCGTCCAATGCCCCTAAGGTTTCAAAATATCCTTGCAGGATGCGAAGGAGCCGGTCGAGTTGTTCCTGTTCAAGTAGTACCAGTTCGGTGATTGCTTGGCGCCAGGCGTGGGAGGAAACCCCTTCTGGAGGCGGCCCCAGTTGTTGCCAACGCCGCTGCACCTCGGCCGGCAGTTGATTCAGTTCTGTCCGACGGTCTTGGCAATCGAAAAGTTCCAGAGTGGCGGCCTGGATTTCTGGTTGCCGGGTGCGAATTTGCCGTTGGATTGCTCGTGGATCGGGCAAGGCGGCCTGTTGCTTGCGGAGCAAAAGTCCGATGGTGTGGGTCCGGCCTACGGCCTCGACCTTCTGTTGGGTGCGGTGGAATTGTTGCTCGAGGGCCTCCCGCTGAGTTTTTAGCTGGGCGAGTTCCGAAGAACTGTCTTGCCATTTCCGGCCCACCTCCGCGGCGCGTTCCAGCCAGCCCATGGCCGCCTGGAGCAACGGGTGCAAAGCCGACGGGTATTTGTCGGTCAGTTGCCGAACTCGCTCCTGTTGCTCGGCGATCTGCCGCCGCCAATCCGCAGGAAGCGACCCTTCCAAGGTGTCCGAGGCGATAGGAGCGGCAGGCGGAAGCGACAGATGATCCTCGTTTTTCGACAAATTCAAAGAGTCCGCAGTTTTTGTCCCGTCGGCAAGATATATGGAAATCTCTGGGGCAGTCGTTGGAAAAGAAGCGTTTTCTTTAGGAATGCCTTCCGTCGGGATTGAAAAAGCGAAATGTTTTTCCCAACCGGAAGCGGGAGAGAAAGTATCGGCCGATTCTTCCCCATTGGAGGGAGGCAGGAGGGGATCGGCGATCGTGCCGGTCGATCCGCAGAGGAATTGGCCTAAAATTATCCAAATTGCCCATTTTTTCCGTTTTATCCGAAATGAAACAGAAGCGATTCCGCACATTCCCTTCTATCCTCCCACAAGATAGCCCCACACCTGGGTGGAAAAGCTCTTTGGGATCGAACTCTTTTCGTGAAGCAGTTTTATGGAAATCGCCCGTTGGGGAAAAGAGGAGTTTTGGGCAAATGCAAGGGGTGTGCGAAGCCGGCGTGTATTCTCCAGACATCCGAGCTGCCGTTGATATTTGCCCTACGGAGGGACCGAGAGATTCCCCACAGGCCGGTCGAAGACATCGGAACGGGAGAAACTTTTTGGCTTGTAGATTCTTTTGCGAATAGGAAGGGGGGCGATGGAGTTTTGGGAAAAGTTTTCCCTGCGTACCCCGTTTGACCCGGTTATAGGAGCTAGAGGTGAATTTTCATTTTCTTTTAGATCGACCGACGGCAGGGAATGGTGATGTTCGGGCAAAATGGAGGCCGGGTTTCGCCGTCTTTTGCGCCAGGAAGATTCAAAATTTTTTGATTTCTTAACTCCTTGTAACAACGAAACTTATGGTTGGAAATTGGAAAAATTTTAGGAAAATCTTTCTCCAGCATTTGACATGCCGCAAACTGTGCGCATAAGAAATGTTGCAGGAAGGGCATGACCCACCGACGAAAACCCAATCCAACAAGCCGGGACTCCGAAGGCTTTGGCCCCCTAGGTGGTTCCTAAAGGCGGGGGGATCGGCGAAGGGATGTTTCGGTAACTCCCTTTCGGCTAAAAGCTTCGGGGGTGTTTTTCGGCCTGGTGGAAAAGTTCTGAGGAGTTTTTAGTTCTCAGGACGGTCCCCGGGGGAGGTGGGAAGCCGAAGGTTTCTCAGAGGAACCTAGGGACTTGGGTTTTCCGGGGAGGTCGGCATCTTCCAGATGGGTCGGGGACGTGATCAGGGGATCGCCAGGAACATTGAGTATCCTGGTCTTATGGAGAAGGTGCTCGGCCATGCGAGAGATTGTTGGGCGACTGCGAGCATTCTGGCGGAGCATGGCGGTGCATCGTGGGGCCCGATCCGATCCTTTAGCGGGGGCGTCCAGGCGGCTCCTGGACGCCCTGCTCAGTCGGCGACGGTGGAATTGGGTGCATTGGTACTTGCGGGACGTATCTGGGGAGTGGTGGGGGTATTCGCCCTACCCCTACCGCTCCCGCCCGCCTAGCTAAGAAAGGAGAAGACACCCTACTTGCCAGTGCCTGCGACAATTCAGTCCTTTTGCGCCTTCAGTGGCAATCTTTTGGGGGCAGGGGGACGAAAGTTCTCCCAAGCCCGCGCGGGGCCTGACGCTTGGCCCAGCCTGACCTAAAGAGCCGAGCCTGATCCTGCTCTTGCAGGAACCCAGGCGGCAACGTGCATACGCACAACCCCTGGCGGCGGCTGACGTCGGCAAGAAGGCCTTCGGAGGACTTTCAACACCCATCCATCACCGGGGGATTCAGGAGGAGGGGAGTCGAGGCGACTGACAGAGCGGACCAAGGGTCCGTATCCGGCGGTACAACGGACGACTCCGTTCGATCACCCCTTGTGAAGACCTCTCAGGCCGGGAGAATCTAGCGAGGTTCTCCCGGCCGCTTTTTTTTAGCCCCGTTCCATCCTCGTTGTCCGTCAACACCCTTTTCTGTCAACCAAGCACCGGCCCCCCAGCTTTTTCTTTTGGAATGTGTTAAAATAGAAAAAGTTTACTGGGAGATGAAACCTCTGGACGGACACTATTTGACCAAAGGAGAACTCTCATGAAGCGGTTGGTTCATCGACGTAATTTTCTGAAAACAGGAGCACTTTTTGCTGGAGGAACGATGGGACTTTCCTTGGCCGGTTGGAGACAGGCTGGAGCGGCGGAAGAGGCCGGGAAAAAACTAGCTCAAGGAGCGCCTCACGCCGAAAAACTCGGCTGGCGATTGGGCTGTCAGGCGTATAGTTTCAACCGGTTTACCTTTTTCGAGGCGGTCGATAAGACAGCTTCGGTGGGACTGAAGGTAATCGAAATGTATCCGGGCCAGCCGATGAGTCCCGATCATCGAGACATCCGCGTCGGCGAAGGAATGCCAGAGGACGCCCAAAAAGCGGTCCTGGAGAAACTTCAGTCGGCGGGCGTTAAACTGGTCAACTACGGCGTGTGCGGACTTCCGAAGGACGAAAAGGCCTGCCGACGTACTTTTGAGTTTGCCCGCCGGATGGGGATCGAAACCTTGGTCTCTGAGCCGCCCTCGGAAGCCTTTGATCTTTTGGATAAACTGGTCGAAGAGTACAAGATCAACGTAGCCCTCCATAACCATCCGAAACCCTCCCGCTATTGGGACCCGGACACGGTGCTGAAGGCGTGCAAGGATCGTAGTCCACGGATCGGCGCCTGTGCGGACACCGGCCATTGGATGCGTTCGGAGATCAACCCCTTGGAAGCCATCCGAAAACTGGAAGGCCGGATCATCAGTTTCCATTTTAAGGACCTGAACAAGTTCGGCTCCGGCGCCCATGACGTACCTTGGGGGACCGGACAGGCCGACGTACGGGCCCTGCTAAAAGAAATCCGCCGCCAAAAAATTCAAGCCGTATTCTCCATCGAGTACGAATACAACTGGGAAAACTCCCTGCCGGAAATCGCCCAGTGCGTCGAATTCTTTGACAAAGTGGCCGCCGAATTGCTCCAAGCGTAAAATCCGCCTTAAAACCAGCAACATTGGTAACACTTCCGCCGAATGGTGTACGTTGTCATTCCTGCGAAAGCAGCCGAATGGCGAACATCGTTACTCCTGCGCGCGCAGGAATCCAGGCAACCATGAGACGGCCACTTTGTCCTTCCGTGCAAAGTGTCTCCCAAGGATACCACACAGGCGTCTGGATTCCCGCTTTCACGGGAATGACGCCTTTCGTGGGAATGACACCGATGGCCCTCGCCGGATAAAAACGGGCGGCTTCTTCATTTAGTGGACGTGTTATTTTTTTCTTTGTTTTTCAGGAGCACCCCGCATGGTCCCCAGAAGAGCAAGTTTTTTAAGGTTTGGCGTGGTTTGGGTAGGTCTGGTGACCGGCGGCTGGGCGGCGATGGGCGCTACTTTTTATGTTTCGCCTGCGGGAAACGACCGTTGGTCGGGCCGATTGGCGGCGCCGAACCCGGACCAAACCGACGGCCCGTTTGCCAGCCTCCAGCGCGCACGATCCGCCGTCCGAGAGTTTAAAAACCAACCAGCCGGCCTGAAAGAGCCGGTGGAAGTGGTGTTGCGGGCCGGCTGCTACTTCCTACAGGAACCTATTGTCTTCGAACCGGAGGACTCCGGCGCACCGGACTGCCCCATCACCTACAAGGCCCATCCAGGCGAGCAGGTGATTTTAAGCGGCGGGGTTCGGATCACCGGCTGGAAGAAGCCAGAAAATGGAAACATTTGGACAGCAGAACTCCCCGAGGTTCGCCAAGGCCGATGGTACTTCTATCAGCTTTTTGTCGGAGGCAATCGCCGCACCCGTGCCCGCACGCCCAACCAGGGCTACCTGCTGAACGAAGGGCCGATCCCGCTGCTTGAGGATCGGCAAAAAGCGATCCACGACCCGGAGGCTAAACGGGGTTTTCGGTTCCGGCCGGGCGACATCCGCCGATTCACCAACCTGGAAGATGTCAACGTGATTCAGTTCCATTCCTGGACCGCTTCGATCCACTGGATCCAGGAGCTGGACGAGTCCAAGGGGATTGTGCGGTTTACGGTGCCGGCGGATTGGCCCACCGGCTACTGGACCAAAAACGAACGCTACTACCTGGAAAACTATCCGGAGGCCTTGGACTCGCCGGGTGAATGGTATTTAGACCGCAAAACGGGCCTGGTGAGCTATTGGCCGCTCGACGGCGAAGACCCTCGGCAGGTGGAGGTGGTGGCTCCTCGGCTTCGGCACCTGGTGCGGCTGGAGGGTAAACCGGAGGAAGGAAAAATTGTTCAGTATATCCGCCTGGAGGGCCTCTCGTTGCAGCATGCAGATTGGTTCATCCCGGACAAAGGCCGAGCCGACGGACAGGCCGCCCATTTTCTCGATGCTGCCGTAATGGCCCGAGGAGCCAAACACTGCGAACTGGCCCAGTGCGAAATCGCCCATGTGGGCGAATATGCGCTTTGGCTGGGCGCTGGTTGCCAGCATAACCGTATCTTTCACTGCCATTTCCATGATCTGGGTGGCGGCGGAATAAAGATCGGCCAGACCCAAAGCCCGCCCTCCGACGCCCTGGCCGCCAGCCATAATACCGTGGAAAACTGTTTCATCCACGACGGCGGCCATGTGTTCCTGGGCGCGGTGGGCGTCTGGATTGGCCGGAGTAGCTTCAACCAGGTCCTGCACAACGAAATCTGCGACCTGAATTATACTGGAATTTCTGTCGGTTGGTCCTGGGGGTATGCGCCCAGCTCGGCCCATGACAACGCAGTTGAATATAACTATATTCACCATATCGGCCGCGGCGTGCTCGGCGATATGGGCGGCATCTACACCCTGGGGATTTCGCCCGGCACGCGGATCCGGCATAACGTGATCCACGATGTCTATTCGCCTGGCGTCGGCGGCGGCACAGGCATCTATCCGGACGAAGGAAGCACCGGATTGCTGATCGAAAACAACCTGGTCTATAACACCGAACTGGGCTGCTTCTCCCAGCACTATGGCCGGGAGAATACCGTG
>JAKPGL010000163.1 GCA_029550925.1 Planctomycetota bacterium
CCAGCGCCGGCGGGACGGGGCCGATGGGTTGAAAGGTTTGTGTCGTTTCCAACGGCGGCTATCGGAGGCTGAGTCCGGGGGCGTGGATCATGGTCAGACGAAATTCCCACTGTCTGTGGTGTGGAGAACCGATCCTCGGAAAACGTGCCCAACAGTTTTGCAGCCCTATGTGTCTGGCGCTTGCTTATCGGGATCGGATGGAGCGGAAAGACCGGTCGAGGGGTGAGCCGCCGCTGCCGCCTCGGCCTACAGAGCAATTGCCTGGCACGCCGGGCAAGGTCGAGGTGTTGGCCGAGCGATTTCGCAAGGGGCAATCGCTGTGGCATCCGCAGGACGCCCATTTCCAGCCGACGGCCTATTAGGAAAGTCTTTTTGGCCGAATGAAGCGCCGACGGCATGGTAGAATGGCGGAATCCTTGACCAAGGAACTTGTATGCGGAAGCCGCCGTGTGGTGCCGATTCGCCGCAAAGACGGCAGCCAAACCTACCGGCTGGTGGCCGACAGACGACTGTCGGACTGGATTGCCACGGTGCGTCTTGTGGCCAAGCAGGCGATGCAGCACGATCCGCCTTGGAAAGAGCCGGTGGGCATCGGACTGGAGTTTCGGTTTCCTAGGCCCAAAAGCCATTACCGAGGCGGCAAGCCCGACCCGGACCGACTCCGAAAAGACGCCCCACATCTCGTGGCCAAGAGGCCGGATTTAGATAAGCTCTGCCGGGCGGTGTTGGATGCGCTGACCGGCGTAGTCTGGGTGGATGACGCCCTCGTAACTAGGCTCCAGGCCATTAAGTACTACGACGATACTCCAGGAGTCCTCATTAGCATCGATAAGGTCAATCCATAAGGTCAATCCATGATCTACGAGAGGCTAGGTCACTTTACCAAAGCAGCTCTACCGGCTGGCAGCCCATTGCGCCTAGAAGTGCATTGGAAAGGCCAAGAGTACTGCTGGGCAACCATCCAGAGCCAGGCCCACAAGCGGCGCCCACTGGCGCAGATCGGCGTAAACCGTCAGGGCCGCCAACTGGAGGAAGCGCCGGACTTGGATGGGGCCGACGTGCACATAGTACCGCTTGGCCGCCTGCCGACAGATGTGGAAGTGTCGCTGCTAGTGATGGGACCGCACCCGCTAACCAAGCCAGAAGACTGGAAGTGGGGAGTCGGTTTGGTGTGGTGGGGCAGTAGCAGCAGCGGCGTACACGTGTTTTGGCAAGAATATCCGACGTTTCGGTTGGACTTCGTAGCCCAACTAGACAAACTGGGGGCCTTTGCCCAGTGAAATCGGCGCCGCTCCTGGTTGAATCCGGATTCAAAACCGGCTGCGGCCCGTGTCGGGGTCGGCAGCAGACGGTTTTCCATGGCCCCACTTCCAGGGGGCCTGTTTGGTGCGTACAATATATCCAGAGGCCGCTGGCAGACCATTCTGAACGGCCTATAAAAAAAGGGGCAAGCCGCTCATTTCCCAGGTTGCCTTGTGGCATCCCCAGGACGCCCAATTGCCTGAGGCCGCCTATTAGGCGCTCGGCGCCGGACCCGCGGATCGGGGACCCTTGATCGTGGATCGGACGCGAAATGGCCGAAATAATCGCCGCCGGTCTGGTAGAATGGCGGAATCTGGAGTGAAGGAACTTCCATGCCGCCGCCGGCGCCCAAACAGGCCAAGAAGAAACGACCTTTCTGTTGGAAGACGGCGCTGGAATTGCAGTTGCCGTATCCGCCCAGCGCGAATCGGTTGTGGCGTAGGCAGCGGGGCCGAATGATGCTTTCGGGGGCGGCGCTGGCCTATCGGCAAACGGTAGCCGGCCTGTGGTGGACGGAGCGGCAGCAGCAAAACTTGCAACCGATTGGCCCCCGGAAATGCCGAATAAAGATTCTGGCCCATCCGCCGGATCGACGCCCCAGGGACCTGGATAACCTGCTCAAACCCCTGTTGGACGCCTTGCAGTGGGCCGGTATCATGGAGAATGATAGCCAGGTACAAGGGCTATCCATCCGGTGGGCAAACATTCGGCCAGGCGGGCAGGTGCGGGTGCGGCTTCTGGTTAGGCAATAGCCGATGATGGAACAGACCATCTACGTGCGGGACGTGGAGGCGGTGCGGCGGCTGCTGGACCGGCCGCCTGCGGGATGGTGTTGGACCCCCGGCGGCTCTAGCAGTGGGCAGATCGAAGACCAATTGGCCTTGGCGGTCCGGCTAGCGGAACAACGCAAACTCCTGACCGCCATGATCGGCGAGGCCGAGCCGCCCGTGTATCAGTATCTGGTAGTACGCCTGGTGGATATGCCGCATTTGGCGGTGGCCGTCTATGATCGGCTAGTCGGCTGGAAATAATCGGCGATTCCGGGCGATTCTGTGTGTCCGCCTCCGTGGGGCGGCTGGGGTCAGGAGGACTCCGGCCGCCCCTTGCTTTTCCAAGCGGCGATACCCATCGGACCAGGGCGTCCAGGACTCTCTACTGGCCGTATTGGCCGCGGAGCGTCTGCTACACTGGTCCATATGCAGGTGTCGGCAGTATATCAACTGGCCATCGGTCAACTGGCCCGTCGGCGCGGCTGGCCTGTGCGCATGCTCAGCCGACTGTTTCGACTGGATCGGGGCACAGTCAGCCGAATACTATCGCAACGCCGGATTCCCTTTGTCTCACGCCTCCAGATTACGCGGCGCTGTCCGGATTGCGGCGCCCTGATGACGCCGCCCTGCCTGGCCTGCCAGTTGCGCCAAGGCCAAATCGGACAAAACGCCTATGGGTAATTGGTCCTTTTTCCACTAAAGGAGGACAAACCATGGACCTCGTGAAAGAAATCCAAGAACTGAAGCAGGCGATTGTGGACGCCATGGAAGACGAAAAAATTGAC
>JAKPGL010000200.1 GCA_029550925.1 Planctomycetota bacterium
ACTGGAACCGCTGGACCCGCTGGAGCTAGAAGAGCTGCTGGAACTGGAACCGCTGGAACTGGAGCTACTGGAAGAGGAAGGCGCTCCTGTAACCAGCACCCCGCCCAGGGGCCAATCCACTGGCCAGCAGTCTTGGGGCAAACTGGAGACGATCTGTTTGGGGTAATACTTCTTGCCGTGTTGTTCCCATTGGATCCAGAGCCAATCGTCCATGCCGTTTTGCCGCCAATGGCTGGAAAGCGGCAGGCTGGAGTGGTACAGGTACGCCTCGTTGTTCCACTCTTCGTAGTACTTGGCGATATGGCGTAAGCAGCCCTGGACTTCGGCTTCGTTGACGGTAGCGCCGCACAGATCGATTCGGGGGCCAGGCGTCCGGATCACAGGATACGCAGTCCAGACGAGGACGCGTCGGCCTTTGGCGCCGTAGGCGTATTGGTAGCTGCGTACGTCTCGGCGCCGCAGCGGATCATAGACTTCGCCGCCCTGGGGTAGTCGAATGGCCCGCGGGAAGGAGACATCGACTTGTCCAATGGCCAACGGGCGGCTGGCGCCGAACTGGGCGATGGGGTCGAGCGGGCGTTGGAAATTCGCCCAAAACGTCTCCCGGGCTTCTTCGGCCGTTTGCAGCAGGTACTCTTCGCTCGCTAGATCAAAGACCACGCGCAACCGGGCGCACGCCGCGCAGGCGTCCAAAGCAAGACCGGCCGGCGTATATCGATGCCAAAGCCAGGAGCTCAGCGGAAGTTGCAACTCGGCGATCCGCTCTCGGCCCTGGACCCGTTCATAGAAAGGCAGATTCTCGAGCAGTGTTTGCCAGCCGAGCGGTTCGTTCAGGACGTTTTCCTGACTGAAATAGACCATCTGTTGCCGTTCCAAGAACCGCCGATCCACCAGGATCGTTAGCCACGACTGGTTCCCTTGGCCTTCGGTAAAGGGCAACTGGGCCAGCACGTAGAGTTTCAGCGGTTCATGCTCCCCGCTGGGATACAGCAGAAAATCTACCGCCGTATTGGCGCCCAGCCACTGATCCGTCAGGAATAGCCCAATGCTGTAGCGATCCGCTCCGGTGGGGATCCAGAGGCTGTTTAAGATCCACTGAGGCGGCCTGTATTGCCAAGGCATCTGGGGTAGGCCGGTTTCTGGATCGGTAAGAAAAAAGGGGCCTTTCGTGGGGTCCCACTGCCAATAGTTTTCTGGCAACAGTACGTCGGCGTATCGACGCCCTGCGCCGCTTCGTTGGTACGTATCGTCCCCGCCCAGGCTCAACCGGTGAGTCGGGAACCAGCGGTCCAGGTAGCGGCGCAACTGGCCGTCCGGGTCCCAATGCAAGAATTCAAACGACGTGGAGGAACTCATGGATTAGGGCGGACTGGTCCATTGCCAATCGAAATCGGCCTGGAAATCGATGGCCAGGCTCAGGTAATTGAGTTCGGCGTTTCGGCCGCCTTGGAGCCATTGGGGTTCGGTCGCCGCGACCGGGGCGATCCAGCCGCGCAGGTTCCACTCCGGGTTTTCCAGGCCGGTCAGTGCGGCCAGGACCATTTGTTTCCAGCGCAGGAGCCCGCGGGTCTGATCGACGAGGCGATGCTGATCATGGTCGGCCCGATCCAACAGGACTCGACAAAATATCCGGACGCGAAAGGTCCAGCGTTCCAGGAGGTTGCCTGGGGCTGCTTCGGGCAGATGGAATTGGCCGCCGCCGGGGCTAATTGTTAAAAAGACATCCGTCGGAGGGGCTTTCGGCGGGCTGAGATTATCCGCCGTCAGGAAACATTGGCTATCGAGTAGATTCAACTGCGTTTGCAGACGCTGTTGCACCCACAGCAAAATATCCGTGGCGGTCGTATCGGACGACATGGTTTACTCCAAAAGGCTATCCGGGATCAGGGTGGTACCGGTACTTGGCAGGGCCAAGTCCGTCAGTTGCCGAAGGCCCAAGAAGCGGTCCAGGACCTTTTCCCACTGGCCGGCGTAATCGTTGGCCAAGGTGATCGTGAACCGGTCCCCTTCGGCCGGTAGGTACCCGGAAGCGGCTGCCAGATAGGGGCCGCCCGGATAGAGGCGCTGGGCTTGGGTTAGGATGATTTCATCCACGGAGAGGCTTTCGCCTGCCGGAAGCGGCGTCGATACGTGGAGGGCAAACGTAATCGGCAGTTCTTCCTCTGGCCGAAGCCGGAAAAAGCCGCTGATGACCCCATGGCCGCTGGAAGGCAAGCTGGCAATATTGACTTCGATCCGGTTTTGCTCTCCGGCCCCATCCAGCAGAACTCCGTCTTCTACGCCCCGGCGGAGTTCCAGCCGAAGCGTGCCGGTAGCACTGGCCGAGCGGCGGGCGCGGGCCAAAAGGCCATAGACCGTTGCCGTAGCAGGCCGGATGGTCTGCCACAGCAGGGTCTGTTCCGAGCCGTCGCCCACCAGGCGCAACGAGCGGCCCCGGTAACTGGCCGGATCGCCTTGCTGGCTAGTGGCAATCTGGACCTGGGGGTTTGCGCCGCCGCTCAAGCGATGGATGGCGGTGAGCTGATTGATATCGCCCGGCGTTCCTTCCAAGGTAACGGTAAACGGATTGGTTCCTTCGACCAGGACCGCTTCCAGGCCGGGGATGGCCCGGAGGGCGCTTTGGATCGCCGAGGCCGAGGCGTCATGGGCGATGGCCCCTGTCTCCCACTGCCGACCGGCTGGATCCGTCCAGCAAAGTACCCAGTAGCCGCCGGTTGGCGAGCCGGTAATCGTGATGGTCTGCTGTTCGGGCTGGGTCAGTTGAATGGTTTGGCCTACTTGGCCCGTATGCACGAGCCAGCCGGCCGGTGCGCCGTCCTGGACCGATTCAAAATCGGCGTTTTCCAGAAGCGACCTGCTGGCGGTTGCCGGGGAGACGGCAAGCGTTAGTTCCGAGCCGCCGGGCCAATCCGCATCGGTCGGTTGGCGTCTGGTTTGGCCTGCAAGCAGCAGGCGGCCGTCCTCGATCTGGCCGGTCAGCGTCTCGGGCAGGAGCATCACCGGCCAGCCTAGATTGCCTCGGTCCGTGATGGCAATGGCCGTATCGCCCTGGTTGGCCGGATCGGCCTGCACCTGGATGGAGCGATTGCTGGAGGCAACATAGTAGCCGCCCGCCCGGAGGTCGTCGATCAGGATTTGCAGGGCCTGTCGGAGGGAAGGTCTGGGGAGGTTTTTTTCTTGGATATAGCGCATCAGCAACTCTTGGGCCGTAGCGGCAATTTGGTTTTGCCAGCCGCCCGCGGCTGCAGTCCAGGCGGGTTGGTATCGCCAGGCAATTTCTGCCTCTGGGGCCAGGTCCAGCACGGCTTGCAGGGCTAGCCAAGCGGTTTGCACCTGGCCGGTCCGCGCTGCGTCCAAAGCATGGGCCAGAGTAAACAGCTTGCCCCAAAGATTCAGGAGTCCTTGATCGCCTGTGGGATCATAAAGCTGCATGGTTTGCTTCCTGGATAGTTAGTCGAAAAAGAAAGGACTTAATTGTTTGGTGAATTTTTTGGCGTCAAATCCCTGAGTGGGCAGTTTTTTGCGGTCCAGTTCGATATGCGGCGGATAGCCGATGGCCCAGACGGCGTCTAAGTCCAAAGGCCGATCGACCAGGTAGCGGTATTTGGCTCGCACGCGGAAGATCAATTCTTTGCCGGAGGGTCCTTTGATCGGCGGAAATGGTTGGACTTCATAATAGGCCAAACGGGAGTCCACCGGATAAGGCAGCTCAGGCCAATCGCCCACACGTTCGGCGTCGTAGATGAGGAGTCTGTCCATCACGGGTTCAGCCAATTGAATAACCGTCATAGTAGGTTGCTTGGAATCGGATTGCCCTGGGGAAACATTTTTTTTGGCTTTCGGGCACCCGATTCGCATGGAACGGTTGCGGAAAATACTATACATCCGCACAAACGTATAGAGACTTTTCTGGTGTGCTTCGGAATAGGGAGCGTCGCTGGAAGTTTTTTTCCGGGGCAACCAATCGACCCGCTCGATTCGGGGCGGCGGCGCGGCGCCGGCGGCTTCCACGGGAACAGGTTGGAACTCATGCGGGCCGACTGGATTCTCGCTAATCCGGTGCGGCGGTCGATGGGGTCGCTGCAAGTAGCATTGGATCAGCCACCACAAGGCCAACTCCTGCGGTCCACGCTTTCCTGCGGTCGTATAGCCGTACGGGTCCGGCGTCCAAGATAGATGGGGACTACAGACCGACGGCCCCTGGACCGCGGTGGGCGGAACGGGATCTTTAGACAGGTCCAGCTCCTTGCCCAATTGAAGCCATTGCTGTTCCAAAAAATCCATCGATAGGGATTGGGGGTTGCGCGGATCGCCCAAGACGGCTAGCTCGATATGGCCTTCGACGGCGTTTTCCGAGCCGATCTCTTCCATGAGTTCCGCATGGGTGATGTAATAGGTTCTGCCGTAGTTTTGCGCGTTGGCCAAAAACTGGGTATAAAAATCCATGATTTGTACGGCGCGGGCCAGCAGGGCCGATTTGGACGCAAACGGCGGTCCTTCCAGCCGCACCTGGCACGCCGCGGTAAATCGCACGCCGTCGGCGGTGCTGCGCCGGTGGCGGACTTGCATCTTGGTGGCGGGCCAAGGCGAAGCCGTGTGCGCCTGGCGGTCGGTAATCTCGTAATGCACGGTCAGCCCGTCGGCGTCCACCGTATAGAGCATCCGCTCCCGCTTGAACCCCGTCTCCAGCGGCGGAACAACCAATCGGCGCCCATCGTCCAGGAGCTGCGCCGCGTTTTTGCTTAACCGGAGCGATCCGGAAATCGTCCGCACGCAAAAGGCGTTCTCGTCGAACTCTTCCCGCAGACTCCAGCGGTTATTGAGCACGGATTCCAAAAGAGGGCTATTGGGCAACGTTTGAGTCACGCTCCCGCCGCCCAATTGATCTTCGCCCAAATGGAGGGCTTCGGCGTGCGCGCCGGCCGTATAGGCCATGTCCAACTTTTCGCACTGGACAGTCCAACTGATCTTCAGCGCGTGCGAACCTAAAACGCCTAACAGTCGGACTTCCTGGGGTTTGGGGCCGTTGCTGACATCCCGATCTACGTTCGAGGGGGAGACGGCTTCGGGATAACAAGAAAAAAACGGAAGTTCCAATGGGATGGGATGGGCCGAGAAAGTCCAAGAGGTCAACGTCACGTGCAGCACATGCCGGGGTTGGCTCAACGCCATACGCACCAGTTGCCATCCGCTAGGGATCTGATTGTGTTTCACGTGGGAACTGACGATGCCAGGCGGTTTGTCGGGCCATTCGGTAACAATCCCCTCAAAAGTAATCGTGTGGCGATTGAACAGTTGGTCGGCGCCCGAAGGGTCATAGACCACTTCTTGGCGCCATTCGCGGGTCAGAGCGTTTTGGATTTTGATGCCGTTATATTCGACGGTGATCATGGCCGGACCTCTACGGACGTTTGTTGAAGGGAGGTTTGGGCGGCGGCGTGCGGGGCCGGTAGAATTGACCGGTGCGAATCTTTTCCAGGCCGCGAAGCATGGGGTGTTGCTTCAGGGCCTCCTCGCGGGTTTTGGGGAATTTGGCTTCCCAACCGAGCATCTTGTTCACATAACCGGCAATGGCATTCAGCGGTTTGGCCAGCAGGAGCTTGATCTCATTCCCCAAGATGCGCCGGTAGCTCCCAATGTTGGTGGTCATAACGTCCCACTCCCGCGTGGATTCTAACGTCCGCTTGTATTGGGACAGTTCGATTTTGGTCGTGCCGAGCATGGCGGAAGCGCGGCGGAAATCGTCTTGCCGTTTGGCCAGGTCTTTCATGGCCATGACGGCGGCCATGCCGGGATGAATCTCTGCCAGGCCGCGTTTGGCCTCCAGGGCGCTTTCGCTGGCGGCGCGCAGGTCGCGGGCCATATTGATCAGGGCCTTGGTAACCGAGACCACGGCCACGGTTAAGCCGATGATGGCGGCTACAGCAATGCCTATCGGTCCTGCGGCGGCAAGGCCGGCCGCTGCGCCGCCCGCTCCGGCTGCTCCGGCTGCTCCGCCGGCGGCGGCCCCCGCGCCCCCAGCGGCGGCGCCCGCTCCGGCACCCGCCCCTGCTCCGGCACCCGCG
>JAKPGL010000208.1 GCA_029550925.1 Planctomycetota bacterium
AGTTCATACCGAAACACCGTCGTAAACGCCGTGGACTGGCCTGTCAGGTCAAAACCGAAGACTTTCAGCACGTTCGGCATCAACTCCACGAGCGGCACGCACACCGAAAGCCGCACATAAGAAGTTCCTGGATAGGGCGGCGAGGAAAGCGGACTGCTCGGACAACAGGTACAGCCGCTTCCCGAGCAGAAAGGACAACCCCCGGCCGGCTCCCAAAGCACCCCGCCGCTGTCCACATTATGTTCCAGCCGAATACAAAACTGGGTAATTCCCGCGGATTGCAGTTCGGCTTGCACCGCCGAGACCACCCCGGGAGGAACAACCACATAAGAAGAAAGGTTCGGAGTTTGTGCGGCTTGTTCGGCGCCGATTCGGCTTGCCAGGGCCACATGTTGCATCCGCACGTGATATAAGCCGAACTGCACCACGGCCACCAGCAGGATCAAAAAGACCGGCAGCGTGAGCACCAGTTCGACCGTCAGCGCTCCGCGGCGACCGTCCCGTTCCCTGTGGAGTGGGTTCCCCGGAGGTAGTTCACTCCTCTTGATTACTCCAAGAACCCTGCTGGCGTTTAACCGTCCAGGTCGTGGAAAACAAACGCGTTTTTTAGAGGTCCAATACATTTGGCTGCTTTCGAACATTCTTACCCAGAGAAAAACCGTATCCCCTTGATGGGAAGGATGTACATAGACCCCTCCGCTGAGGAGAAAGTATCTCCCGAGGGGATTTCCTGCACATCCTGTGCCGGGGATAAGTAGTAGGCGACAGTCGTCTGGCTACTTTCGTTGGACAGGGGGAGATTTTGGAAGCAAAGGCCTACTTTCGAGGGGTAAATTTATACCAGATATAGCGTATTGCCCCCCTCTGAGGAGGAGGTACTGATGAAAATCTGGTTTCAAACGGCTGATCTTTTGTTTCTAATGGCCTCTAAAAAGCCGCTTCAAAAGGAAAAGGAAAAGGATTTTAATATCCTCCATAAGAGGGGGTGATTTTCAAAAAGGTAATTTCCTGTGGGGGTGATTATTTTGGTTTTTGTTCCCCGGATTCCATCCCAAGGGCCTGGACGACGGCAGAAGTGTTTACAAAACGAAACGCCATAAGCGTTTATTGTTTCTAAAAACATACACCCCCCTCCCTTTTTCTTTGGCCTTGGATGTAGCACTGTCTGTTAAGACGGTAACTTTCCGGTCCCTCAGCACTCAAACCTGTTTCATAGACTGGATTACAACACCGTATGCTCTCCCCTGGTTCCTCACACAGTCCATTTGGTTAGGATAGGTGAGAATAGGTTTCCCCCAGAGAACAAAAGGTGCAAAAGAAAAGCCAAAAAGCCAAAGAGTCCTTCTTTGGCAAGCCCACAAGTAGAAACTTCTTCCAGGAAAAATCGGTTCGGCTGTCTCCAAGGAACTTCTTATGTCTGGCAAACAGGTAGCATTGATTACCGGCGGTACACGGGGAATTGGCCTGGCAATAGCCGAGGCGTTGGCCCGGGAAGGGTTGGATTTGGCCTTGTGTGGGGTTCGGCCTGCGGAGGCGGTGGGGGAAGTTCTAACCCAGCTCCGCACTCTGGGTAGCGAAGTGGCTTACTTTCAGGCGGATGTGGCCCAGACGGCGGATCGTCTGAGGCTCCTGGAAGAAGTCCGCAGTCGTTTTGGCCGATTGCACGTACTGGTCAACAATGCCGGCATCGCCCCTCCGGTTCGAGCCGATCTGCTGGAAGCTACCGAAGAAAGTTTTGATCGGGTGCTGGCCGTCAATCTAAAAGGACCCTATTTCCTCACCCAGCAAGCGGCTCGGTGGATGATCCAACAACGCCAGCAAGACCCGGACCACCAAGGAACCATCATCAATATAGGGTCCATCTCGGCCACGGTGATCTCCACGAGTCGAGGGGAGTATTGTGTTTCGAAAGCGGGGTTGGCTATGGCCACCCAATTATGGGCCGTTCGGTTGGCCGAATTCGGTATCCGGGTCTATGAGGTCCGGCCTGGGATCATCCAGACGGATATGACGGTACCGGTGCGGGAGAAATACGATCGGCTTTTGTCCGAGGGGCTTTGTGTGCAGGCCCGATGGGGAATGCCGGAAGAAGTGGGCCGGGCAGCGGCGATGTTGGTGCGAGGGGAGCTTCCTTATAGTCCCGGCCTGGTGGTACTAGTCGATGGGGGATTGACAATCCCCCGGTTGTAGTGCTTACGGAAGAGGGAGTGGGCATTCCCCTGTCATTTCTCCACGCCGCCTTGGAAAGGACACCCACTGTCATTTCGGCAGTCCAGGCTCCTGGATGTCCTCCCCTCTGTCATTCCCCTACAAGGCTACCCACGCCGGCAGCTTCTCATTCTGTCATTCCCGCGTAAGCGGTCGAAATCTCTCCGTGTCATTCCCGCACCAGCAGCAGTCCAGAAAAGCTAAAAAGTTAAGCAGTTCATTGGGAACTGGATCCCCGCTTTCGCGGGGATGACATTAAGGGCTCGGGAGTTTTCGGGGGGATGATACGAGAGGGAGCCTCCCTTTGGCTGAAGAGTTATCTAATTTGTTTGTGTTCTCTAGTTTTACTTTTGTAAAGATAGAAAGATTAGGAAAAATTTTCTAGCAAAATGGTAATTTGGGAAGTTTATGCAGGAATGCGCCGCCTCTTTGAAGGGATTGTAGGGGAAAAACCGATTTAGCAAAGGAGTTATTTCCCCTCCAAGGTGGTTCGGAGAGACCACCTCCATTGGGCCAGCTTCAGGGCAAGCCTTTGAAGCGTTGGATGGGAGAATTCTGGCGACAAGAGCCACTCCCAGGATTCCCCCGGCCAAGGCCTCCGAAAACCATCCGGGGATGTACTTGAGCAATGTAATGTAACCGCTTCCCTTACCTTCTACCGCTTGGCCGACCTCCCATGAAGGTTTCCTCTTTTGGTATGCCGACCTCGTGTTGGGTTTTGGTGTGGATATATCTTTGGGGGATAGGACTTCCAGCAGAATCGGCGGAATCCACTTCTAGCCGAATGTCCCCCATTGTGCGGGCGGTCCAACGAGTCCGGCCTGCGGTAGTCAACATCCGGGGCGAAAAAACGCTCCCCACTACCGAAGCCGCCGGCAGCGGCGTCGAGGGCGCACGCCGCGTCAACGGCATGGGGACCGGTGTGGCGATTGATCCGCGCGGTTACATTCTGACCAACCATCATGTCATCGACGGCGTGAAGGAAATCCAGGTAACGCTGGCCGATGGAAACCGCTACATGGCCAAACTGGTCGCTCGAGACCCGGAAACCGATTTGGCCATCATCAAAATCGACCCGCCAACTCCGATGCCGGTCATTCCTATTGGCCGATCGGACGACTTGTTGCCCGGCGAGACGGTCATTGCCGTGGGAAACGCCTATGGATATGAACACACGGTAACCCGAGGCATCATCAGCGCCTTGCACCGGGCGGTCCAGGTGAGCGAGGCCCAATACTATGAAGATTTGATCCAGACCGATGCCAGCATCAATCCGGGCAATTCGGGCGGTCCGTTGCTGAATGAAGACGGCGAGATGATTGGCATCAATGTGGCGGTTCGGGCCGGGGCGCAGGGCATCGGTTTTGCCATTCCGGTCAATAAAGCCCTTGATGTGGCGACCCGGCTTTTGGCCGACTATACCCAAAAGACGGCGTGGCATGGGGTGAAGGCGGCCGATCTGCCGGGCGCGGAAGCCGAAGGCGTTCGGGTGGAAGCGGTCGAAGAAGGCAGCCCAGCCGCCCAAGCGGGCTTAAAACCTGGAGATCGGATCACCGCGGTCGGCGACGAAAAGGTCCGGCGGGCCTTGGATTTTTATCGGACGCTTTTGGAACGGAAGGCGGGGGAGCAGATTCCTTTGGTGATTCAGCGCGGGGGCCAGTCCCAACAACTGGCTTTGAACCTGGCCAGCCATCCTCGCCGATCCGGATCGGCGGGCGCCATTTGGGAAACCCTCGGCCTGGAACTCAAACCCATCTCCGAGGAGACCTTCAAACAGCAATATAAAACCCGCTATCGTGGCGGCTTGCTGGTAGCGGCGGTGCGGCCCGACAGTCCCGCGGCCGAGCAAGGCATCTTGGCCGGCGATGTCTTGGTCGGGATGCACATCTGGGAAACCATTTCGCTGGAGAATGTGCTTTATGTGCTTCAGCGGCCCGACCTGGCCCGGATCAGTCCGGTGAAGTTTTATGTGCTTCGCGGCCAGGAGACGCTCTACGGCTATCTGCCGGTAGTAACTACGGTGGCTCAGGCCTCGGGCCGCTCCTCGCAGTAGAAAACCCGTAGCCAGCGACGTCTGTCAGACGGTGCATACACTCAAGGGGCCAATCAGCATTCTCCAGCGTCTTCTTCTCGCACGCTGAACTCCAGTTTCCAGCGGCGGTCGGTTTGGGTGCTCACGCACCAGAGTTCCAACATGCCCAGTTCGGTGATGCGGGCGTGAAACCGGATCGGCGTATAAGGCTCCTGGATGTTTTCGTCGCGGACCAGCATGGTCTCCAGCGGGGCGGTTTCGACCAGTTCCTCCGGGGTCCATTGGGTGAGCCGCGTGCCGGGGCGATCCTCTTTGCGCACCGAAGAGCTGAAGAAGCGGAATTGGGCCGGTTCGCCGACGACCAGGCCAATTTCGCCGGAAGGAACATCCGTTTCTGTGCCCTCTTCCATGCCGATCGGAACCACGCACAGGGCATGGAGAGGTCGAGGCGCACCGGGGACGGCAGGCCCGGCGGTCTCGATCCCTACGTAATAGGCCCGGGCAGTGCCGCCTCGGATCCGCACGCCGCCCCGCTGTTTGGCCCAGCCGTAATAGGCCGCCCCACGGGCCACGGCAAAATCCAAGTCCGGTTTGCCTTCCAGCACCTTCGGAGCGTCTTTAGCGCCAAACCAACTGGCCAGCACCTCCAGAAGCCGACGCCGGAGCACTTCCGCCTTGAAGACGCCGCCGTTAAAGAGCACATGGGTTGGCCGAACCGGCCCGGCCGCGTCGCCATGAGCGGTCAAAAAGGCCGCTACATGCCGGGTGATCGCCGTATCCGTCTCAAACGGCAGGCCCAATTCCAAAAAGCCGGACACCCGGCGGCGAGCCGGTTTATCGGTGATTTTGCACATCGGGAAGAAGCCTTCCACGATGACTTCCTGGACCTTGGCCCGCTCCAATTCCACGGAGATAGTCTTGGCAATGAGCCGGGCGCCGCGTCCCAGGATGCTGACCGGATGCCGGTCGGGGCCGCCCGGCGCCAGCAGGACTTCTTTGGCCGACCGACAGGCGTGCCACAACGCCACCGATTGCCAGGGGTCCAAGCGGACGCCTTTTTCGGCGAACAGAGCGGCGGTCGCATGGGCCAAGGCCAGGTCCATGTTGTCGCCGCCGATGAGCAGGTGGTTTCCGACGGCCCGCCGCTCCAGGTAAAGCCCGCCGTTTTCCTCAGCCACGCTGACCAAGGTAAGATCGGTAGTTCCGCCGCCAACGTCGCAGACAAGCAGGGCGTCGCCCAGTTTGAGCAATCGTCGCCATCGGTCGCCCCGATCGCTCAACCAGGCATAAAGGGCCGCCTGAGGCTCTTCAAGCAGAACAAGGTCTTCTGGCAGTCCGGCGGCGAGTGCGGCTTCGCGTGTTAGTTCCCTGGCGCTGGCGTCGAACGAGGCGGGTACGGTAAGCACCACCCGCTGCCGGGCCACCGGCGCATCCGGAAACGCCGCCTCCCACGCCGCCGCCAGGTGTTCCAAATACCGCTGGGAGGCGACCACGGGCGAAATCTTCGGCACTTCGTCCGGGGCTTGCCAGGGCAGGATCGGTTGCCGACGATCCACCCGTGCATGGCAGAGCCAACTTTTGACGCCGCTGACGGTCCGCTGGGGCGACTCGGCCGATTGCTTCTGGGCGTACAGGCCCACGGCAAAATCCCGGCGCTTGGCCCAGGGGACGTCCAAAGCCCCCGCTTTGCTCTCCTCGGGCGAGCCTAAATACAAAAACGACGGCAACAATCCGCTGGTTTCCACCGTGCTGGGAGCCACAAGCTGCGGCACGGGCAACACTTCGATCGTCGGTTGCTCGGTATCCAATCGGGCATAGGCCAATACACTATTGGTCGTACCCAGGTCAATGCCTAAGACGTATTTGGCTTCCGTGGTCATGGGGATTACTCCGTCCCTGAATCAGAGAAGAAAAAACCAGGAGGTAACAGTCAGGTTAGAGAAAGGGAAGCAGGCTAAGAAACTTCGATTTCTAGTTCGGCCGGGGCGATCACCCGGGCGGCTGATTCGGGGCCGGTCCAGGTGGGCAGTTCGCACCGGTCGGCCTCCCAGCCGGGATGCACCAACCGACCGCGGTAGGGCGGCTGGCCCGCCACATGTCCGATCAGCCGATACCGGTTCGGGTCGAAACCGCGGGGCGTCTCGACCACGGCGCCTTCCTCGGCTTGGACGACCGGTCGGAGGCCGAAAAATCGGTCCAAGGTTTTGGCTGCGTTTCGGAGCACATCCCGGGCCGCCGCCCCGATCTGGGCGTCGCTGTATTGATCCAACGGTTCCTGGATCAGATCGACCAGGCGGGCCTCCCGTTGCAAGGCGGCCAAAAGCGTCAGGGCCTCGCTCCGCCCGACCGAGACAGCCTTGGCGGCGGGTTTCGCTGGCGCTTTGCTGGGGGCCTTTGGGGTTGCCACGGCAGCCCCCCGCCCTTCTGCCTCGAAGGCCGCCGTCTGGTGGGCCGCCCGTGCAAACTCCGCCTGTTCTGCTCCAGACGCCCCTGCGTCGGCTTGCTGGCGAAGTTCTTCCAATGCCTGCCGCACCCGCTCGGCAACCGCCCGAGAAAACAACACCGCAAAAAACGTCCGTATCGCCAACCATATTCGCATTATGAACTCCTCCTGGGAAAACAGGAATTCTTCCATTACACTCCATAATAGACGTTTAGGTCAATCCCCGGTCTTAGGCTGGCTGCTAAGGGTGAGGAAAGGAGGATTTTGCTTGGAGACTTTTCCCCGACAGAACAGACCGGGGGGATTTTCCTCCATATACCCGAAGGTTTTATTTCGAAGGAGAGCGGCAACGATGGCGGTGGAGTTGACGTGGTTGGGGCATGGGACGTGGGAAATAACGACCGACGGCGGGCGGATCGTGTTGGACCCGTTTTTGGATGAGAACCCGCTGGCCCCTAAAAAGGCCGACCAAGTGGAGGCCGATTTCATCCTCGTCTCGCACGGGCACTACGACCATATAGCGGACGCCGAGAAGATCGCCCGGCGGACCGGGGCGACGATCATCGCCTGCTATGAAATTTGCGAGTATTTTCAGCGACGGGGAATCGAGCGGGTCTGCCCGATGAATATCGGCGGCGGCAGCCGACAACCGTTCGGTCGGGTAAAGATGACCCCAGCCTGGCATAGCTCGACTTTGCCGGACGGCTCGCCGGGCGGGACAGCGGCGGGTTTTCTATTGTTTTTCCCAGAAGGGAATGTTTACTTTGCGTGCGACACCGGGCTTTTTCAAGACATGGCCCTAATCGGTCGGGCCGGGTTGGCGCTGGCCGTGTTGCCGATCGGGGACAATTTCACGATGGGGCCGGAGGATGCGCTGGAGGCGGTTCGGCTTCTGCGGCCTCGGCGGGTGGTCCCGGTGCATGTGAATACCTGGCCGGTGATCGAACAGGATGCAGCCGGCTGGGCGGAACAGGTGCGACGGGAAACCGGCGTGGAGACGGTCCTTTTGCGACCAGGCGGTTCGATTCGGCTTTAATCCGATCGGGAAGGGCGTTAGAGAGCGGGAAAGTTGGGGGGGAAAATGCGTTTGAGGACCAGCGGAGGGGGGCTTGTCGAGGCCGTAAGTTGGGCTATGTTAGCGGATGGAAATCTCTGGGATGGGCCGGTCCTGAAAAATGAGCCGGGGGGCTTCCTGAGGTGGGTATGGAAGATGGTCTGTAGAGGGAAGGAACAGGCGGTCCTTTTCCGGGCGTCTGCTTGGCGCCTGTTCTTTGACGGCGCAAAAGTCCCTAACAAGGCCGGGGGATGAGCGATGCGCGATATTCTCGTGGAATACGAATTGAATCCTACCACCTGGGTATATATTTCCTCGCTCATGACGTTGGGGATTTTTTTCAAATTTGGGCGATTTTGGAGCATCCGGAACATCGATCTTTTGCTGCTCATTGCCTATGCGCCGGGGCTGCTGATGACGGCGGGACATCGCCCGGAGTGGGTGCAGGCGTTTGGATACGAATGGCTATTCGTAGTAAGCGGACTTATGCTTGTGCGGATGCTTTTGGATACGCTGATGGTGCGTCGGCCGCTTCTGGAGCCGAACCTTTCCTCAAGCGGGCTAACATTTACCTGTATGGCAATGCTGGTGTTTTTGATGAGCAATGTACTGACGCAATCGCTCAAAGAAAGCGAAGTTACCGGGGCGATCCAGACGGAACAGGTGTTGCAGAAGAAAGAACTTCCTTCGGAACAGGCGGTGGTGGGGTATCCGCTTTTCCATATTTTTGCCAGTTTTTCGGAAAGGCCGGCGCCGAAGGAGACGCCGCCAGAAGAGATGGCGCGGGCCTTGGGCCGACGTCGTCCGGTAACTCGAACTACCGCCATCGTAGCCCACCTGGCGGTGGTCATTGGATTGGTGCTGATTGGTTACCGGCATTTTGAGAATTTGCACACGGGCGTGGCGATGGCGTCGTTGTATCTGCTGCTGCCTTATACGGCGCAGACGACGCCTCGGTTGGATCATGTGGCGCCGGCGGCGCTGCTGGTGTGGGCGGCGGAGGCGTATCGTCGGCCTGGGATGGCCGGGATATTGATTGGTTTGGCGGCGGGCTTGATTTGTTATCCACTTCTACTCGTGCCGTTATGGTGCGGCTATTATTGGCGGCGTGGTCGCTGGCGGTTTTTGATTGGAACGGGGGCGGTGCTGGTGTTGATGACGCTTTCGCTCCTGCTGATTTCCAAAGACCAAGAGACTTTCCTGGCGCAACTTCGGCAGATGTATGGGGTAGAAGAATTGGTAAGGGTGTTCCAGACGAAACCGTTGCCTGAAGATATAGCGGGATTTTGGCGATTTCATGTTTCTTATTACCGGATACCGGTGTTGGTAGGCGGCGTGGTCTTGGCGGGGAGTTTGGCGATTTGGCCGCCGCAGAAAAACTATGCGACTCTGCTGAGTTGTTCAGCGGCGGTGCTGTTGACTTGCCAGTTTTGGCACATGCCGGGCGGCGGAACCTATCTGAACTGGTATCTGCCGCTGGCGATCCTGACGATCTTTCGACCGAACTTGGAAGATCGCATCGCCGCTACCGCCGTAGTCCCCACGGAAGCGACGTGGTTAGGGGCTATGTTCCGTCGTCGTCCAAGCCCGAATTCCAACGGGTCGAGCAGCCAGAGTGCCGGCTCAGAGATCGCCTCGTAAAAGGCGCATTGAAGAAAACGTCAAGAGACTTAGACCGAGGAGAAGTTTATCCCCGTCGGGCGTCCCCAGAAGGCGGCTGTTGGGTTTTGCGTTGTTGAGCGTACCAACTTTTCCAAGCGGGCACGTTGAACTGGTAGTTGACGCCGGTGATTTTTGCCAGGGCGTCGAGCACCTCTTGGTTTTGGACGGGGACTTTGACCATTTTCGGCCCGCCGCCAAAAGACATTCCGGTGCCGCCGCCGGGTGCGCCGGCGCCGCCCGGCCCTTTACCGAAGGTGGCGCTCATAGCGTTCGGCCCGCCGGGCGGGTCAATGCGGTAGGTATGGATGGTGATCAAAGCGTCGATCAAGGGGCCGACCGCGGTGGGGTCTTTCATGGCGGCCAGTCCAACAGCCGCCCGGCGCACCATTTTGTTGTCTTTGCTTTTCAGTTTGGAAATGAATAGCGCCACGACGTCGGGCCGGCGCTCCGTTTTCAAGTAGTCCAACGAGGTCAGGCGGACTTCTTCGACCGGGTCTTCCAAGGCCCGGAGGGCCAGTTGTTTAACGGCATCCGGGGTATTGATCCGGGCGAGAATGCCGAGGTAGAGTTTTCGGACGGCCGGATTGGGTTCGTCTTCCAAAAAGGCGGCCACGGCCCGCACAGCAGCCGGGTCCTGGATGCTTTCAAAGTTTTTTATGGCCGCTTCTTCCTTATTGGTTCCCAACCAGCCTCGCCAAAGCTTGACCTTGGCAAACCACTCCCGCTGGGCCGATTGTTGGGCCTCTTTTTCTTGGAGCAGTTCGATCTCCTGCGGAAGCCGCCACTCGCCCCGAAACCATTGATACCCCCGGGAGGTCATGATCTCTTCGCGGGTTTTCCAGGCGCCGTCGGTCTGCATGTAGCCCAAACTCCGACGGGCTTCCGCGTGGTTGGGGTCCAATTGGATGATCCGCTGAAGATGCTCCCGCCGCTGAGTTAAAAGATTGTGTTCCAGACACCACTGCGCCAAAGCCCATTGGCCTTCGACCGTGTCGGGATAAGTCGGTTTGATTTTTTCATATTCCAATTCGACCGGTCGGCGGCGGAGCACCTGGGCCACCCGGCGGGCTTCCAAACCGATTTGCGCCCCTTCCAAGGTACGGATCAGATACATGGTCCGAGGGGATTGATCGGGATTGAGCAGTTCGCCTTCGAGTCGGCCGCCGTTTTGAAGCAGAAAGACCTCGGCCTTCAGGTCCAGACCCAGCAGCCCCATCCAAACCGCCGCCGTCCCGCAAAGAACCAGCCTCGGTTTCATGCACATACCTCTTTGATCTCCCGTAGAGGACCGAAGCTCCCAGTTCCTTAAACCCCTTTGCTGAGAAAATGGGCCGCACCGGCAAACTCGGTTTCCCTACCAGGGGCCGCACAGGGAGGAGACTTTTCAGGCCAACCACGGAAGCGGCCCACCAATTGCCCAGCGAGTCCTCTTTTTATAGTATAACAAAACAAAGAGGGTTAGGGAACGATTTTTGCCTCTCCAGGGGGGGATAACACCCGCCGGCGACCTGTGAGGAAACGCCTCCTGGTTAGGGCGAGTTTAGGTCGCTGCCCGGGCTAGCCTCCTTATGGAAAAGCCGATCCGGTTGTATCTGCCTCGAAAAGGAGAACCTGTGGCATCTAAATCGCCGGAAGAACACCGTCAGCAAGGCCCCAGCCGAGTGAGTTGTGCGGTGATCACTGTCAGCGACACCCGCACCTTGGCCGACGACCGAAGCGGCCAGACCGCCTTGGAGATTCTCCAATCGGTCGGCCATCCGGTGGTCCATCGGCAGATCGTCCTGGACGAGCCGACCCAAATCCAACAGGCCCTCCAAACCCTTCTCTGCCGGGAGGATGTTCAGGCGGTGATTTTGACCGGCGGCACTGGCTTGAGCAGTCGGGACATTACCGTCGAAACGGTCAGCCCCTTGCTCACCAAGCCGCTGCCCGGATTCGGCGAGCTGTTCCGGATGCTGAGTTACCAGGAGATCGGACCGGCGGCGATGCTCAGCCGGGCAACAGCGGGACTGGCAGGACGGACCGCCGTGTTTGTGCTGCCCGGGTCGCCGCAGGCGGTTCGCTTGGCGCTAGAAAAACTCATTGCGCCGGAATTGGGCCACTTGATCGGCCAAGCCCATCGGAAAGCCTAAAGCCGCGGTTACTCCCGAGGTCTTCCTCCGATCGGATAGAAATCCATAAAAACTCCTGAAAATAGCAGTTTCCGACGGCCCTTTTTGAAGAAAGGTTTTGCCATGTTGCGGATTTTTAGAAACTTCCGGGTAGAGTTTGAGCGAGTAGTACTTTGGAAAAGGTTGCGTGGTTTTGTAGGGGGATTGTGGTGGATCGGTGTATTGGGGGCGGCGATGTTGGGGCAGATGGCGGAAACAGGATCGGTTTTTGCCGACGAACCCACCCAAGTGAAGTTGGTCCAGGACGGTTCTCCGCTTTTGGTGTATCAGGCGAAATCGAATCCTAAAAAGACGTATGTCCTAGAGTTTTTCTCGCCCTCTGGGGTGAACATCCTTCGGGATAGTCCTGCGGACCATAAACACCACCACGGACTGATGTTTGCCGTAGCAGTAGATGGGGTGAACTTCTGGGCGGAGGATGCGGCCAGCGGAAGCCAGGTCCCTGTAGGCGATCTGAAGAGGGAGAGTATATCGACAGGCGGGATCGCCTGGCAGTCGCTTCGGCAAACGTTGCGATGGCAGAATCCCCAAGGGTCGGCCATGTTGGAGGAGGATCGCACCCTGAGGGCTGCCCGGATCGGCCAACCTCCGGCCACCTTGTTAACTTGGCGGAGCGTACTCCGTACGCCGGAAGGAAAATCTTCGGTTCAACTGACCGGGTCGCCCTATTTTGGTCTGGGGATGCGGTTTGTCGTCTCGATGGACGCCGGGGGACGATTCTTCAACGCCGACGGCCACACTGGCGTCGAAGGGACCAATAACGCCCGATCCGCCTGGTGCGCCTACACAGCCAAGGCCGACGGAAAGCCGGTTACGGTAGCAGTGTTCGATTGGCCGAAAAATCCTCGGCATCCCGCCGCTTGGTTTACGATGGATCGAGGGTTTGCCTATCTGTCCGCCACGCTGAACCTCAGCAAAGAACCTTTCCCCGTCCGAGCCGATCAGCCGGTCGAACTTCGTTATGGGGTAGCCGTCTGGGACGGCCAAGTGGAACCGGCGGTTGTAGAAAAATGTTACAAAGCCTGGCTTAATATGGGTGAACCGGTAGCTAACCCCTCTTCTCCAGAAAATTCACCCAAGCCGAAAGGATCGCTCTCCCCATGAGATGATTCTTCGGATTGAGAAGGAAAACGATCACACTGAAGGAAAAGCCCTGATACCATCCCAGCCGAGCGGCTTTTCCGCCTGGTCTCCAATACCCCATCGGCGCTAGCTGGGTGGCACTGCTGACTTGTCCAGCAGTAGATGGTCCGCAGTGAGGAGAGGGAAATTCGGGATTCCCGCTTGCGCGGGAACGACACCCGCCGCCTCGATCTGAAACACTCCATCGGCGTCAGCGGGTCTCACTGCTCCGGTAGGGACTGATCCTGCTCGGCCAGGATTTTTGCAACTAGACTGCCGTCCAGTTCTGTCAGAGGAAGCTGGGGCGGAGCGCCGGCCAACCGACGGGGTTCTGCAATCCAGAACGTTAAACCGCTGGCCAAAAGCAACACGGCGGCCGCCGTACCAAAGACCGGGGCGTATCCGATATGATCGACCGCCCAACCTGCCAAAGGGGCCAAGAGAAACGGGATGGCCACGCAAAGGTTCACAGTGCTCAGATACCGGGGATGCCGATGCGGCGGGCAGGTTTCCAAGGTGTAGTTGTTCAAGATCGGCAGTAGGAGCGGGGAAATCCCTAGCGGAATGAAGATCAGCCAAGAAAGCTGCCCGCTGATTGTTCCTGGCAGCAAAGCCAACAGGGCGGCCAGCGCGGGCGCCCCAGCCGCTCCGAAGATCAACACTCGCAAGGTGAGCCGATTCCCCCAGGCGTCGGCCATCGGTCCGACCAAAAGACTCACCACCCCGACTGCGAGATTCTGTGTGATGGCGAATCGCATCAGTTCGATCGGGGGACATTGGAATTTTCCCAACGCCAGGGCCTGATAATGAGGCGATACAATCAGGCCGGCGCCCAGGCAGATGGCAACCAGACCGACCCGACGGAGATTCGCATCGGTCCGGAGGGCCTGCACCATGTCTTGAAGATTTTGCAGCCGACGCTGTCCAGGGGACCTGACGCCTTCATCCGGCGGTTCTCGGACCCCAATAGCCACGCAGGCCGACAAACACAAACATCCTGCCACCCAGAAAAAAATGAGATGGAAATGCGGCTGGCCTTGTGCGTCGCCTTGGAGCCAAATGGGCAGCAACCACCCGGCAAAGGCCGTAGCGGCCAAAACACCCCAGAAGGTGGATCGCCGAAGCAATTGGCCCCGATGGGTAGGCCGAATCAGTTTCCCTTGCACCGTGCCGAACGAAAGCAGATAAAAACCATTCAGCACGAAAAACAAAAAGTAGAAGGCCATCACGCCGAAAGCCAGCAGTAGGCTTTGCCGGCCGGCGCTGGAGGCCCACAAGGCGGCCATCGCCAATAAAGGCAAAGCCATCAAGGCGGCGAAGGCGGCCAAGGCCCATTTTTTCTTTCGCATGGACCGGAGCCGAGCGGCTAAAAAAATCTGCGCTCCGCCCTGGCCCAGACGATTGAGCACCGGCAGAAACCCGCGCAGCCAGCCCGCACCCGGCCCG
>JAKPGL010000210.1 GCA_029550925.1 Planctomycetota bacterium
AGCCTTTTGCCCCCTCACCCGGCCTGCTTCGCAGGCCGGCCTCTCGACGGCCAGGGGAGAGGCGAATCTTCTCCACTCGGCTGAAATGTTATTTTTCTAAACATCTTAGGTTTCTCGTCGCCTTTAGGCCCTGCAACATCCACGTTGGGTAAAAATCACCATTTTTATATAGCGGTTCCTCTCTCCACCACGTTGTGCAACCGGTGGGTTCGGCTTGCAGGGAGCTTCCCGGCAACAGAGCATCTGAGTATACCTCATGCCTCTTGGGTCTTTGTTGTTTTGGTGGGAATGATAAATTTCTATGTTCCAAAATCCTTCATTCTGATTTTAAAAAATCTTCTCAGATGCTTGACTGTGGATGCGTGGAGTGATTATATTAAAAGAAGTAATTATATTAAAAGAACAGGGAATGTCTTTTTGTTTTCCTCAAGTTTTTCTGGAGCTTCGGCCCCTTAGAACTCTAAGTTGGGTACAAAAGTACAAGTGATGAGAAAGGTTGAGAAAGCTCTTTGCGGTGATCAGTGTTTATCTTCCGGGAGGTGTACCATGAAGAACCATTGGCTTGCATTGGGAATGGTGGTGGGGATGATGCTGGGGGGCGTTTGCCAGGCGCAGGCGGGATTGATCGCCTATTGGCGGTTTGAGTCGGGGGCCTTTACGGTGGATAGCTCCGGCAACGGCAATGCGCTGACCAATAACCATGCTACCCAAAGCACGGATACGCCGCCTCATGTAGGCGGAAGCGGCAGCGCCTATTTCGACGGCACCGGCACCAGCGCCTTCATGCAGACCTCCGGTAACCTGAATCTCAGCCCCTACAAAAACATCGCCATCAGTTGGTGGCAAAAGGTGGATACAACCAACACGGTCCTCGTATGGGAACATTCGGCCAATTACAATAGCTATGACGGCGGGTTGAATTGCACCGTGAACGAATCGGGTTATACCCCAGCCTATGTCTGCCTGCGAAAGGCCACATCGCCGGCCGGTTATACGATGGATACCTTCCCTTACACGAGCAATACTTGGGAACATATTACGGCGGTGATCAACCTGGGACTGCCGTCGGGAAATACCCATGAAGTGGTCAAGGTCTATCGGAACGGCGTTTTGGTAAGCAGCGACAAACTGACCACCTTGAATATACCTTCCGCCCTCCGGAACGACGTTTTGTATTTGGGGGCTCGTAGTGGAGCCACCAGTGGCCTCTTTAAAGGTTGGCTCGACGAAATGAAGATCGAGACCGTTTCGGATTATGTGAACCTGGTGGCCAATAAAACCGGTCTGGTCGGCTACTGGCGTCTGGGCGAAGGGAGCGGTACGACCGCCTGGGAAGTGCTGGGGCTAACGGGTAACGGTACTTATGTTAATGTTGCCTCGGGCGACTACGCCAAACCTGGCGCCATCCGATTCGATCCCGATACGGCCGTCCGGTTCAACGGAACTAACTCCTATGTCAACGCTGGCAATGATCCGGACCTAAACGGCAATTGGAGTGGACTTACCGTCGCTGCCTGGGTGTATCCTGATGCTCTAAACGGCGTAAGGCTCATTGCGGGCAAATGGGCTCAAACCATTGCTCATGACCATTTCGGACTGTTCTTAAGCAACGGCAAACTACTATTCGCCGTGGCTAACGGCGCACAGGCTGAAAATGGATTTTCGTCCACTAGCTCTTTGGTAGCCAACCAATGGCAATTTGTGGTCGGCACGTGGGATGCCACCACCAATCAGTACAGCCTCTACATCAACGGAGTGCTGGATAGCACTGGCACCAGAAGTGCCACCGGCTTGAATACCAGTTCGGGCGCCCCGCTGGGTATCGGCGCTCAGATCAGCAACACAGGCAGTGTGTCTCGTTACTTCAGTGGTTTGATCGACGAAGTGGCCATTTACAATCGGGCGCTTTCTGCCCAGGAGATCTTCCAGCTTTATGCCCTGGCCACGGTGCCGGAACCGAGCACCTGGGCGCTAGCTGGCCTGGGACTGATGAGCCTGATTGCCTTGGCCCTGCGCCGGCGACGGACTCCCGTAACCTAGCCTGTCAGGGCTAGCCCGTAACCGGCTGGCCCGTACCCCGTACCCTAGCCTGTCTAGGCGGACCCCTAACTGGCAGGTCCGTACCCTAGCCTGTTTAGGCTGGGGGGCTAGCTGGCAGATTACCGGCTAACAGGCGGTGCTCTACGTAGCGGTGTTTCAAGGACGACTGAACTGCCGCTTACATGCTTGCACGAGAATGATAAATAAGTCCCTGGTTGATCCCAAGATGGGGGAAGGGATTTACTTTTCAAAGGACCTCTTCGAAAACCTATTGTTCAAAGGAGTCTGCCGATGCGAAGGAGGACGGGAGGCGGCTTCACGCTCGTGGAGCTGTTGGTGGTCATTACGATCATTGGGATTTTGATTGCGCTATTGTTGCCGGCGGTGCAGGCGGCCCGGGAGGCGGCCCGACGCGCCCAGTGCCTGAACAACCTCAAACAGATCGGCCTGGCCCTGCACATGCACCATGAGCAGAAAGGCTGTTTCCCGCCCGGCTGGTTCTGGCCGCAATCGGACAGAGGCAACGCCGACGGCGCCGAAGCCACCTGGATTACCTATCTATTGCCGTACATTGAGCAGACTGCCCTGGCGGCCCAGATCGACTGGACGAAAAGTTTCGGCCATGCGGGCTACAACTCCCTTGGCAACCCGAATCTTCTGATCACTCGCCAAACGTTGCCGATCTTTCAATGTCCCTCCGGCCCCAAAGCCAGACCGATCCGTACCGAGGATGTTGCTGAGGCGTATGCCCGCGGAAGCTACGCTGCCAATAATGGTCTGGGCCCCATGAAGGAATTCAATCTGGCCAACGCCATACCGACAACCCGTCCCCAGCAAGACGCCGGCGTCTTTTATATGAATAGCAATATGATCGCAGAGCAGGTCCGCGACGGTCTGAGCAACACGATGTTCGTCAGCGAAATCCGCCTGGTGATGGGGAACGACTTCCGCGGCGCACTGCACTACCCCGAAGGACCTTTTTTCCACTACAATTACACGCCGAATAGCCTCGTGCCGGACGGACTCCGCACTTACCTTTGCGACAATCAACCGGAGGCGCCCTGCACGGGGACCTATAACGCCTGGAACCAGCGTCGGATGACGATAACGGCTCGCAGTTACCATCCGGGCGGGGTCCATGTGCTTTTGGGCGACGGCAGCGCACAATTCATCCAGCAGGGCGTTGCGCTAAATATCTGGCAAGCCCTGGGCACGCCCCGGGCCATCCCAGGCGAACAACCCGTCAGCCCCGGCACATTTTAACAGGGCCCCCTGAGAGGGACACCACGGCCCACCTGTGCATCCAGCCTACAAGAGGAGAAGACAAAATCCGGGGCATCCTCTCTCAGCGAGGAAGTCGCCCTCTCTTGGCATCCCCGCGCAAGCGGGAATCTAGAAATAGATACAGCTTTACTCTTTCAGGAGACGAATGCATGGCAGGATTCAAAATGGAGGCTTACCTTTTTTCAGCGGGAAAATGGCATACGTGGGCAGCGGGGCTATGGTTGGTGGGGCTGGTTCTGGTTTGCGGTTGCGGAAGCGGGCTGGTAACCGTCGAAGGCCAGGTTACCTGGGAAGGCAAACCCGTTGAAGAGGGCAACATTGTCTTTGAACCGGCCGACGGTCAAGGGCCTAGCGCCGGCGGGAAGATCCAAAACGGTCAGTATCGGCTGGCAGGCCCCTCGGCCCTTCAGCCGGGCGACAAGATCGTCCGCATTACTGCCACCCGCAAGACCGGCAAAAAGGTGGAAGCTGGCCCGCCGGTGGCGCCGCCCGGCACCCTGGTCGATGAGATCGAAAGTTTCATCCCCGCCGAGTACAACGCCCAAAGCAAACTCCGCTGCACCATCCCACCCGGAAGATCCCACCGCCAAGACTTCGCCCTGCCGCTAAAGTAAAATAGCAGCAGACCAGTCCAAGGCTGTTTCCAGTCCAAGACTGTGTTGAGTGCTGCGTCAGGCGTTTGAGTGCCGCGCCTAGCGAAAGTCCAAAAGTATCCTTTCGCCCAGGCCGTGGACTTTTGTATTCTCTTGAATTGGGAGGAACTGACCAATGGCAAATTGCCCCGGCAAACATCCACTGGGGGAACACGGTGTTTTGGCTTTGGATACCCGGCGGAACTATCTCCACCACCAGAACGGTTTTGGAGGGAAAGATTTCCCCCCAGATAGTTCTGGTGCTTTTGCCTTTTTGGGGCGCCACGCGCAGGGGCAGGAGAAATTGTCCCGGCGGCAGTGGTTGGCCATAGCCGGCGGGGCGATGGGCGGATTAGCGGGGGCGGTAGGCGGACTGAGCGGGTTGCCAGGCGGAGTGGCGACCCTGTGGGCAGAAGAAGGGAGACAGCCGGCTTCTGCCAATCGGCTGCACGTCGGCCAGGCAATCCGAGACATTACGCCGCCCCTGGGGATCGAAATGGCCGGGTTCCATCGTCCGCCCGGTAAAGAGCGCCGTATCCAAGGGATTCGCCAACCGGCCGAAGCACGTGCCTTGGTGCTCCGGATGGGGCAAACAGCGACGGCAATTGTCTCGTTGGATTTGCTGGCCGTCTCGGCCGATTGGAGCGCCCAGACCGCCCAGGCTGTAGAAAAGGCCACAGGGATACCGGCGGCCCAAGTTCGGCTTTGCGCCACCCACAGCCATTCCATGCCCACGCTGCGATTCTGTCGGCAATGGGGAGCGGTAAGCCCGGAATACGGAGAGCAAGTGCGGAAAGCGACGATCGAGGCGGTGCGGGCAGCCATGGAGGATTTGGCCCCCGCCCAGTTGGAAGTCGGACGGGCAACGGTGGTGGGCGGCAACTTCAACCGCACCACCAAACAGTGGAAAACCGATGCGGAGTTCGGCAAAGATTCCACCGACGCCCATCGCTGGCTGGACACGATGCTCCATGTGCTCCGATTCCGGCGGGAAGGCAAACCGGAATTGGTCTGGTACCACTTTTCGAGCCATCCGGTCTGTTACCGGGATGAACAGGCGGGGCCGGATTGGCCGGGGCTGGTGGCCCAATGGGCTAAGGCGGACGGCCTGCCGACGGTCTCCTACCTGCAAGGCCATGCCGGTGATGTGAACCCCGGAGATGGACAAAAGTGGATCGGCGACCCGGAACCTTCGGCCAAAGCGGTCTATGAAGGACTAAAAAAGGCCCTCGCAGCGGCCCAACCCACGCCGGTGGACCGCATGGAAGTCAAAACCCAATTGGTCCCGTTGCCGCTGGATATCGAACTGCTGCAGAAATGGATCGAGCAGTATCGGGCTAAACCAGAAGAATGCAATAAAGGGCACTGGGTGGACGGACCGTTTGCCGCCGACTGGTTCCAGGGGGCCGCCAAATGGGACCTGAAACAAACGACGCTTCCGGTCCGGCTTTCCGTCCTGGCATTAGGCCGGGAAGTCGCTCTGGCCTTCCATCCTGCGGAACTTTATAGCTACTACGGGTTGGCCATCCGGCGGGACTCGCCGTTCCGATACAGCCTGGTGGTAGGGTATGCGGACGATTGCATCGGCTATTTGCCGGACCCGAAGGGATACCAAGCGGGAGAATATGCGGCGATTGTGGTACCGAAGATTTTGGACCTGCCGCCGTTTCGACCGGACACGGCCGGGGTGCTGGCCCAGGAAGCAGTGAAAATGCTCCAGGCGGTGAATAAAGGGGAATAAGGGGGAAAAGAGTACCACTCGTTGGGGGTATTGGGCCTGCTCCTTGAAAGCTCCTCCCTTTCGGGGCTGTTCGGAACGAAGAGCTATCGTCGCCGCAACTCTTCTTAAAATAAGAAGATGCGGCGATTTTTGTTTCTTGCAATGGGGTAAAATCTTTGAGGTTTAGAAAACAGTCAAAATAGGCAAAGGGGATAGGCAGAGGGTGCTCTCGGGACACCGATACCGAGGGGATCGCTTCGATAAGCTACTGAGGAGATAAAATTTTAAGGAAAAATGCCGCAAGCTACATTGTCCGAGGGGGTCGCAGCGGTTATACTAACGGAATTGCCCAGACCTTGGGAGACGCCCGTCGAAGGGAGGGCGTCGGGTCGAGGGAGGATGGTTTTTTTACAAAAGATGTTTGTTTTTTATGGTCAATCGGAACCTGATTCGGGAACTGGAACCTAGCCAGGAGGAGTTGGAACGAGAACTTCAAGAGGCGTTTTCTGGCGCCTCGCCGGAAGAAATCGAATGGGGCGGAGCGGACCTGAAGCCTAATGATATTATCCAAGGGCGCGTGCTCCGGGTCGAAGGCGATCAGGTGATTATCGATGTCGGGTATAAAAGCGAGGGCGTGGCGCCTCTGAGCGACTGGGGGCCGGATGAATCGCCGCCGCAACCGGGTCAGGTTCTACGAGTGCTGGTAGAAGATATCGAGGAATTGTATTTCCCCTGGCTCGACGCCGGAGCAGGAATGATCCTGCTATCGAAGCGGAAAGCCGAGAAGATCGACAATTGGCGGAAGGTGATGGAGTCGGTCCATGAAGGGGACGTGGTTACGGGATTGGTTACCAGAAAAATTAAAGGGGGGCTTTTGGTCGATATTGGGGTGAATGTGTTTTTGCCGGCCAGTCAGGTGGATATCCGTCGGCCAGCCGATATTGGGGACTTTATTGGCCGATATGTGCAGTGCGAGGTGCTGAAAATTGACGAGGCGCGGCGGAATATCGTGGTGAGTCGGCGGGCGTTGATCGAAAAAGAACGGATTGACAAGAAAGAACAACTTCTCAGCGACCTCCAAGTGGGCCAACGGCGCAAAGGGATTGTGAAAAACATTGCGGATTTCGGCGCCTTTGTCGATTTGGGCGGAATCGACGGCCTGTTGCACATTACGGATATGAGCTGGGGACGCGTCAACCATCCGTCCGAGGTAGTTACGCTGGAGCAAGAAATCGAAGTGGTGGTGTTGCAAATCGACCGGGAGAAAGAAAAGATCGCCCTCGGCCTGAAGCAGAAACAACCCAGCCCTTGGGAAAATATCGAGGAGCGTTATCCGGTGGGCAGTCTGCACAAGGGCGAAGTCGTCAGTGTGATGAGTTACGGGGTATTTGTGAAACTGGAAGAAGGCATCGAGGGTCTCGTCCACATCAGCGAAATGTCCTGGACCAAGCGGATCAATCATCCCAGCGAATTGGTCCAGGTGGGCGATATGATCGATGTGGTCATTTTAGGCGTCAATAAAGAAAAACAGGAAATCTCCCTAGGCATGAAACAAACCCAGGAAAATCCCTGGGACCATGTGCAAGAGCGGTATCCGCCGGGCAGTATTGTGAGAGGGATTGTGCGGAATCTGCTCAATTACGGGGCATTTATCGAGCTGGAAGAAGGGGTCGATGGTCTGTTGCACGTTACGGACATGTCCTGGACTCGTAAAATCAGCCATCCGAACGAAGTCCTCCAGCGAGGTCAGGAGGTAACCTGCCGGGTGCTTTCGGTGGATCAGGAGCGACGGCGGATTGCCCTGGGATTGAAACAACTGACCGAAGACCCCTGGGTGCGGGAGATTCCGGAAAAATATCAGCCCGGGCAGATTGTTACCGGTACGGTGACCAAGATCACCAATTTCGGCGTCTTTGTAAGCCTGGAAGACGGGTTGGAAGGCTTGCTCCATATTTCGGAATTGGCCGATCATAAAGTCGATGACCCCGAAGAGATCGTCAAAGTCGGCGACCAGATCGAGGTGAAAATCCTGCGGGTGGACCCGGACGATCGAAAAATCGGTCTTTCTCGAAAGCGGGTGGAATGGGCCCAAGAGGAACGAGCCGCGGAGGAATCTGCCCAAAGCGAGTCCGAGTCCGAAAGCAAACCGACTCCCCCTCCTCGAGAACTCAAAGGCGGTGTGGGTTCCAGCTCGGGTCCGCTTATCCAGCCATTCCCGACCCTCCAATCCGAAGAAAAACCCGAAGAGCCTACCGAGTAGCCTTGTAGGCTTTGGGGGCTTTGTCCTCTCTGTCATCCTCTAGCCGTCTTCGACGAGGTAGGATGGTGTTGCTGCGGGGGCTGCGGGGAAAATCTGTACTGGTGCGCTGGCGGCCCGCAGTCTAGCCAGGCAACGCTCTGCTTCCCTGTTGGGCTAGATTCTGCGATCGCCCGGAACGGCTCGGCCGATGGTAAGGAAACATCTATTTCTATCCGGGCGAAATCGTTTTTTTGTCGTTGCCGGGTAAGCGGCCGCCCAGAATGGTCGCCTTTTGCCTGGCCGTCGAGAGTCCGGCGGAGTCTCGACGGCCAGGGCGAGGGCTGGAATGGTAGGTAAGGCGATTGGCCCTCTAGGGCGAGGAGGGGAGGCCGGGTGAGATACCGTCACGGAGTTACGGGATCGCCGTAGCCTGGCTCTCTGGCATGTGCAATTCACGGGCGGGGGCGTCCGTGCTCTTTGGATTCCCGGAAGCGTCAGGGTTTGGCTCAGGCCGGCCGATCCGACGGGGGAGATTGTTCCAAAATCATCGATTGTATGGATTAGGCAGATGGGAAGATTTAGGCCGGAGAGGCCCGAGAAAACATTGGTTCCCAAAAGAGGAGTTGTTGGGAATGCAATTAGTTCGTGCGGATGGGTTGGTTCGAAAAAATACCTTTTAGAGGGTGCTTATTCGGTATCGTCTATATCATGGATACATTCACCCCAAAAAGTCGCCCCTCAGCTTCGTTGCAGAATTGGCTGCTTAGCCGTCGATAGTTTGCTCTGGGCAAGACGAAATTTTGTACTACTACAGCCGACCGAAGGAGTTGCTAGTTTTTATCCCGAGGGGGCCATAGGGCGTCCTTCCCGCCAAAACGGCAGTCCAGAAGTTCCGCCCTTGGCCGCCGCAACGAGAGGCCGTCCGAGTCCCCGCCCGCCAGAGCGAGGGTGGACGCGGAGGACAGAGGCCCTCGTAGGGAACGCCGTCTGTTAGACGGTAAGGATGTCGGTGAACCGGCATTCGAAGCGGTCTGACAGACAGGGTTGCAACACAGCCGCCGCTTGCGTCGGAATGACAGGAGCGGCGGATAGTTTCCTTTGGCGGAAGGGTTACGGATTTTTAAGGAATACACCTTTGCAGAGCTACTATCCTATACCGATGCTGGGCAAGAGCAAGTCGCGGCGTCGATCGGCCGCAGCCGTGCAATCTCCTTTGGAGACGTATCTGCGCGAGATCAACGAAACGCCGCTATTGACGCCGGAAGAAGAGCAGGAGTTGGCGCTGGCCATCGGGCGTGGAGACCCGCTGGCGCGGGACCGGATGGTTCGGGCCAATTTGCGTCTGGTCGTGAATATCGCCCGTAGTTATACCGGCAAAGGGTTGAGCCTCCAAGACCTTATTGAAGAGGGCAATTTGGGGCTTTTGCGGGCGGTCGAAGGGTTCGACCCGGCGATGGGGACCCGGTTTTCCACCTACGCCAGTTATTGGATCAAACAGTCGATCAAGCGGGCGTTGATCAATTGCGGCAAGACGATTCGCATTCCCGCCTACATGGTGGAGCTCCTGTCGAAATGGCGGCGGGCTAGTACCCGGTTGGCCGAGGAATTGGGCCGAACCCCTACCCCCGAAGAAGTGGCCCGGGTCCTTGGATTGCCTCGAAAAAAGCTGGCCATCATCAAAAAGGCCATCAAAATCTACAATCTCACCCCTCACGCCGATCAACCAGACAACGGATGGTCCCTGGGCGAAATCTTGATGGACGAGGACACCGGTACGCCCGATGAAGACCTCGTCAAGCAGGATAATCTGGTCCATATCATGGAACAGTTGGACAACATGGACCCGCGGGAGGCCACCGTACTGCGGATGCGGTTCGGCCTGGACGATAACCAACCGAAAACCTTGAAAGAAATCGGCGAGGCCCTGGGACTGACGCGGGAACGGGTCCGACAGATCGAAACCGAAGCGCTGCAACGCCTGGCCGAAAGCCTGAATAAATAATTCCCTCGGCACTCGCCGGGGATATGCACTCCAATTTGTCCAAAACGAGCCAGATGGTAACATTTTAGCCGAATGCAAAGGAGGCTTATTTTAGGGCGAAATTCGCCAGAATTGTCATCCCGCGAAAGCGGGAATCTGGACTTCTTGCAGCCTCTACTTGGGCAGAATAACAATGTAGTCGCCTCATAGTATCCTGGATTTCCGCTTGCGCGGGAATGACAAGGTACTGCATTCGGCTAAAATGTTAGACCAGATGGAATTCACGGCGGCTCAGGCTAGACATACGTTACGTACGTTCGCTGTTTAGCGGGCGTCTTGTAGCGCCGCCTGTTTAGGCGGCGACGCTCAGCCTGGACAGGCTAAGTTACGGATAGCTCAGGCTAGACAGCCTAAGTTACGTGGCGGCGGATTGTCTCGGACAGTTGGAGCATTTGCTGAGGGCTGAGCGCCTCGGCCCGTTCTTGGCCGGTAAGGCCCAGCTCGGCTAGGACGGCATCCACGTCGGCCTTATCCAATCTGCCCTTCACCGCGCCGAGCAATTCCGACCGCAACAATTTGCGCCGATGTTGGAAAAGGTCCCGGACAAACTGATGGAAGAAATCTCGATCCGGGATCTGCGCCCGTTTGGCTTCATCGGGACGGATTCGCAAAATGGCCGACGACACCTTCGGCCTGGGCCAAAAGACCTCCGGCGGCATCACCCGCACGAGTTCCACCGTGCACTGCGTCTGGACCCAGATGCTCAGGGCGCCGTAGTCTTTGGTGCTCGGCTTGGCGGTGATCCGGTCGGCCAATTCTTTCTGAATGGTAACGGTCATCAGTTGCGGCGGCCTGTCCAGAGTCAACAGGTTCGACAGGAGCGGCGTAGCGATCTGATACGGCAGGTTGGCCGCCAGTTTCCATCGCCGATTTGGCTTTTGGGCCAGATGTTTTTCCACCTCGGCCAGCATCTGCGGGTTCAATTGGCTTTTGCGGGCCAAGGCGTCCATCTGGAGCATGACTACGTTGGGGAATTGGACCAAGTGTTCGCAGGCCAAGCGATACAGGTCTTCATCGATCTCCACGGTAACGACCACCGCCGCCCGCTCCGCCAGCATAGCCGTTAGCGATCCTGCCCCTGTGCCCACCTCCAGGACCACATCGTCGGGGCCCAACTCGGCCGAATCGGCAATCAAACGGACCAGATTCAAGTCGATCAAAAAGTTTTGCCCCAACTTTTTATGCAGATCAATGCCTGCCTCGGCAAACCGCTGCCGGAGAAACGAAAGCGTCTGACGCTGTTCTGATCCTGTCATGGCGTCCAAGCTCCTTGATGGATTAGGCCCCATTTGAGACAGATGGCCTTCTCCCCATGCGCTAAGACCGTCCGAAACGGAGTTCATCCCAGCGGCAGCCACAAATGGGCGATATTGAAGTAAAGGACAATCCCGGTTACGTCAACAAACGTGGCCACAAACGGACTGGAGGCAAAACCCGGATCGAATCCAAGCCGTTTGAAAATCAGCGGCAACATCGACCCGACCAGGGTACCCCACAAACAGATAGCGGCCACACTCTGAGCGATGACAAAGGCCAAGACCCAATGGTTCACGGAACCGAGCACACTTTGGGGCGTCGCTGCCGCCCGCAAAAAGCCGATCGCCCCTAAGGTGCATCCTAAAGCAACGCCCATCAGCAGTTCGTGTCGGAAGACCCGCCACCAATCCCGAGTCTGCACCTGTCCGACAGCCAACGCTCGGGTAACCAGGGTGGCGGCCTGAGAGCCGGAGTTGCCGCCGGTCGAAATGCATAGAGGTACAAAAAGGGCCAGGGCCACTACCGCTTGAATGGCGGCCTCGAAATGCGCCAGGGCGGTGAAGGTGAACAGCTCGGCCACAAAGAGCATACAAAGCCAACCGGCCCGTTTACGCCAAACTGTTATAAAAGGCATTTCGAGAAAGTTATCCACCATCGGAGTAATACCAGCCATCCGGTGGGCGTCTTCGGTGGCCTCTTCCATGAAGGTATCGATCACGTCGTCGTGGGTGATGATACCCAACAGATGCCGCTCTTCATCCACGACCGGAATGGCCAGCAAGTCGAAGTCGGCCACTTTGCGCGCCACTTCTTCTTGGTCTTCGGTTACCAGCACGGTGATCAGTTCGGTCTCCATAATTTCCCGTACGGGCAGATCCGGTTTCGCCAGGGCGGATACCAGCGCCCTGGCCGACACTACGCCGACCAGGTGCTCTTGTTCATCGACGACATAGATATAGTAAATGGTTTCTAGTTGTTCGGCTTGTCGGGTGATTTCGTCGAGGGCTTGGCGCACGCTGACCGACTCGAGGAGTTTTGCGTAGTTGGTGGTCATTCGGGCGCCGGCGGTGTTTTCCGGATAGGCGGTCAGACGTAAAATATCCCGCCGATCTTCTGGGGCGACTAAGGGCAACAGTTCGGACATGACCGCCGGATCGACTTCTTTAAGGATGTCGGCCCGGTCGTCGGGCGCCAGCAGACCTATAAGTTCCGCCGCTTCTTTTCGGTCGATCGTTTCGATAATGGTTTTCTGTTTTTCGCGATCCAGATAGGTGAAAATCTCCATCCGCCGATGCGGATCCGTATGTTGCAGAATGGCCCAAGATTCCTGAGGATCGAGACCTTCCATGAATTCGGCGGTACGGGCCGGGTGCAGGGCGGTGCAAAATTCCTCCATCTCAGCCGTATTATTCTCCGCCAACATCTCGCGCAATTCAGGCAGATATAGGGTGTTCGTCATGGTCGGTCTCCCGGGAGAATTGGGATAGAACAACGAGGCCTTTCAGGATCGGCAAACCTGGACTAAAGGGTTGAGGATAAGGAAAACCGCTGATTTCGAGAAGGGGGACGGTTTGTCAAATGGCCCAAAAGACGGATGAACCGAGAGAAGCCTTTAAGGGGACGCTTCCAAAAGCCGAGGGTGAATGCCTCCTTCGGCCCGCACGATTTGCCAGGAGGCTTTCTGCTCCCGATCCAGCAAGTATCGCTTCATATCCACTCCGACAAAGAAAGTGGTCCTTTGCCCTCGAAGCGGAAAACTCACTGCATAGACCAGAAGCACTTCGTCGGTGTTATCTTGCCGGCGCTGGGCTTCGGTTCCGACATAGTGGATATCGGCTTTGTCGCCCAAGGCCAACAAGGTGCGAACCAGGTGAGGGCCTTGCGATTGCAACGGCCGCGGCTGGCCGTTGCCTACATATTCCCACAAAAGGGCGTGCTGCCGCGGGTTTTGCCGATAATACGCCAGGAGGGCCTCCTCACGATCGAACGGCTGACGGGACTTCGGATGAAGGGTCAGTTGATAGGCCTTATGGGGTTGTCCGGTGCGGAGTAGATCAAACCACGTTTCGGCAACTTCCTTGGCTTCCTGCCGCACCAGATGCCGCATAGTCAACCAATGGGCCGGCGCCGCTGCCGCCCAGAACCACGAAAGCACCAACCCCGCCCAGGCCGCCTTCCGTCCCAGGAGGTTCTCATTCCGCGCCAAGGCGATGAAAGCCGCCGCACTGCTTGCCAGTCCCAGCAGAGGAAGTCCATAAAGCCATTCTTCATACAAGGCCGTAAACGACAAAAGGCCCAAAATCAGCCCGGCAATGGCCCACGGACAAGGCCGCCGATACTGAACCAACGCCGCCTCTTGGGCGTCGCTAGAAAGATATGCGAGCGGGGATTCCGGTTCCGTCATAGGAAAACCTACCTCTTCGGAAACGAAGGGTCATCGCGGAATGACGTCGGACTCCATCACCCGAGGGGTTCCATGCTGTTCGACGTACTGCTCCAACCAACGGCGTCGGGCCGCATATTTCGGTACGAAATCTCCTTGCCGATCAAAAACCGCCAGATATTTTTCGGATTCCTTTTCTGCGGCGCCGTATCGGCCCAGTTCATCGTCCGCCAAGGTGCGGCAGAAAGGACCCAGGGACATTTTCTGCACAAAACCGGCCCATTGGAGATCGGGGGCGAGGAAAAAGAAGTTACTTTCTCCGGGTTGAAAACCGCCGCCCATAAATCGCTCGGCCAAAGGCGCCGTGTGGAACGTAAACATGGTAAAGCACACCATCACATAACCAACCCACAGACCAAAAAAGGCCCCGCCGATCTGATCCACAATTTTCCGAAACCGCAACTTCACCCGGGAGATAAAATCGGTCAACAGCCGGAATACAATCAAAAATATACAGAAAAGCCCCCAGAGACACAAAAAGTCCCAGAAAAACGTAAACGTAGGTTCCTGCTCTTCGGCGAAACGGGCCAACGGCTCCCAAAAATTGACGGCCAACAGGGCGGCAAAAACCACATTCACTAGCCGAATCGCATTGCTCCACAACCCTTCCGGATAAAGCGTCCCCGCACAAGCCGCCAAAATCGCCAACATCAATAGCGGCAGCAACACCGCATACCCGCTTTTTTCTCCTGCTCCCGCCGACTGCGGCACGACCAAGCTGCCGCCGTTACTGGCCAGCAACCCCAAGCTGCTTTGCGCATGGACCGTCAGTTCGGTCGCGAACCATATCAACCCTGCCAGACCAATCGCAATCCCTAACGCTGCTCGTTTCATACGAAAAAACCTTCTGTCTGGTTCAGAAAACGCTCGAAAGATTTTTCCTATTTCTTTCGTCTTTTTCTTTCCCATTGGGCCATCTTATAGTTTCATCACTCGGGAGAGTTCCTGTAGAGAAGTAACGCCTTTAGCGACCAACAGGAGCCCCTCCTCTTGCATAGTGCGCATGCCTGCCTTTTGGGCGGCTTTGCGCAATAGGTCCAGTTTCGGCGCTGCCGTCAGCACTTTCCGAATTGTATCGTCGATGGTCCACCATTCGAAAAGTCCCGTCAGCCCGTAATAGCCGATGCCGCCGCACTGTTCGCACGGCTCGATGGTCGGTTGTTCCGGCGTGGGCTGCGGCGGACGATAAAACGTCAACGCCTTTCCCGCTGGGAACCCGAGCTGTTGGAGCACCTGCGGCGTGGGCTGATACGCCTGCTTGCACTTGTCGCACAGTTTGCGGATGAGCCGCTGGTTCAACACACCATTGACATAGGCGGCAAATTCCGCCTGCGGCGCCTTCAAGGCCAACACCCGCAGAAGCGCCTCCGCACACTCCTTCGCCCGGATCGTACTGACCGCGCCCAGTTGGTCCTCCTTTTCCATCTGTGCACAAAGCATTTTGATCGTTTCGCCGTTGACCAAATCCCGGATCACGATCACATTCGGATATAGTCGAAAGACTTTCTGCAAGATGCTTGCCGGCGTTTCGCCCTTGGATGAGTCGTAGGTATGGACCGGGATATTTTCGATCTCGTCGTACCGATGCTGCACATCTTCAACCGCCAAAAACTCCCGAAGAAAACGGTCCTGATTTCTCAGCAGTACATCGGTCGTCGTTCGAAGCCCGCCGCCCGGCATGGCCGACAAAAGCACCAGCCCCTTCGGTCGGTTCATCGCCTCTTGGATGGCTTCCTGGATTTTGTCCCGCACGCCCAGCTCGGCCAGGGTCTTGAAACGGACGCCCTTGGTGGTCAGTTGCAAGACCACCCGTTCGCCGGTGGGCGTACCCTGGCTGAGAAATACGCCGGGATAAAGCTGCTCCTTGTATCTGGCCTGGAATTGGCCTTCCTGCTTGCTCTGGCGATCCGCAGGATTCAGGCCGCAGAGGATTTTCAGGGCTTCCAGGGCGGGGTCGCCGTCTTCTCGGCTGATCGCTTCCGCCGGGTGCCACACCGTGTCAATCTGATGTTTGACGCCTACGCCCTGCTGGGTGTAATCCAGCAGTATGGACGTAGCCCGGCGATCCAGGGCCTCGGCCAAGATGCGGCGGGCGATATTGAAACCGGGTTTCTGACGGGCGGCAATCATCCGCGCTTGATCGACTTGCGGACTCGGGCCGCCCCGAGCCTCCAGCAAAAGCGGCGGACCTTTCTCGTAGGCCGCTTTCCTCTCCGCCTCCACTTTCACCCCAACCATCCGCAAACGCTGCGCAAACCAGTACCGCAAATGCTCCGGCGTCAGCACCCGCTCATCCGACGGAACACGGGCGTTCCGATGCAGAATATATGCGGTAAGCGGTCCTACATAAGCCGCCAGCAGCAACCCAAACGCCAACCAGAAATACGGAATCCCCAACCATACCAACACCATCGCCGCCAAAAAGCTTCCAAAGACAATCGGATTCCATAGAAAATAGTCCAACTTCTTCTCTTGCAGGTCTCGGTTGACCCAGTCGGTCGTGGCCACCCAGCAGAGAAACAACAGCCAGCAGGCAGCCAGTTTGGGCCAACTCAGATAATATCCCGGCCCAGACCATCCCCGCTGAAACGTATATTCCGGCATGGCCGACTGGGCGCAGACCGGCCCCGCCCATAAAAGCACGAAAATCCCTACTCCCATCCAACCGATCCACCTTGTCCGATTGCGTCGCATGGATGAACTCTCGCCAAATCGTCGTGTTGGGAAGGGCTTCGGACGCCAGCCCGAAGTCCACCCTAACCCTGGGACAGTGATTCTCCTGTTGGAAAAAATAGCCGTTTTACAAACTCCAAGGAAAAAATCCGGCAGAGCAGCGTCCGCTGCCCGCTTCGGAAAACCATCGTTTTACAATGGAAAACGATCTCCCTCAAGAACCTCCTCACAACGAACGGGATAAATGCATCTTGGGGAACGGGATATTGTTGGACCGGTTGGGAGGAGATTCCGGAGATTCTACCAGAGATTACAAAATCCCCGGTTCTTTGACCTCGATGCCTTTCAGGGCCATCTTGAGGGCTTCAGGATTCGGCGCCACTTCGATGGCCACCTGCCGATCCACCAATTCCCGCTCCACTAAGTCTTTCAAACTCATGGTGAAATCTTGCATTCCTTCTTTGGCGCCGATGCGGATGGCGTCGGCCAGTTTCTCGTCTTGGGATTCCAGGATCAGTTTTTTGATCATCGGAGTAAAGATCATGATTTCCACGGTCGGTACCCGCTGGACGCCCGGTTTGATCGAGGGCAGCAGTTTCTGGGCGATGATGGCTTTCATGTTGAAGGCCAAGGCGCTGCGGATGGCCTGATGCATCGCCTCCGGGAATAGGTCGAGGATACGACCGATGGTGCTCGGCGCGCTGGAGGCGTGGATCGTACCAAAGACCAAGTGGCCTGTTTCCGCCGCCTGAATGGCCGTCTCAAACGTCTCCCGGTCCCGCATTTCGCCCACCAGCATCACGTCCGGGTCCTCACGCACCGCGTGTTTCATGCCGATCATAAAGTCCTTGACATCCTGCCCGATCTCCCGTTGGTTGATGATGCACTTGTCTTCGGTGAACGTAAACTCGATCGGGTCTTCCAGCGTCAAGATATGGCCTCGGTAGTTATGGTTGATCCAATCAAGCATCGAGGCGATCGTGGTGCTTTTCCCCGACCCGGTTACCCCAGCCAGCAGGATCATCCCCTGATCATATTTGCAAAGTTCTTCCAACACCGGGGGCAGATGCAAGTCGGCGAAATTAGGAATCCAGTTATTCACCCTTCGGGCCACCAGCCCCACCTGCCCCATCTGCTGGAACACGTTCACCCGGAACCGCCACGTCTTGCCGTCCACTTCGATCGTATGGGCGAAGTCCACCCCGCCGTCTTCGTTGAAAATCCGCCATCGCCGCTCTCGAAGCCGAGGATCCACCTCCAGCATCGGAAAGATCAACCGCTGCATTTCCTCGGCGTCGATGGGACCGCGGTTCAAGGGCCGAAGCGAGCCGGCCACCCGCACATGCGGCGGCCGACCTACCTTCAAGTGCAAATCGCTCCCCTCCAACTTCACCACCGCCCGAAACAGCTTGTCGATCTCCAATTCCTTCAGCTTGCCGAAAGAATACTGATGATTCTTTTCCTCTTCTACATTCGTTGCCATGGCAAAACCGCCTCCTTTGTTCCAAAATCCTGCTGTTACCTGGAAAAAAACTTCCCCGATCTGGTTTTGATCTTTTACCGGTTACGTTCCTCTTGTCGGGCCGACCCGCCGCAAAAACGCCCCTCGGCCCTTCCGATTTGCTACAAACGGACCGGAATGCCCCGGGAGTGCATGTATTGTTTGACTTCCCGGATGGTGTATTGTCGGAAGTGGAACATCCCGGCGGCCAAAACGGCGTCGGCCCCGCCCTGCAAAATGGCCTCTGCCAGGTGTTCCGGTCGGCCTGCCCCGCCGCTAGCAATCACCGGAATCCGCACCGTCTCCCTTACCGCCCGGGTCATCTCTAAATCATATCCATTTTGCGTTCCATCGGCATCCATGCTGGTCAGAAGGATTTCCCCAGCGCCCAGACGCTCCACCTCTCGGGCCCAGGCCGTCGCCTCCAGCCCGGTGGGCGTCCGACCGCCGTGGATGTGTACCTCCCACATCGTTCGACCGTTTCGTCGGACCCGTTTCGGGTCGATAGCCACCACAATACATTGGCTGCCAAACCGCCGGGCCGCCTGCCGGACAAATTCCGGGTCCTTGCAGGCCGCCGAATTGATCGACACCTTATCGCACCCGGCCCGCAGGAGTTCCCGAATATCCTCCAAAGTGCGTATGCCGCCCCCCACCGTAAGCGGCATAAAACAGACCTCTGCCGTCCGCCGCACCACATCTAGCAGTATCTCTCGGCCCTCGTGGCTGGCCGTGATGTCTAAAAACACCAGTTCGTCCGCCCCCTCGGCCTCGTACCGGGCAGCCACCTCCACCGGGTCGCCCGCATCCCGAAGATCGACAAACCGAGTGCCTTTCACCACCCGGCCCTGATCCACATCCAGACAAGGAATCACCCGCTTGGCCAACATCAAACTATCCGCCCATGATTCCGACAAAGGAGTGCCCGCCCCTAGAACCACCCTAAACTATCTACTGTACTCTGCCAAAACGACTAGGTCAACCGATCCGGAACCTGAGTTATCCCGGGTTTAAGATGGAGAATAATTTCAGGGGTAATTATTCAGCCGGGTGCAGAAGTGCCGAGATTTTTCCGACAGAAATGTCACTGTCGCTTCAGCGGCAGTCCAGGGTCCTATGAGGCGGCTACGTTGTTATTCCTCCCAAGTAGAGGCTGCAAGAAGCCTAGATCGGGCGCTCACGCGGCAGCGACAAAGTACTGCATTCGGCTAAAATGTTACCTTCAGGGTAAGGGTAGATTGACATTCCTTGCAATGTCAAATATGCTGAGGTTGCTTCGTTTTGACTGCTTCTCCCCACCTCCCTGCCATTTGGGGACTTCACCGTAAGCACAGGAGAGTCCCATGAAAACCCCACGACGCCTTTTTCTGCAATCGTCCGCTGCGGCGGCCGCCGCGATGATCGTTCCTCGACACGTACTGGGCGGCCCGAAGTTCGTTCCGCCGAGCGAAAAGGTCCTCATTGCGCTGGTCGGCGCCGGCGGGCAAGGCCGAACCAACGTGCGTGCCTTGTTTCAAGAACCCGACGCCCAGGTCATCGCCGTGGCCGACCCGATCGAAGCCTTCAGTCTCGAGGCGTTCTACTACAAGGGGCAGGGCGGACGCAAACCGGTCCGGGCGGAAATCGAGAAGCATTACGGCGAGAAGACCCCCAATTTCCGCTGCGCCGAGTATGAAGACTTCCGCGTGATGCTCGACAAGGAGAAGGCCGTCGATGCCGTGCTTTGCGCCACGCCCGACCATTTGCACGCCTACGTCTCGGTGCTCTCGATGCGCGCCGGCAAGCACGTCTATTGCGAGAAGCCGCTCACGCACAACGTGTGGGAGGCCCGTCTTGTGGCGCGCGTGGCCAAGGAGACCGGTGTAGCAACCCAGATGGGCAACTCCGGGCATTCACGCGAGGGTATCCGGCAAACCTGTGAGTGGATCTGGGACGGTGCGATCGGGCCGGTGCGCGAGGTCCACGCCTGGGTGGGGGCCACCCGATGGAACAAACACCTCACCGGTCGGCCCACCGACTCGCCGCCTATGCCGCCGGGCGTCAACTGGGACCTCTGGATCGGTCCTCGCCAGCCCCGCCCGTACCATCCCGCCTACACGCCTGTTACTTGGCGCGACTTCTGGGACTTTGGCGGGGGCGGGTTGGCCGACTTCGGCTGCCACGACCTCGACGCCCCCTTTTGGGCCTTGGACCTTGCCGAGCCGAAGACGATCGAAGCCCGACCTGCCGGCAACATGAACGACGAAATCGCTCCACACGGCGAGGTCTGTTATTACCAGTTCGGCCCGCGGGGCGACAAACCGGCGGTCCGTGTTATTTGGTACGATGGGGGCCTCAAGCCGCCGTGTCCCGATGAGATGGGATCACGCCCGTTGCCCGACCGCGGTGTGCTCTTTGTCGGCGATAAGGGGATGCTCCTGGCCGAGGGCGCCGGCGGCGCTCCCCGTCTGGTACCCTTTGAAAAGACCCGCGAGTATAAAAAGCCCGCTCCGTCGCTCCCCCGTTCCAAGGGCCATCACCGCGACTGGCTTGATGCGTGCAAGGGCGGTCCAGCGGCCAGCGCGAACTTCGACTATGGCGCCCGGCTGACCGAACTGGCGTTGTTGGGCGTCGCTTCGTTGCGCACGGGCAAAAAGCTCGTCTGGGACGCTGCAAACATGAAAGCCATAGGCGAACCTGAGGTGGATGCCATTCTCCGCGGCACGTACCGCAAAGGATGGGAGCTTACGTAAAGACGCCGCCGACCCGGTTGATGCCGCAAAGGCCTTGGCGCACAACGAGACTTTTGACTATGGCGGTTAGTTCGGGGGAGGATTCCGGTCGGTTCTTCCTTCCGGGGGCAAGGGCGTCCTATCTGCATCGGTTCCCCCGGATTTTTCGGCGCCGGGAGTTTCTGGTTTTTCACAACTCGTTGCTTCTAAAGAAGTTGCGTCTTCCAGTTCGATGCTTTCCAGGATCAAGTCTTGGCCTCCCTCCAGGCGAATCTCAGGACTTCCACAGTAGGGGCAGGCCAACACCAGTTCTTCCACAGGGCTGCACCGGGCGCAGGTCTGACAGACACACTGAGCAGCGGGTTCCTCGATTTCCAATTCTGCGTCGGCCAAAGGAGTGCCCGGCCTGGTCATCTCGAAAGCGAATCGAAAGGCCTCGACCGCCACGCCGGAAAATCGTCCGATCTGCAAGCGGAGTTTTACCACCCGGCCCTGGCAACCAGCAGCCTCCACCTGCTTCTGTACCTCTTCGATCAATGCTTGCACGATCGACAGTTCGTGCATTGGGGGGTCCTATGGAGATTTCGTCGCATCTATCGGCTGGGAAAGTTTTTCCAATACCGCAGCTACGGCTTTAGGAATGGCCTCGGCCACGGCCGGCGTACACTGTTCGGAAAAGGTCTGTACATCCTTCGCTTCGATCCCTAGAATCCAGACAGCCTCATCGGGGGGCAGAGCGGCCCCTGCATGTCGGCCCACTGCCAAGGCTGTGGCCAAGTTCACATCGTGCGACGAGGCCGTATGCTGGGTCGGAAACTCCTCCAGCGTCAACCACCGCAGGCTGCCCGGCGGCAATCCGGTAACCATCGCATCGATCAGAATCACCCGGTCATAGCCGATCATCCGTTCCATCAACCGCAAACCGCCCCAATACTCCTCTTCGACCACAATCTCTGGCCGATCGGCCAACCGGCCCGCCAATACGGCCGCTACCCGCAGCCCTACGCTGTCGTCTCCCACCAACGGGTTCCCTAATCCCAAGATCAACGTCTTCATGGTCTTCCAGGCGGCTGCAAAATTCGTAACATTTTAGCCGAATGCCGAGGAGGCTGATTTTATGGCGGAAATTGCCCGGAATTGTCACTGCCGCTCTAGCGGGAATCCAGGGTCCTGTGACGCGGCTACGTTGTGATTCCTCCCAAGTAGCGGCTGCAAGAAGCCTAGATTGGGTACCTGCGCGGGAATGACATAATTTGCCGGAAAAATCTCGAGGTTTGCTAAGAAAATCCCGGCTCTTCTGCACTCGGCTGCATAATTACCCAAAAAAGACTATTTTGGCCCGTGGAAGCGTTTTGGGAAAGATGGGTCGGCCCATACTCCAAAAGGGCAATCGTCCTCGCCGCGGGCCATTTCTCCCTAGGATGACGTATCTTCTCCCCCCCCATTCCTAGCGGTATTGTTGCCAAAATAACTCTCTCCTTTTAAGACCGGCAGTTCTGATCGGACGGCTTCTGCCGAGCTGCTGCCGGTACCCAGGCAAAAGCAATGCTCTAAGTAATTATTTAACAAGAGCTTAGGAAAACGGCTTTTTTTCTTTTTCGATGGCGGAAAATCTTTACCTATCTATTACACAACTAATACTTAGCCGGAACACCCCCCAAGCCGAAAACAGGTACAATCTCAATAGTTATGTAGCAAACAAGGTTTTGTATTTTTTACAGAAAGCCCCCTCATGATTCGTCCCAATGTGAATTTGCCCCAAGTTTCCAGTTCCGAGGCCCAACAGCCGGTCCATCCGTTGGGCCGAGAGGCGAAAGTGCTTCTGACGAGTGTGTTTGGCCCGTATGGCCAGGATGACGAGTACGGCAGTCGGCGTCTGAACCCGATGGAACTGTATCAAAATCAGGTTACCAGAGAGCAGGGGCCGTTTTCCCTGCGAATGTTCCACCGCAGTTGGGGGCTGATGATGATTCAGGCGAATATCGAGGCCCCTTGCACGCTCTTGGACTTTCCAACGCTGGATCGGTTTATCGAAGAGATTCGCACCCACCAGTACGATATTGTCGGCATTAGTTCGATCATTCCGAACCTGTTGAAGGTGCGGAAGATGTGCGAGCTAGTCCGGCAGTATTTGCCGGGGGCCAAGATCGTGGTGGGCGGGCATATTGCCAACATTCCCGATCTGGCCCAGCGGATCGACGCCGACTATATCGTCCGGGGCGACGGGATCCGATGGTTCCGACTGTATCTGGGCGAGGACGTAGAGCGTCCGATTCGGCACCCGGAGATACTTTCCGGCTACGGCACCCGCAATATGGGGATCACCGTCAAAGAGAAGCCGGGCGATGTGGCCGCCACGTTGATCCCGTCGGTCGGGTGCCCGTTTGGGTGTAATTTTTGTTCCACCTCGGCCATGTTTGGCGGCAAGGGGAAATTTGTCAATTTCTACGAAACCGGCGACGAGTTATTCGACATCATGGACCAGTTGGCCCGCTCCATGCAGGTCCGATCGTTTTTCGTCATGGATGAGAACTTCCTGTTGCACCGACGGCGGGCGTTGCGGCTCCTGGAGCTGATGGAACGCCATAATAAGCCGTGGAGTATCAATGTCTTTAGTTCGGCCAATGTGCTCCGAAGTTATACGATCGACCAACTGGTGCGCCTGGGCGTTTCCTGGGTTTGGATGGGCCTGGAAGGCGAAAACAGCCAGTACGCCAAGTTGCACGGCATTGATACGTTCGACCTGGTCCGCACGTTACAGTCTCATGGGATCAAAGTGTTGGGTTCGACCATTTTGGGGCTGGAAAACCATACGCCCGACAACATCGACGCGGCGATCGACTATGCCATCCGGCACGATACCGATTTTCATCAGTTCATGCTCTATACTCCGATTCCGGGCACTCCGCTGTATCGGCAGTTGGCCGCCGAGGGTCGGCTCAAACCGGAAGGCTCGTACCACATCGGTGACGTACACGGGCAATACATTTTGAACTATTACCATCCCCATATTCCGCCCGGCATGGAGGTGGAGATCGTCCGGCGGGCGTTTGCCCGGCATTACCAGACGAATGGGCCAAGCATCGCACGGATCGTACGGACCATGCTATCCGGTTGGCGACGGTATAAGGATTGTCCGGACCAGCGGGTGCGGGACCGCGTCCGATGGGAATGCCGAGAACTGGGTACGACCTATGTGGCTGTGGCGGCGGCCTGCTATCGGTATTTTGCCGACCAACCCCATTTGCGGGCCAAAATGGCCGACCTGTTGCACGAGCTTTACAGCGAGTTTGGCTGGAAGGCCCGATTCTATGCGGCTGTGGGCGGACGGTATCTCAGTTGGACGGTCCGTCGGGAAGAAAAACGATTGGCTGCCGGGTGGACCTACGAACCGCCCACCTTCTACACCTGCAATGAGCCGGCGTTGGAGGAGTTCCGCACAGGAGCAGCACCGGAACTGGCCCGGTGGGTTCAGCCCCGTACCGCCAGGCCCAGCCAACCAGTCGGGTTCCCCGAAGAACTCCTGCCAAGGGGCCAAGAGTCTGCCCCGCATCTGCCTAGCCCGGTCGAAGAACTCTTGGCCGGCCCGGCTTCGCCGAAAACCAAAACCCCCAGCAAACCTAAGGTTCCGGTCTCTATCTAAGAGATGCTTGCCATAGGGGAATAGGGCGATTCCCATTTCCCTATTTTCACCATCTGCGGAAACATCCGGGCCGATAGGATTCCGTCCCCGGTTCCAGGACTTTCTTGTACCTGTCCTATGGAATCCCCCCTGCTGGGTAAGTAGAATAAGAGTTTAACTCGGATAGGGGGACCGGGATATTTTTGGAGAACCAGGGCCGATGAATTTTCTCTCTGGTTCTGCCTGTGGATGGAAAAACCATGGGCGTAGAAGAGCATACTGGATTGGAACCCAGTCTGTTAGACTGGCTTGATCGCCGGGGGACCGGAAATCTCCGGAAATCTTATAGTCTGACAGACGGTGTTCCATCCAAGGGCCCGCCGAGTTTTTAGTCGCCCAGACGGTTTTGGGACGACTCTCTGACAATCCTTCCTTCCTTTCCTTCAATCCTTTCCCTGCCAAAAGGAGGAAAATGCATCATGGGACGAATCGCTGGAACGGCTCTGTGGAGTGTTTTTATAGGGGCGGGGTGGCTTTTGGTGGTCGGTGCGGCCATGACGCTGGCAGCCGACTCGGACGCTTGGCTGGATTTAATGCCGCCCGGCAAAGAGTTGGACGCCTGGGAAAGCCCTAACGGGTGGATCGTGGCCGGCGACGCCCAGTTGGATACTAAGGTCAAGACAGGCCGAAAACTTCAGGCCCTGCCCGGGCACGGAGTGGTCATCAGCTCCTTGGAAGGGTTGGCTATGGAACGAAACCTGCGTTCCAAACAACAATTCACCGATTTGGAGGTCCACGTGGAGTTTCTCATCCCCAAGGGTTCCAATGCGGGGGTGAAGTTACAGGGCTTGTATGAGATTCAGATTTTGGACAGTTTCGGCAAAAAGCAGGTTACTGGCGACGATTGCGGCGGCGTCTATCCCCGCGCAGAGCTTACTCCTCGGTATCATACGATCGACGAGGGAGTGCCGCCCCGGGTGAATGCGGCCAAAGCCCCCGGCCAGTGGCAGACGCTGGATATTGTGTTTCGTGCGCCCCGGTTCGATCCCCACGGGAAAAAGGTAGAAAACGCCCGGTTTCTGAAAGTGGTGCTTAACGGCCAGGTGATCCATGAAAATGTAGAACTTCGCTGGCCGACCGGGTATGCCTGGCGCGTGGAAAAAGAAAAACCCGAGGGCCCCCTGTTTTTACAGGGGGATCACGGTCCGGTGGCCTACCGGAATGTGCGGGTCCACCCGTTGCAAGCGTCGGCCCAGTAACGCCCCCACGAGGCAATTAACCCCACCTGAGTAGGGGGCCTATCGGCCAGCATACTCTCGAAACCTTGGCTTTGAGAGGCCACTTCTGACGGCAAGAGCCGGTGGGGATATAGGCCAGGATGCCTTTGCGCCGTGAGATAGAAGATTTATAATACATACCTTGTCGAAGCCCACGAGGACGGTAGCGACATGCGCCCTTAGCTCAATTGGATAGAGCATCGGTCTACGGAACCGAAGGTTGCAGGTTCGAGTCCTGCAGGGCGCGCTGGGGTTGGCTCTTCATCCTGCAAATCTGGCAGGCCAAGCGATCCGACAAGATAACATCCAATACACTCGAAGACTGCGCTGAGCACGTCGCAGCACGCCTCACCCCAAGGCAGCCCTTCAGCATTTTCTCCCCATCAGAATTTTTTCCATGGTTTGGATAAAGCGATCTACGTCGGCGTCGGAGACATCCAAGTGGGTTACCATGCGGATTTTGCCTTCGGCCGTGGGCAGGACCAGGATGCCCTGTTGGCGGAGGGCGTCGGCCAGTTGCTGCGGCGTACCCCAACGGGGTGAAATCCGGAAAAAGACCATGTTGGTTTCTGGCCGGGACGGGTCCAGTTCCACCAGATCAAACCGCCGGAGTCCTTCGGCCAGTCGCTGGGCGTTGGCATGGTCCTCGGCTAGGCGCTGGATATGGTGGTCCAGGGCGTAGAGGGCGGCGGCAGCCAGGATGCCGGCCTGTCGCATGCCGCCGCCTAGGACTTTGCGGTGGCGATGGGCCTGTTGGATGAGGTCTTTCGGCCCGGCCAGTGCACTGCCCACTGGCGCGCCCAACCCTTTGCTGAAGCAAACGGTAACCGTATCAAAATGTTTCGCCCACTCGGCCGGCTGGATGCCGGTGGCCACCGCGGCGTTCCACAGCCGGGCGCCGTCCAGATGGCGGCGCAGGCCGTGCTGGCCGGCCCAGTGGCAGATGGCTTCGACAATCGGGTAGGGCTGGATCGTGCCGCCGCCCCGGTTATGCGTGTTCTCCAGAGTGATCAGGCGGGTTTGGACAAAATGGGCGTTCGGCGGCCGGATCAGACCTTCAAGTTGTTCCACCACGATCACGCCGTTTCGACCTTCCACCGGCCGGGCCGCCACACCAGCAATCTGGGCGTAGCCAGCCTGTTCGTAATGAAACAAATGACAGTGGGCCTCGCAGATCATCTCATCGCCCGGTCGGCAATGGGTACGGATGGCCACCAGATTGGCCATAGTGCCCGACGGCGTAAAAAGAGCCGCCTCTTTACCCAGTAGTTCTGCCACCCGCGATTGCAGCCGGTTGACCGTCGGATCGTCGCCGAAGACATCGTCGCCGACCTCGGCCTCGGCCATGGCGCGGCGCATGGCCGCCGTTGGCCGGGTTACCGTATCGCTGCGAAAATCAATCCCCCGATCCCCCATGAAACCGTCCTCCTTTTTGGTAATTATTCCGCCAAGTATCGAAGCGCCAGGATTTTCTCGGCAAAACCGGGATCTTTCCGGCAAAAAGTTTGTGCGTCCGAACTCAGGGGCCTATGCTTGGAGGCCTATTCTTAGGGTTTCGACGCGGGAGCGGTCGGTTTGGGCGAGAAGTAGATTTCCAGGATTCGGCCCAGGATTTGGAAGCCCCGGTGGTTGGCATGCACCGGGTCCCGCATGAACCAACCCCGGCACTTGTCGGAGGCTCGAATATACTCGCCCCAGGGAGCGGTCATATCCAGGAATTCTACCTTTTCTTCCTGGGCCATCCGATACAAACGCGTCCGATAGTCCTGGCCAGCCGGGTCAAACTGGGGCGTCCAGTTCCGGCCGGTTTTCGGGTCCATTTGGGCGCCGAAGACCGGCGTGATCACCAGGAACTCCGTCTCCGGCAATTTGGCCCGGACCTGGTGGATGACCTCCCGGATCGATTCCACGTCGTCCCGCTGGCTGATGCCGCCGATCATGAGCAGGTCCGGCTTGTGGCGCAGAACGTAGGACTCCACTCGATTTTCTTCCTTGTACCACCAACAGCCGGTGCTGCCCCGGACGGAGACGATTTTCGTGATTTTACATTTCGGATAGAGCCGCTGGAGCAAAAGCTCATACTGGGAGGAGGCTGTGTCGTTGACGATACTATCGCCGAGCATGACGATACGAAGCTCCGGGCCTTGCTGGAGTTTTTGGATAGTGTGGGGAATATATTTCCAGCGATCCGCCGCTGGGGTGTATCGGACCGGCTCCATTCCGGCATAAATGGCGTCGATCCGCTCCAGGGGACTTAAACCGTGGTAAGGGTCTTCCACTTCGGGCCGACCATCCACCAGAAAATAGCCGATGCGGGCGGTTCGGTCCTGGCTGCCGGCAGGCGTGTCGGCAGCCACCCGGAGTTTCAGTTCATGGACCGGTTTCGGGTCCAGGCCGTCGGCCACAAGGGCCGCCTGCGGCCGAAACTGGCCGCCATGTTCGGGTCGAAACCACCGGAGCAGTTTCCACCCGCCGCCGTCCAACTGGTACTCCAGGTCGCCGCTATCCGGCCCCAGGACGCCGAAAATCCCCACGAAACTTCCGTAGAAGCGGAAAGTTACGCTGTGCCCCGGCTGATCGGCGGTCAAAAGATGCCGAAATCGGCCTACCGCACTGGTATAGTGGAACTCATCGACTGGATTTTCCTGGCCCATGCGCCAGCCGGGTTCCACGGCGGCCGTTTCGTAGGACACAAGCCGGGCCTTCTCCATCGGCTGGCTGCTCAGCGGCGCCGGCAACGGATGGCGGCGTTTTTCTCCCGCTTGCTGGGCCGACTGTTTCAGCTCTTCCAAGAGTGGCCGGAATGCCTCCAGGAAGAGCTGCTGGGCTTTTTCTGTAGGGAAGAGTCCATCCTGGCTATATTCTTCCGGTTTGAGGGCGCCGGCGGCGATTCGGTCGGCGACCAATTGGGCGACGTTGACGCTGGGAATGCCATAATGCTCAGCCACCCGCTCGTGCCAGGCGATGCTGGGAGGCAGGGCTGGCTTTCCAGCGGGTTGGCCGGTGGCGGCCGAACCGGGCGAAGAGCCGCCGGATTTCTCGGCCCCTGCTGCCTGAGAGGCCTTCCGAGAAAAGCCATAGACAAACACTATGTCCGCATAAGGATGGGCGGATCGGATTTGCCGGACAATGCCCTCCATAGCGGCCACCACCCGGGTTTCGGGCACTTCGGCGTCGTCCACGGCGAACTCCACCACCGCCAAAGCCAACGGCATATAATGCTGGACCACGTCGGTCTGGGTTCGGCAAGCACCCAGCGTACTATCGCTTCGGGCCAAGCCGTGGTTGAATACGCCGAACGATCCGCCTGGGATGGCCCGACGGATTTCGGCGGCCCAAAGGCCGGGCCAGGCGTTTTTCTCCTGTTCAGGGCGGAGCGGTTTGGCGGCCGATCCGCCCAAAAACACAATGCGGGCAGCGTGGCCGGTACCTGCTTTGGCCTGCTCTTGAGCTTCCCGGACGATCTGGGCCAGGTTGGGCAGGCCGGAACGTTTTTGGATATACGAAGTCGATTCCGTTTTGCTTATCTCAGCGGCCTTGGACCAACGGACGTCCGTTCCCATGATTGTCGATAGGATTCCCCAACCAATCAGCCCGATCCAAAAGCGCGGAAGTCTGTTTCTGGAAGGATTTCCTGTCTGGAACTTCTTTCGAGACGTTGAAAAACTTCCCACGGACCAAGCATTACAGAAAGACGTTTTCATAGCAACAGGCTCCTGGAGGTTGAAAACGGATGGAACAACAGCCTAGGAAAGGACTCGTAAGTTCGGTGGGACCTGGAGGATTTCCCTTCCGGGTAAAACGCCAACATCGTCCGTCGGCGGCGGGACTTGTCTTCAGCATAACGCCTGGCATGTCGGTTTCCAAGAGGCGTGAGGAAGATTTCTCGCGGGAGGAGATTTCACAAGGCGTGGGCCTCTGGAGGTTTCTCCATTTTGCGAAAGTATTACAATTACGATATGTTGGACTAGGCCGAACCGGTCGTTTTCCCGCCGGTTTTCGGATGAGTTAGGCGTTTCATTTACAGGTTGAGTTTGTTCCTGATTGGCCATGGAACTTGAAGAACCTTTCTTGTCCGCGTATGGGCGGGCTTCGAGCGAACCGGCGCCGGTCAACCGGATGATGGCCCAATTTGCGGCCGATTTCCGCGACGAGGTCGATATCAACCTGGGCGTCGGCTATGTGAACGAAAAGACCATCCCTCGCGAATGGATTCGCCAGGCTTTGGACGAAGTGTTGGCCAATCCGCAAAAACATCGGGTAGCCCTCAATTATGGGGGGCCGGTTGGCTCGCCCAACCTGATCCGTTCGATCCGCCGCTTCTTGCTGGCGCATCGAATCGGCGGGCTTACCGAACCGATACTTCAGCGTCGTCGGATCATCATCGGTCCCAACGGCGCCAGCAGTCTGCTGGCGGCCCTTGCCCAGGTGTTGCCGCCCGGACTGGTCATCACGACCGATCCCATTTATTACATCTACTGCGATTTTCTGGAGCGGATGGGGTTCGAACTCTGTGCGGTTCCAGAAGACGCCGAGGGGCTCGATACGGAGCGATTGCAGGAGCAGTTAGCCCGGCTTGGCCCCCGACAGGCCGACATCCGGTTTTTCTATTTGGTAACGGTAAACAACCCCACCGGCGCCATTCTTTCCACGCGACGTCGGCGGCAGATCGTGGAGATTGCCAGTCGGCTTTCCCGCCAATTGGGCCGAAAAGTGCCGGTGGTGTTCGACTTGGCGTATGAACTGTTGATCCACGATCCGGCGATCGAGCCGCCGCTTTCGGGCCTGGTGTTCGACGACGCGGGGATTGTCTATGAGATCGGCACGCTGTCGAAAATCCTCGCGCCGGCGCTTCGGATCGGATATTTGGTTGGGCCGGACGGTCCCATGCTTCGGGCTATTGTACAAAAAACCAGCGACGCCGGTTTTAGCGCCCCGTTGGTTACTCAGGAGATGGCCAGCGTGCTGTTGGATCGCCATGCGGCGGAGCAGCTCGAAACGGTTCGGGCCGGTTACCGGCGGAAGGCGCAGAAGACGCGCCAGTGGATACAGGATCGGTTGGGCGATTGGCTCATTGGCTGCACCGGCGGCCAGGCGGGGTTTTACTTCTATCTTACGTTCCGACAGATAGAAACGCATGAAGACTCCCCGTTTTTCCGTTTTCTGGCCCGCACAACTGGCCAGCCAGCGATCGATGGCCCTCCGGAGGCGAAAAAGCCGCGAGTGGTGTATATTCCCGGCCAATTTTGTGTGCATCGGCGGGGGGAATTGGTCGAACAGGGGCGGCGGCAACTGCGTCTCTCCTACGGCTTTGAAGAGTTGGAACGGATCGACGAGGCCCTGGCCCTCATGGCCGAGGCGGCCGCCTATGCAGAAAAACAGCAGGGGTAACTTTTCTGCCCCATGCGTTTCCGCACCCTCGGACTGGCGTCCGAGACTCCAGGTCTCCGCACCCTATAGCCAGCGTTGGAGTTGTCGCTGGAGTTCTTCGTAGCTCAGACGCACGGGGGGTAGTGATAGGGGCTGGTCGAAGGTTTCTAGTTCTTGGCGATGCGGGGTTTGCAGGGATTGAAGTTCTTCATGGAGAGATTGGAGCCAATCGGGCGGTTCCCAGCCGACGCCGGAAGGCTGGTCGGCCAGGGTGAGGAGTTCTCTTTTGAGTTGGGCGAGGTGTTTGGAAGGTTTTCCAGCCCGGATTTCTTCCCACACCTGGCGAATCAACGCTTGGAGGCCATTGACGAGAAACGGGCCTCGGAAGCGTTCGGCCAGATGATCGCCGACGGTGGCAAGCCGCATTCCATAGATTTGGCAAAGTTCTTCGAAGCGTTTGAGATGTTCTTGAGCGATTGGCTCGGTGTGCTCCAGAACGGCGTTCTCCCACCACTGGGCCACCACCCAGCGCCCTTGACGAACCAACACCTCGTGGATGGTACAGAACGGGCGCAAGGTCCATTCGACCCGTTGATGGGCGGCTAAAAGCCGAACAAAGTCCAACAGACTGTAGAGCATGTCGCCTCGGTCGGATTGGGTGGTGGTGCTATTGTAGTCGATGTATTGGCTGTAATGTTCCAGGACGATTTCCAGGATGAGTTCCAAACTGTGGACGGCTTGCTGGCGTTGGTCGGAGCTGCGGAAGGTTTCCAGCAGTCGAAGGCGACCATCTTCTTCCGTTTCTTCCAGGGCTTCCAGATAGCGATCGACTCCTTGGAGCAGAATGGCCCGAAGATTGCCGTAGGTCATAAACTCCTGGGTAAACCAATCGGCCCCGAACTGCTGGACGAACTGTTGGATTTGGCGGAATACTTTCGGGTCATTGAGCGATTCGGCCGGAGAGAGTTGGATGGCCCGGCTATGTTGGATCCACCAGTTCATCAGCGGACGCGCTATCGTATCGAGGGTATTCAGAAGGCTTTCCTCTCGTTTGGCTTCGGACGTAAAGGAGTCTTTGCCGAAGGACCAAGTTTCCGAGGAAGCAACAACGCATTCGACAATGGCTTCTAACGCGGTCAGGAAAAAGTGGTCGAATTCGGTGATCGAGCCGCGACCTACAGGATGCCGGGCTTCCATTTCCGGAACCAGCGAAATCAATTCCAGAGTCAGGTCGATCTGTCCCAACCGGGGCAACAGAGAGGCCAATCTCCGGAGGAACCGAAGGATCTTTTGGGCCTTCAAAATACGGGCTGGGCGTCCGCCGCGGGCAATGGGAATATAGAGGAGCGGTTCCGGCAACAAAGCCAGCGCCAATTTGCTCCAGCAGGCGGCCAAGCGATCGGTGTCCTGGCGGAAGGCGGCCCGGAGCAACTGGATGGCTTCTTTTTCCCAATCGGCAAGAGCGGACGGCAATTGGGGCGCACTAAGCGAGGCCAAAAGAAACCATTGAGCCTCGGCCAATTCGACGGCCGCTGTCAGCAGCCGATCCACCAGATTGTCCTTGATTTCCCGACGCCGATCATATTCCGTCAGGGAATCCCAACTAGCCCGCGGCGCCGGGATTTCATACCGAACCAGGTCCCGCAGAAGCTCCTGGAGGCTGTTTTGGAACTGATGGAGCCGATGAAGCCAGCCGACGATGACTTCCTCTTTCTCCGACTCGTCCAACGAGGCCGGACAGGAACAAGCGGCATATTTCCACAACCAACCCATCGTGTTCCAGAAGGCGACGTGTTTGAGAATCTGTTCGCCTTCGGCGACCAGTTCAAAGTCGGTCTCCGAACTGGACCATTCCAACATGTTTCCTTCAAAGCCGTCTTCCGCGCTGTCCCGATACGTTACCCCTTCATAAGCGGCGGCGAAAAGGTCCTCGGCGTCCGAATCCGTTTCCCAGGATTCCTCTCCGGCGTGTTCTTCGGTTTCCTCGGGAGATGGGCGATCGGACCGGGCCAACGGCCAACGATAGGGTTCTGCCAGCGGGCCGGCGTTGGCCTCCAGATAATCCAGGAATTTTCGGGCCGTCTTCCACCGCTCCTCGACGGGAATTTCCTCGGTATGCCACAGGCGATACACCCATCGCATGGCCAAGACATGGAAGGAATATTCTCCGTCGATCAGTGGGAGATGATCGGCTTGGCTGAGCCAGTGGACCAACAGCGCCATGGCCGCCGCCAGGTCCTTGTGCTCTAACAGCGTCTCCACCACCAGGGCATAGGCTTTGGCGGTGTGAAACTGACCGAGCTGGTCTCGCCAAAAACCGACATTGCCGGCCGCAGAACCGGCCCCGTACCAGGCCCGGAGCACTTCGGCGACTTGGTCCGCCGAGAACCAGGCCTCTCGGCCGGAAAAACTTCGCACATCGGAGACCTCGGTCGTGGCGAATTGGTCCCACCAATCGGCCAACCGGGCCAACCAATCCAAGACCGAGCGGCGTAGATCGTCCTGGCCCGCAGCGGCCGCCTCTTTGGCGATTTGGGCGCCCAGATCAAACAACCGATTCATCAGCGCGATCAGTTCGTCGGCCCGATAGTCCCGGATACTGTTTTCCACCGCATGAAAGAGAGGAAATTGGGCGGCAAATCCGAGGATATTCCACGGATCGATCAGCGCCCCGCATTGGATGGCCCGATGGAGAAGACCTTCCAATTCGGGAAGCAGGCGAGCGGCTTGTTCGAGTTGGCCTTGACGGACGGCTAAATGGGCGGACGTCAGATGGCACTGAAGTTCGCATTTCATTCGGGCTGCTACGCCGGGAATGATCTGCATCTGCTGGCGGGCGGCTTGGAAATCTCCCAGAGCGGCCAGAAGATGGGCTGCCCCAACATGCTGCAACTGCAAGGCCCGCTGGCGGGATAATTGCTGATTTAAGTGTTGCCTAGCCCCGGCAAATGGCTGTTTTCGTTCTTCAGCCTCCCGACGCAGCCGACGACCGTGCTTGCCCTCCAACCGACCCAACCAATACTGGTAAAATCGATCCCGATACCCGGCGATCCGAGGCAACAAGGTCATCAGGTTGACCGAGGAATCATGACTGCTGGGACGGCGTCCGGTCATGCCAGAACCCATCAACATGGTGCCGGCCAAGATGGCCCCCGCTTCCCAAAGATATTCTTCCCGTTGAGAGGGTTTGGCCTCGTTCAGACGGCTCCAAATGGCCCCCAAGGTGGTGTGCTGGACCACATACCGGCGGTATCGGCCTTCTTGGTCCAAATGGTGCAAATCCCAGGTCCCAAATTGATAGTTCGGACGCCGGTTGACCGGATGGTCGAAGTCATAAGGCCGCGGGTCCATCGCCAACTCGTCCAATAGCTCCAAATCGAAACCGGCTTCTTCCAGAATGGCAGGATCGGTCTGCCGAAGAATCTCCAACGCCTTTTCCACCAGATCGCGGTATTTCCCATAGGCTACGCCAGCCCCGGCGATATAAAGCGGAATCGGACAGACCCACTCATGGGCGTACGGCTGCATCTGTTGGCCGCTGCGTAAAATCGCCACCGGCCGATATCCAATAAAATCGTTCAGCCGCTTCAAAACCCCCGGCACGATCCGCTCCGTCTGTTCCCAGGGCGGGCCTTCGGTCAAAACCGCCTCGCAGACCCGACCGATAAACAACGGCTGAAACAACATCTCGTCTGTCTGATGAAACAGCAAATCTTCATGCCACCGACGATACGCTGGTAACACCTCGTCAAAGACCAGATGAAGCACCGCAGCCGCTTGCCCCACGTCGTCAAACGCCTCCCATCGCTCCGAAAGCTGAGGAAGCTCCGCTTGCAACCATCGACCCAGACGCAGCCACGTAGGCGACTCGGCCTCAGACTCCTGAAGAAGTCCCTTTCGACCGGATCGGGATTTGGAGGCCCTTGAGCCTTGGGGCTGCGCACGCATCTGGCCCGTGGAAGCATCCATCCAGCCGAACAGCTCGTTGAAACTATGTAAAAACTTCGGGTCCCGCACGCCGGACGAAAAATTGAGATACCCCACCACTTCCTGAAGATTTTTCAGAATAGGTGGAGAAAGCATTTCCCAATCCATAGTCTTTTCCTCATGGCCAAAACACTCAAAATCCTTGCCGGGCGAGATCCTGTGGGGGAGCCCAGTCCGTTCGACTGGCTTGCATACCCCGGCCCCCCCACGCCCGTCTATCAGGCGGCGGCACTTCCAGGGGAGGGGGGGAAGGCATATCACCTTTTAGAGGGTCCTGGCAAAATACCCCTCCAAAATTATTTCGGAGCCGACCTTACTTTCCGAAGCCCCTCCAGAAGTCTGGATGATAACCCATTGTTCTCGTTCACTCTACCGAATTGCCGTGGATTAGGAAACCGGGTCCTTGGGTATTCCTGAATCTCTATCCCTTCCGCCCAATGCAAATCACCTCTGTGCGCTGTGGGAGATTGCGACCTGGTCCAACGGCGGAAATGTCCCAAAGAGAACCCCCTTTATTGGGGAACGAAAAGGGCCTCCAGCCCCCTCTTTAGGTGCATTTCACTCCGCTATTTATAGGTATGCTTTCCTACTACTCTGTCAGACTACCGAAGACTAGCAAAAGGAAAGTTGTGATTCTGTTGGCTGGATTCCGGGGTATCTCCCTGGACAACAATTCCTTTGAGTAGGCCCATATAAAAACAAAACAGTATCCCTGCAGGGGCGGTGTCCGAAGGGGAAAAGCTTGAGGCTAGAAAGGTTTCTACATGATTTTCTTTGGCGATCATGGTATCATAAAGAATATGTTCTAGGAGAAGACTTTCTTAGAAACTAGATTAGGTAACCACTAATCGGAGGGACTTTTCGCACAAGGGGAACCTATGACGCCAAAAACGCAAAAGAGCTTACTTACCCAAGTGGTACTCCTGGGACTTGGCGTGCTGGGGGTTTGGACCCAGACGCCGCCTCTGGCCGCTGCGGACCGGGAACAGTTGTGGTCGGCTGCGGAAGCCCAACGCCACGGCTTGGTTCGGGCCTGGTTTGGCCAGGTCCAGATGGACCCTGCGCGGAGCCGAGTTCAGGATCTCTGCTTGTATGAAGACATCTTCTTGGTTCAAACCGATCGGGCGATCCTCCACGCCTTCGAGGCCGAAACGGGACGGACTCAATGGGCCGTGTTGGTCGGTTCGGCGACTCGGCCTTCCCTGCAGCCGGCCATCAACTCCCAGTTGGTGGCGATTGTAAACGGATCGACCCTTTTCCTGCTAAACCGGATCGACGGAAAAATTTTGTGGAAAACCCAATTGGACGGATTTCCCGGCGCAGGGCCGACTCTAGCAAATGACCGGGTCTATGTCCCCATGTTGGAGGGACTGATTTATTCTTACCATTTGCAACCGGCCAAAGACCCCCGGGAAGCTCTTGGCGAACTGCGCGCTTCGAGTCGAAAAAAGCAGAAAGAAAGCCCAGAAGAACGTCGGACTCGTATGGCCGAACTCCGTTTAAGCCAGGAAAAGGTCCGTCCTGTGGTGTGTCAGTCTTTGGGCCACACGATGACGCCGCTTCAAGTGGGCTTCGAGGACGCCCGCGAGCAGTTGGTTGTTTGGCCTTCTCATCTGGGATATTTGTTTATTGGGGTCTTCGATAAACTGGAAGAAAAGTTGACCATTCGGCATCGGCTTCAAACGGAAAAGGCTATCTCCGCACCGCCCGCTTATTTGCCGCCCGATCCGAAAAAACGCGCCGAGGGCGGCGTCTTTTTCACGGCCAACCACGACGGCTATGTATGGGCCATCGCGGAAAAGTCGGGCAATATCCTGTGGAAGTTTGCTACCGGGCGAACTATCGAGCGATCGCCGACGCTGATCGATGAGCAGCTTTTCGTAACGACTCTGGACGGCGGCATGTACTGTCTGGAAGCCTCAACCGGCAAACTGATCTGGTATGTTCCCGAAGTCGTGCAATTCGTCACCGCCAGCAAAGATCGCGTCTATGCTGTAGATAAGCTCTCCCGGATCCATGTGCTCGACCGGACCAAGGGGAATCGATTGGACGCTTTCTCCGTATTGGGCCAGATCCTGCTTACTAATACGGAAAACGATCGGATTTACATGGCCACCCCGAGCGGGCTTGTCCAATGCCTCCATGAAATCGAACTGGCCCAACCCGTCGAACATGGCGCCGCCCGCAAACCGAAGCAACAGCGCCCCGCCATCATCCAGCAAGAGGCTTTCCCCAAAACAGAAGAAAAAGAACAACCCGCTCAACCGCCCGAAGAAAAACAACCCGTTCCCAAAGCAAAAGCAAAACCAAAAGCGGAACCAGAAGAAAAACCAGAAGAAAAACTAGAAAAGAAACCAGAAGAGAAACCTGCGGGGCCGGAAGCCCAACCAGAAGAACCCGCCGAAGAAAAACCAGAGGCAAACCAAGAAAAACCTCCCGCAAAAGAAAAGGAGGCTAATAATCCTTTCCAGTTTTAGAAACCATCCTGAAACAATGGAATTTACGGATGAAAAAGGCGGCGGCCTGAGAAGGTCGCCATGTATCGGGTTCCCCAAAAACACCCTCCTTGCAAGGGAATCTTTGACGCCAAAGGGTCTGAGGCAACGATGACGCTCGGCTTTCTGGAACGGATTGTCGCCGGCAAGAAGGAGGAAATCGCTCGGGCCGAAGCCATGACGCCGGAAAAGACCCTCCGGCGGCGGGCGGAAGCCGCCCCTGCCCCACGGGATTTTTTCGGCGCCCTGAGCGGCGGCCCAACGATCCGCTTGATTGCCGAGCTGAAAAAGCAAAGTCCTTCCAAAGGACTTCTTCGAGCCGATTATCAACCCGAAGCAATCGCCCGAATCTACCAAGAGCATGACGCCGCCTGTCTGAGCGTATTGACCGATCCGGAGTTCTTCGGAGGTTCTCTGGAGGACCTGGAGCGGGTTCGGGCTACCGTCTCCCTGCCGATCCTTCGGAAGGATTTCATCCTCACGCCTTATCAAGTCCTGCAAGCCCGCGCCGCCGGGGCGGATGCCGTCCTGCTGATCGCCGAATGTCTGGACGACTCTCGCCTTGCCCAGCTCTATCGAGAAATCCTTGCCTGGGGTATGACGCCGCTAGTGGAACTCCATGATCCGGAGAACCTGCCTCGGGTGCTTCGGCTGGGCGGACGGCTGATCGGCGTCAACAATCGAAACCTGCATACGTTTCAGGTCGATCTGGAGCAGGTCATTCGCCTCCGCTCCCAGATACCGGACGACTATGTGGTTGTGGCCGAGAGCGGCGTCCGCACCCGACAGGATGTGCTTCGGCTGCAAGAGGCGGGAGTGCAGGCCATGCTGGTCGGCGAAGCCTTGATGACCCAACAGGACATCGGCGCCGCGGTCGATCGCCTCCTGGGCCGATGACCACTCGAAAGGCTGGACCTTTTGAAGGACTGGCCGACTCATAAGCGGTAGCCCCCCACTGGTCTTTCGGCCAGTGGAGAGGTGTGCGGGATTTTGAGGTTCTTGGGATTTTGTCTGTCGTTGCCCAACCTCCTGTTTGCGATAAAATGGAAAGAGAGGGGTGGACTGGATGGCCGCCGGCTGAGAGGGTCAACGGGAGCTTGCTCCAATGTCTCTCTTAGCGGGAGGAAAGTCCGGGCTCCGCAGGACATGGTGGTGGGTAACACCCACCGGCTTAGGGGCCGCTCAGGTTGCCCCAAGACCAGGGAAAGTGCCACAGAAACCACACCGCCAAAGCGGGCGCAAGCCCGCATGGTAAGGGTGAAATGGTGCGGTAAGAGCGCACCGCAGGTCGGGCGACCGACCTGGCAGGGCAAACCCCACCAGGAGCAAGGTCAAGCAGGGAGCAGCGGCGGTCCAGCCCCGCCTGGACTGCCCACGGGTTGGTCCGGCCCGTTATGACTCTCGGGTGGACCGCTTGAGGGGTCGAGCAATCGACCTCCTAGAGGAATGGCCATCCACCTCGACCTATTGTTGGGCCTTATGAGCCCGCATTTAGGGCCTTTGAGAGCCCTCTGGGCCAACTTGAGCCCGTCTTTTTGTCGAGGGGACAGAACCCGGCTTACAGGTCCACTCCTCTCTATTTTTTTGCGCTGGGGGCAGACCGCCACGCCCCGGACAGGGGAGAGAACCTGTCGGCCATCTAGCTCGGCCTGTTTTCAGAAATCTTCGCCGTTGAGGACTGTTTGGCCTTCTGCCACTTTTTCCGTCTGTTCTTCGGGCGGAAATATCCGGGAATCGAGCAGTTGCAACAGTTTGGAGATGCAGTATTTATTGAGGCTGGTGTGATGTTCGTCGGCTTCGTGGTGGAGGGCGTCGTAAAGGCTTTTAGGAATCCGGACGGTAATCACTTTGGTTTCTTCGTCTCGAACCGGAGCCGCGCGTTTTCGTAGTTGGCTCAACATCCGCTGAATTTCCACATATTCTTGGGTTTTTTGGAATTCGTGATACTGTTGAGGGATCGGAAACACTTGGCGGAGCAATCCCTTGACGCCGAAGATTTCCCGATAGAATTCCACCCAATTGCCCACCTGACGGAATTTCTCATAAGCCAGGCGATAGATCTCTTGCAAATCTACCGAAACCGGCATCGGCAAGGAAGAAATGTTGCTCATTCGGAGGGTCCTTTCCGGAAAAAGCCAATACCAAGAACATCCAAGTTACGGGGAAAAACTTTTTCAGAGGCTTTGGACCGAACGTTGGTCTCACGCCTACTGCCGGAATTGTAGAAGAGAATGCTAGCATTGCTATAAGTGCAAGCATTATAAGAACTTACGTCCGATCACCTACCGTGCCCACCAAAGAAGCAACCGAAAGAAAAATTGCCCACTTTTCAGGCTTTTCCGAAAAGAGTCAAAATGACAACAGGTGGCCAATGCCCCCTCAAAAGTTGTATATGCCCAAAAAATAATCATCCTTCCCCTTGTCTCATTTCCCAAAGTGTCCACTTTGCCCCCTGGGCGATGTGCGATCCGCTGCCTCCAGGTTGCGATTGATGCCCCCTGGATATTTCCTCCTGCCGGGTGATTTCCGATCGGCTTTTCGTCATAATCAAGGGGTCGTGTAAACTCGAAGTCCTGTCTCTTTGCTTTCCTTGGTACTCTTTTTTAAGGAGACCGGCCCATGAAAAGCACTCCGAACCAGGCCGTATCCCGGCGTGAGTTTTTCCGAGACGCCGTAGGGGGCGTCGCCGCTTTTTCGGTGGTCTCGCTTTCCTTGGACGGAAATGTTTCCGCCAGTTTGGCCCAGGCTGCGCAAGCCGCTCCTTCGGCCTCCTCCCCTCAGCCCGCCGCCGTCCATCTGATCCAGCAAGAGAACCAAAAACCCGGGGCGCTGGACTGGCAATTGACCCGGGTCCGCTTGGACAAGGTCGGCGGATTCCGCACTCCCTGGATCGAAGGCTACTGCTCCAAGCAATCCGTGGCCGCTGGAGAGACCTTGGAGATCATGGTCAGCACCGATCCGCCGGAAAAGTTCAAAATCGAAATCTTTCGCACCGGGTATTACGGCGGCCGAGGCGCCCGATTGATGACGACTTTGGGCCCTTTTGACGGTAAGCCCCAACCAGTGCCCCCGGTCGGCCCACGCCGATTACGGGAATGCCGATGGACGCCGGCCTGTTCGCTCACTATTCCGCCCGACTGGCCCAGCGGCGTCTATCTAGGCCGACTGACCACCCTGCCCGGCAAAGACAAACCCTATTGGCAAAGCTACATCGTCTTTGTGGTCCGGGACGCCCGCCCGGCCGACATCCTCCTGCAAGTAAGCGACAACACCTGGCAGGCCTATAACCGATGGCCGGACAGCTACTCCGTCTATACCGACCCGAAAGGCACCCAAGGCCCTTGGGCCGATGCGAGTTTCGATCGTCCCTACGGCAAATACGCCCAGATTTATGAAAATCCCCAGTCGATCGGCTCGGGCGAATGGCTCTGTTTTGAATTTCCTCTGGCCTATTGGTTGGAGCAGCAGGGGTATGATGTTACCTACTGTTCCAACGCGGACATGATCAGTCCGGACCGAGGGCTCCGATGCAAGGTGTTCATCAGCAACGGCCACGACGAATATTGGGACATTCGGCAATGGGATAGCGTAGTGAAAATGCGGGACGCCGGGGTAACGCTTTTGTTTTTATCCGGCAATGCGGTCTGCTGGGTCAGCCCGCTGAAACCATCGACCGACGGCCGACCGGCGCGGATCATGTTCCGGGGCGGCCCGTACGGCGGCAACTACAAATATGCCGAAGATCGCCACAAACAGCATGGTCCGTTTCCTCACCGAGGACCGGACGAAGGCTATCTGATTGGCGCCCGCAATGTGGATCCGGTCAACGGCGGCGGCGATTGGGTTTGCACCATGCCGGAGCATTGGATTTTTGAAGGCACTGGCATGAAGCACGGCGACGCCATTCCGGGGCTGATCGGCTGGGAGTATCACGGCGATCCACCGAAGGATATTCCGGGCCTGGAGGTGGTGGCTGAAGGAACCGCCTGGCAGGGCGGAGATCGGCCGCAGCATTGGACGGCTACCATCTATCCTGGGCCGAAAGGCAATTTCGTCTTCAATGCCTCGACGATCTTTTGGTGCCAGGATTTAGCATCGCCGCCGGGGCATTGGTTGCCCTGGTCCCATTGGAGTCGGCCGCACGGGCCTGACCCTCGGGTCCAACGGATCACCGCCAACCTGCTCCAACGTGCCTTGCGCCGCCAAGGGAGTTGAACGCCCTTTTCCGCTCGGACGAGCCGATCTTAGAGAGGTTTCCGGGGGATCATATCCGGGCTGCTTGCACGCCGGGAGGATAGATTCTTCCTCCATTCGGTCGAAATGTTCCCGTAATTTCAAATCCCTCGCGCGGCGAGCCAGCGTTCGGCGTCCAGGGCGGCCATGCAGCCGGTACCCGCCGCCGTAATGGCTTGCCGATAGTAGTCGTCGCACACATCGCCGGCGGCAAACACCCCTTCCACGCTGGTATAGGTCCGGAACGGCGTTGTCCAGCGGATGTATTTTTTCTCCGTGAGTTCCAATTGCCCTTCCAGAAAGCGGGTGTTGGGCGTATGGCCGATGGCCACAAAAAGGCCCGAGACATCTACTGTCTTTTCCGGCTCGCCCACGGTGCTTCGTAGTCGGAGGCCGGTTACCCCCTCTTGGTCGTTTCCGAGAACCTCTTCGACGACTCGGTTCCAAAGGACTTGGATTTTCGGATGTTCCAAGGCCCGGCGGGTCATCACTTTGGACGCCCGCAGTTGGTCCCGGCGATGCACCAGATAGACTGTGCCGGCAAACTTGGCCATATAGACGGCTTCTTCCACAGCCGCATCCCCGCCGCCCACCACGGCGACCGGACGATTGCGAAACCGCGGCAACGCCCCGTCGCAAACTGCGCAGGCGCTGACGCCCCGGTTTTTGAACCGCTGTTCCGATTCCAGCCCCAGCCAGTTCGCCCGTGCGCCGGTGGCCACGATCACCGCCATCGCCTCCCACTGGCTGTCGTCCGAAGCCCAAAGCCGGAAAGGATACGTCTGGAAATCCACCCGTACAATGTCTTCGGTGATGACGCGGGCGCCGAAGTTTTTAGCCTGTTGCCGCATCAGTTCCATCAGTTCCGGCCCGGTGATGCAATGACCGGTCTGCGGCGGCATATATTGCCGTTTCGCCGGGTCAATGGCCGAGTCCAAATACTCCTGCAACCGACCGGCCGGAAAACCGGGATAGTTTTCTACCTCGGTCGTCAGGGCCAATTGCCCCAGGGGCAACGTGCCGGCCAGCCGGTTTTCCTCGGTTTCCGCCCCTTCAAAGACCAAAGGCTGCAATTCCGCCCGGGCTGCGTAGATGGCCGACGTCCAGGCCGCCGGACCGCTGCCGATGATAATCACCTTTTCCGCCACCGAATTTTCTCCACAAAAAGGCCGATTGGCATTTCCTAACCCGCTAAAGAAACTTATTATAGAACAGAACCGGTAGCAACCCAGGGGGCATACCGACATGGTTCCGCTGACCGGATGCGGGAGAATAAGAATCCCCGTAACAGTTTAGCCGAATGAAGAAAGCCGCCTCTCCCCTTGTGGGAGAGGCCTGTAGGGCGTAGGCACTGCCTACGCCGAAAGCCGGGTGAGGGAGTCAACAGGCGATTGCCCCCTCCCTTTTCCCCCTCACTCCACCCTCTCGACGGCCAGGGGAGAGGGATAAGGATAGGCCTACTGCATTCAGCTAAAATGTACCAATCCCCCTGTTTTCTCCTGTTCCACGGATCCTAGAGAGGAAGTTTCCCCGCGGGAGAATCGAACCATGCTCCATAATGCAATGCTGATCGCTTTGGTGTCATTGGCGGCGCTGGTGGCGGCGTATTTTACGTATGGGCGATTTTTGGCCCGACGGATATTTCGCCTGGACCCGAATCGGGCTACCCCGTCGCATACGTTGACGGACGGGATCGACTATGTGCCCACTCGGCCGCCGATCTTGTTTGGCCATCATTTCGCCTCGATTGCCGGCCTGGGGCCGATCCTGGGGCCTGCCTTGGCGGTCATTTGGGGCTGGTTGCCGGCCTTGTTGTGGGTGGTGCTAGGGTCGATCTTTATCGGGGCGGTGCATGACATGGGGGCCTTGTATGTGAGCCTCCATCACCAAGGCCGATCCATCGGCGAAGTGAGCCGACATGTGATCGGCCCGCGCGCCCGGCTGCTCGCCCTGCTGATCATCTTCTTCATGATGTCGGTGGCAATGGGCGCCTTTTGCAGCACGCTGGCCGACCTTTTCCTCAACTACAATCCCGACGCTATAGTGCCCACCTTCGGCCTGATGCTGGTGGCGATCGGCGTGGGGTTGGCCGTCTATCAGTTTCGGGCGCCGTTGGGCCTGACCACGGCAGCGGCTTTGGTCGTCTTTGCCGGGCTGATCCTCTACGGCATCTATACCCCGGTGCTCAGCTACCGATGGTTTTGTTCGGTGCAAACGCGTCAGGTGGTAGATACAGCGATTCAAGAGGCGGAAAGCTCTGCAAAACCTCCCCAGGAATCTTCCGCGGAAAATACTCCTGTTCTGAGTCGTCCGTATGGAGCGGCGGCGGTGGCCAAGTATCTGGAGGCGACCGGCCAAAAAGAGGCCCTGGCCGATCTGGGCAGCCTGAATGATCCCCAATCCGCCCTGGGTCGGGCCAATTACGCCTGGATTGCCAGTCTATTGGCTTATGCCTTTTTGGCGTCGGTGCTGCCGGTCTGGCTCCTGTTGCAACCCCGGGACTACATCAACAGTTTTCAGCTTTATTTCATGTTGGCGGCGCTATTTATCGGGCTGATGATCGCCGGTCTGGTGGGTTCGGAGGCCAATCGGGTCGAATGCGAACCAGTGCGCGGCGAGTTGCCCGACGCCTTGCCGTGGATCCCCTTCTTGTTTGTTACCGTAGCCTGCGGCGCGGTCAGCGGCTTCCATAGCCTGGTCTCCAGCGGCACCACCGTGAAACAACTGGACCGGGAAACCCACGCCCTGCCGATCGGCTACGGCGGCATGTTGACCGAGGCGGCCTTGGCCGTCCTGGTCATCGTTGCCTGTGTGGCGGGCAATACCAAAGACTGGGGCCCGGGCGGCATCTATGCCAGTTGGTCTGGTCTTCGGGGGGCAGGACTGGCAGGCCAATTGCACGCCATGTTCCACGGCGGCTCGATGTTCCTCGAGCACCTGGGCATTCCGCCCCGGGTAGGTCAGACCTTGCTGGCTGTTACTGTGGTTGCCTTTGCACTGACCACGCTGGATTCGGCCACCCGGCTTTTACGCTTCAATGTCGAAGAGCTGTGCCGGGCGGTTCGGCTAAACTGGTTGGCCAACCGGTATGTGGGTTCGGCCGTGGCTGTGGCGGGGATCGCCTTTTTCGCCCTGGTGCCGGCCGGGCAGACGCTCTGGCGGCTTTTCGGTACCGTCAACCAAATGCTGGCCGGGCTGGCCCTGCTGGTGGTCAGTGTGTTTTTATGGAAGTTGCGTCGGCCCGTCTGGTACACCCTGCTGCCGATGATCGCCATGTTGATCGTCTCCACCTGGGCCATGCTCCTGAGCATCCCCGGTTTCTGGAAGGACACAAAACTCTCGCCGACTCAGCAATGGGCCTTGACTATCGTCTCCGGCGTTCTGATCGCCATGGCCGGTTGGCTGGTGGTCGAAGCCCTATTGGTGTTCGCCAAAGGCCGATCCACCGGCCAGGAAACCTCCGGTTCTTCCCGATAGCCAGGTTTCCTTTCGAGCTATATCCGCTGTCTGGCGGAGGCGACCCGGACGAGAATACAAAGGGGCGGCAACCCACCATTTCGAGGGAGAGGTAGCCTCTTCTTTTCTTCCCCAGCTTGTTTTTTTGACGCCCAAAGTTTGACAAAATCCCCCCTGCTGGGGATAATCAAATTGGGAGAGCTTAGAAGACTCCCAAAACTTTGGGAAGGGAAACCCCAGGTTTACTATATGTATGTAACCGCCTTTTTTCCGTAGAGGGCTGTGCCATGTTCGCCGCGTCTCGATCCATTGCGTATAAGACCAGGAACCGCTCCGCACTCCTTCTGGTAGGATTCGGCCTGATCGGTCTTCTCCCGGCCCTGCCGGCCCAGGCCGCCCTGCTCACCTGGACCGGTGGAACAAACGCCGACTGGAACAACACCGGGAATTGGAACCCGGCCCAAATACCGACTTTGACCGACGAGGCCACCTTCCCGGCCACCATCCCGCCGACAGGTCCTGTGATCAGCGTCCCTACCGGCGCCCAGATCAATAACCTAACCTTCAACAATTCCTACACCCTCCAGGGCGGTACGTTGTCCTTTGGAGAGACGCAACAAATCAATGTAGGCGCCGGCCTGACGGTGGAAATTTCTTCCAGTCTGCTTTCGGCCGGTGTAGGAGCCAATGCCTATCTAAAAAAAGTGGGAACAGGTACTCTTATCCTTTCGGGCGATAACACCGGCTATAACCGCTGGATGGATGTCACCGGTGGTGTGGTGCGGGTAACGGCCAACAATGCTGTACCTGGCGGCTACTTCCATGTCACCAATGCCAATGCCGTGGTGGAGCTGCTCGGCGGGGTTACCATTCCTTCTGGTAAAACGATCTATCTATCCGGCACAGCCACCACGGACAGCCCCTCCTTCCGGAGCGTAAGCGGCTCGAACATTTGGGGTGGCACTCTGGTGCTGCATAACGGCGATGGCGACCATGTGGTGGGCGTCGATGCCGGCAGCACCTTGCGGATCA
>JAKPGL010000001.1 GCA_029550925.1 Planctomycetota bacterium
GGGGCCGATAATGCCCAGCACCTCGCCCCGCCGGACCTGAAAACTCACCTCCTGCAAGGCCCAGAATTCGCGCTGGCCGAGCTGGTCCGGCTGCGGCCGACGCCCAAAAAGCCGACCCACCAGCGCCGGCACCCAATCCCGCAAACTGTCGTAATACTCGCCTCGTGAAAATCGCTTCCAGAGATCGACAACTTCCAGAACGACGTCGGACATGCGAAAAGAGTTGGCTATTGATTCGGGACAGATTGACGAGTCGAAGAACCGGATATGCCTTTATTAGGGATAAACTGAAGATCATGAATAACAATTGCTGAGCCAGCTTTAAGAGACAAATGATAATGTAAATAATGTTTAGAATCGTGCGGTTCAAAATGAACGGGGCGGGAATCTAAAAGGGCTTTCAATTCTTGGTTTTCTATCCATATTTCCACAGTATGTTTTTTGCCTTCAGAAGGGAGGATAATCCTCGGAAAGTCGGTTTTAAGTTCTACATTACATATATTGAGATCACATCGTTCTTTTTCTACACTAAACGTCATTAGCATCCTATGATTAACAATCGGGACATGTGTGAAAATTAATACGATCCAACCTGACTCTGGGTGGGCAACCAGCCGATAGCCGCCGCCGGGAGCCTTCTCGATTTGGAGAAACTTAGAGCCATCGCCGCGCCAGCCGCCCGACCACCAAAGAACCGCAATGTTTTTCCGATTCTGCGGGTCGAGGTAATGGCGGGGGGCGGATTGAGCGGCGGTTTTCGGGGCTGTAGCGCCGGCCTCTTGGATGCGGCGTTGAGCCTTGATCTTATCCAAACCGCCCAATTTGGGCAGGGCCTCCCCGTACCAATGAGCGCATCGGCCTTGCATGGCCGAGCGGGCTTGGGTGTCTTTTTCCTCCTGGGCCCGCTGCCACCAGGCTTCGGCCAGGGCCGTCTGTTGGGCCGCCTCCGTAGGCTTGGCCAGGTCGTCGGCGGCCAGCTTGCGGAGCGATTCGTCGGCCGATTGGGCCAAATGCGGAAGCCCTTCCTCCCATCGGCCTTTTTCAAAACACAAATACCGGCCCATCAGTAAGTTGGCTTCGGGGTCGTTGGGATTTTGGCGTAAGGCGTCTTTGGCGGCCTGGATTTTTTGATAGGCCTTGGCGGCCTGTTCCACCTCTTTATTTTGGGCGGTCAGACGCTTGATCAGCTCGGCGTTTTTGGTCCGGCGGGCGGCATTGAGCCCGAGTCGGCTCAGCCGAACCGCCATGTCATACGCATCGTGATCGAGCGCCTCTTGAACCAGCGGTTCAGCGGCCTCGGCCAGCTCCACCGGCGAGACGGGCGATCCGGTTTTGCTCAGGCCCTCCAAAGCCTCCGCTTTAATGGCCACGGCGTCCACTTGGAACCGTTCGATCATGGCGTCGGCGGCCCGAAGGGCAAACGAGACGTCGCCGGCCTGGACCGCCCACTGGCGGGCCGCCTGCAAGAGGGCAAACTGCTCGGCCGGTATCTGGGCATCCAGGCCCTCGGCCAAGAGACGCCCAGCAAAGGATCGCTTTTTCTCTGGGGTTTTGGCGGCGGTCATGTCGTCTTTATACACCTCGTCGAGCATTTTGAGGGCCTTTTGCACAGCGGCTTGGTCCGGGACAGGCTGCCGATGTGTAATCGCCGGTTTCCCTTCGGCCGCCTGCAAGAGGTCTTCCAATGTCATCGGAGGCGACTTAGGGTCGGCGGGCGGCTCCTTTGTCTGTTCGGCGAAAACGGAAGCGGCACTTAGGCCGCCGCTCAGGACCAGGCCCACAAGAACGCCCCAGAATTGCCCATGCCTAACCATGTCTGTTCTCATGGGATACTCCTCCATGTGGGATTCTTTTGTCCATTTACGCGGATTAGGTTTCGATACGCCGGAAAAGTTTTGTAGTAACTTAGGCTGTCTAGCCTGAGCGATTCGCCGGCTGAACAGCCGACGTTACGGACATAAGCCTACGACTGATTAAAATTCTACAGGAGGTTCCCCCATTTCTGCAAGGAAGGCCCCCAAGGCCGCGGGAAGCCGACCTTGATATTGGAGTATCCACAAGGCCGCCTCTCGGACCGCCCCCTCGCCGCCCCGACTCTTGAGCACATGATGGGCATGACGAAGAAACAGGGGATTGGCGTCCTGGACGGCCAAGACCAGTCCACACCGGCGTGCCAGGGGCAGATCGTTGATCTCGTCGCCCAGGCAGGCGGTTTCCGGCCAGCCGATCCCTTGCCGATAGAGCCAGGGTTCGATGGTTTCGGCTTTGTTTCGGCAGCCGAAAAAGGCGGCATCGACCTGGAGCCGGCGCGCCCGCCGCTCCAAAAGCTCCAGCCGTTCGCCCGAAGCCATGACGACCAGAATGCCTGCCCGGCGAAGCAGGAGGATGCCGACGCCGTCGCGGACGTTGAACTGTTTGGCTTCGCCGCCGCCGTCGAGATACCACATGCCGCCGTCGGTCATCGTGCCATCGACATCGACGACGAGGGCGCGAACCCGTTCGACGCGCATCCGAAGAGAAAGATTTTCTTCCATCACACCGAAAATCCGAATCGGTTTGCCGAGGTTAGAGACAATCAGAACCTACTGAAACATTTCAGGTTTTAGATGGACATGGGCGGGAATGGGGAGTTTAGCTTTTCGGCCCAGCAGTCGGTCTCGCTCCCGCCAGGGGAGGCCATCGCCGGGACTGAGCATCACGAGGTCGGCTTCGGCAAGGACTTCACCGGGTTGGATCGGCCGGGCCGAGGCCAAGGACCGCTCCAATTTGGCCCGCACGGGAGCAACGACAGCGGCGCGCTGGGCGTCGGAAACCGGGCGGCGCGCCCGCTCCATATTACGGATGTCGCGCGTCATGCGCCAAAGGCCGTCCGGCTCCAACGCGCCGGCGTGATCACTGCCCTTGAGCCGCCGACTAATGGTGATGTGCTTTTCGATCACCCCGGCGCCCATGCACACAGCCGCCACCGGCGCTACAATGCCGATCGAGTGGTCCGAATAGCCGATCCGATACTGCGGATAACGCTCCTTGAGCCGACCGAGCCGACCAAGATCAAGGTTCTCATAATGAGCCGGATATTCGGAAATCGAATGCAGGATGGTAATCTGCTCATGACGACGGGCGATCTCTTCCAAAGCGACGTCCAACTCCGACCAATCGGTCATCATCCCCGTAGAAAGCATGATCGGAATCCGCGTGTCGGCCAGGACACGCAACAAGGGAATGTTGGTCAGGTCTCGGGAAGCGACCTTGAGATAGTCAATTCGCACCATCTCGCAAAGCCGAACGCATCGCGGCGAACAAAGCGTCTCGACCAGAAGCAGGCCCTTCTCATGGATATATTGGCCGAGGTCTCGATGCTCCTCATAACTCAGTTCCAGAGCCTCCCGATGCTTGCCGTAGGTGGGGCCGAAGGCGTGAGGCGAATCATAGGGCGCCTGGTAAGCGTCCACGGTCAGCTCTTCGCTCAGGTCGCGCTTTTGCAGCTTGACCGCATCGACGCCGGGCAGTTGTTCATGGGTGAAATAGTCGATGATCGGCATGGCCGCTATATCGACCAACGCTTGGGCAAAGGCCATCGAACCGTTGTGGTTTTGGCCGATCTCGGCCACGATCAGGGTATGTTCCTCTATGGCTTCGGAAGGAAGCTGAGAGCGAGGCAAAACGTCTTCCATGAGAGGCCCTCCATGCTAGGAACCAACCGACGCCGAGAAAAACAAAAACCGATCCTCCTATCCTGTCTGAACCCAACGGAGAACTACCGAGTGGGGATTCCTTTAGAGTTTCGCCCCCTGTCGGGGATCGAAACCAATGGTTTAGGGTTGGCTTGGTTGGCCTGGCGCATGGCCTGGACCAAACCGGGCTGATCGGCGATCCATGCGATCAATTCCTCTCGCGAAGAATGAACCGGACCCGACGTAAAAATATACCGAAGCCGATCCAAGTCGTCCGCCGTGTCGCAGGTCAGGCGAAGCCAACTGCAATCCGCCCACTCCGGCAGCGGCAACCACGCAGTATCATACCCGGATTGACTATAAACGCCTAGAGTAACATGCTCGGCCATTTCGGAAGTAGGAGCGGAGCGGACCAAACGGCGAAGGGCGTCCGTGGCTACCCACTCGGCAGTGAGTCCTGCCGGCGTGCAGATGGCCGGGGTCCCCACCGCGGTACGATATCCCGCATAGTCCGGACGGCGTTGCTCGGCGAATTGCACCAGACACCGGATCAGGTGCGGGTCCAACAGGGGGTTGTCGGCACAGACCCGGAGCACGGCGTCGGCCTCGAATGCCTCGGCTGCTTGCACAAAACGCTCTAGGACGTTCTCGGCCTCTCCGCGAAAAAGGGCCGTTTGCCGGGCGCGACAATGTTCTGCAATGGCGTCGTCCTCCGGCCGGGTCGTGGCGGCTACCACCACGTCGGCCAAGAGGGCGTCGGCCGCGGACGAAACCGCTCGCTCTGCCAACAAGGCGCCTGCCTGTCGGAGACAGTCCAACACAGCGTCTAGGAGTGTTTGCCCCGGGGTAAGAGGCAGAAGGACTTTGCCCGGCAATCGGGTCGATCCCATGCGCGCTTGGACGATGGCTACCGTGCGCATCCGCTGGCGTCCGCAGTTTTCCAAAGATAGTATCCGACCCGACGGCGTCTGCAACCGTCCCAAACGCCGCGGTTTAAATATACTCGGCGTACAAAAACTCCAATCGGTGGAACATGCGCCAACAGAATAACAGCCCTCCCACAGCCCAGACGGCGGAATAGACTAGCCAGCCCGGATGCCATAGATGCATCTCGACGCCGGCGGCGGTCGATGCGGTCAACACATGGAGCAGCCCATGATGCTCCACCACGGCGAGCCGCAAACCTTCGAGGATCGGGGCCAAGGGATTGAGCATCATCAGGCGAGAACCGATCGGCCCTAATATCTCTGTCTCGTAAAAGACGGGGGTAAAAAATATCCCAAAGGTGATTAAAAGCTGTGCGATATATTTCACATCCCGGAAAAAGACATTCGCACAACTAAGTACCAGCGCCAAAGCCTGGGTAAAAGCCACTAGCAGCAGGACCAACGGCAAAGCCCAAAGGCCGGTCCAGCTCAGCCCCACCCCCGGCAAAGCCACCACCGCCACCAGGACCAACACCGTACCAATGGAAGTATCGAATGCCTGCACCAGGACCGCTGACAGAGGAAACACCTCTCGCGGAAAATAGATTTTTGTCACCAGGCCGATGTTATTCGTCAGGCTATTGACGGCAAACCCCAGGGAACCGGCGAAAAAGGTCCAGGCCAACGCCTTGACGGCCATGCCGGCCACCGCCTTGGTTTCCAGAGCGGAACCAGCCGTCTGGGCCAACACATATTTGACCACAAAGCCAGACCCCACCACCAAAATCGGCATCAATAGCGCCCAGCCAAATCCCATGACCGCCTGCTTATATCGGATGCGGATGTCCCGAAGGATCATCTGCCAAAGGAGTTCCCGGTAATAGAAAAGCTCCAGAAACATTTCCCGCCAGGAGGCGGCCCCCGCGCCAGCCTCGAACTCCATCCACTCGGTCTCCGCCAGTTGCAGGTGGAGAGATGACAAAAGATTGCCTTCCGCAGGCAGGGAGTTCGGAAAAGTTTTAGGGACCTGGGGATCCGTGTCCATGTTTCACTCTCTCCCTGAGGGGTCTCCGTTTTTGACGGTGTTAGGCGGGAGCGGGTTGCCAGGAACGGTTAGGTTCCGGCGGCCTTTGGGTCATGGGGGCCCACTGCATGGCTGGTTGGGCCAGCAGGGCGGAATTGACCTTAAGGACCGCCGCTCCGAGCAATACTAAGTAATACGCAATCTCTAAGTTCACCAGACTCACAAAGGCTCCGGAGACGGCATAGCCGACCAGCCCGGCAATGACCATCCGGGCCGCCTCCGGAAACCACGGATGCCCCACCCTGGCCTTTCGACGGGTCAATGGATAAAGATACAACACCGTTTGTCCGTAAAAGGCCAGAAGCAAGGCCAACCCAGGAAAGCCAGTCTCCGCTCCGGCTTGGAACCACACCGAATGGATGTAGATAGGCCGGATGCCCACCTGATGGCAGTAATGCATCCAATGTCCAGGTCCTACGCCGAACAGGGGATTTCGCTGCATGGCCTGCCAGGCATGGCCCCAGTATTCCAGCCGGGTATTGGCCGAGGTATCCCGCTCCTCCGGATCGACAAATACGGTCAGGAACCGCTCTCGGACCTGATCGCCGGCTAATCGGAAGGCCAAGGCCAAAAGCAGGAGGAACAAAAGGTAATGTTTCGGCTCCCGGTGGATGAGCAAAAAGCCGGCAATACCGACGAAGATCAGTCCCATCATCCCGCCTCGCGACCAACAGAACATCACCGTATGGGCGCACAGCACCGCAGAGATCAGGCCGATGGCTTTCAGCCAAAGCCGACGTTCGCCGAAACCCAAAAACATGGCCAGCCCGGCCCCACAGGCCATTTCCACCGCCACACAGTTATTATCCATAGCGGCGAACCCTTCGTTGCCGGCCCGGTTGTAACCGGCGTAATAGCTGAGATTCAATTCGTAGGCCAAATAGCCGAGGCTCAACGCCATCGTCCATGCCAGGGCTTTGGCGCGTCGGGGGGTGTCGATCAGCGAAATCCCGATCAAAAACATCAGTAGAATTTTGGACTGGTCCACGACATGCCATTGGGCCAGAGCTGGTATATCGCTGGCGGCCCAGCCCACCACCTGCCAAAAGAATAACAGGACCAGCGTCAAGGTGATTCGGCCAGCCTGTTTACCTAACTTCCAATTGCCGAACCCCTGGATCAGCCAGCCAATGATCACCGCAATGGCCACGGTGCGGTCGTAGTAGGCGCCGGCCGGCACCGACCAGTACCACATGGCGGGCGGCTTGATGATGGCAAAACAGACATAGATTAAAAAACCCACATAGGGATAAAACAGACTCACTGCCGCCCCGCCATAGGTCATCGCATACGTGAAAAGTAAACCTTTTTCCATTATACCCTTGCCTCACTCTCAGGTTGATCTCATTCTATATGTTCTGTTTCAATCCGCCGCAGCGTATCGCAGGATACACCAGAATGCCCGCAAGGCGTCTCGCAGACCGATCTTTTTGCCCTCCTGATACGTTCGACCAAAATAGCTGATACCCACTTCGTATATCCGGCATCGCCGTCGGGCCACCTTGGCCGTCAGTTCCAGTTCGATCCCAAAGCCGCGCTCCTTTAGCGTAGGAGCAATGGCCTCGATCACTTCCCGTCGGAACGCCTTGTAGCAGGTCTCCACGTCCGTCAGGTTCAGGTCCGTCAGCATGTTCGACAGTGTGGTAAGGCAACGGTTCGCCACATAATGCCAAAAGTACAGCACTCGGTGCGGCCCGTCGCTGGCAAATCGAGAGCCATAAACCACATCGGCCTTTCCTTCCACGATCGGCTGAATTAGCCTCGGATACTCCGCCGGGTCGTATTCCAAATCCGCGTCTTGGATCAGGACCACCTGCCCCTTGGCCTGGGCGAAACCGGTCCTCAGTGCCGCCCCTTTGCCAAGGTTCATCGGATGAAGAATGACCCGGAAGTTCTCTTCCGTAGGCAAACCGCTCAGATATTCCCTCGTCCCATCCGTGCTGCCGTCATCGACCACCAAAATTTCTTTCGGGATAGGGACGGCCCGAACCCGTCGGAGCAGTTCCTCGATGGTCGGCCGTTCATTATAGACCGGGATTACCACCGAAAGCAGAAAATCTTTCGGCAAAAGAAAAAAACCTAACCGTCGGGCCGCCCATGGGCCTAAACATTGGACGATCGTCTCCGGCCGAACCAAAACCGGCGTCTGCACGCTGCTCCCACAAACCGGACAATTCGCCGGTCCTGTCGGCGGCGCATTCGAAGCGTTTTCCTTTTCTATGTTCATCGGGGGGAACTCGTCGGAATGTTTTCTTCGTACTTTCTGGGGAAGCGATCCGTTCAATCTCTAGGCGACTCGGTAGTCCCGGCTTTTGCATCCCTTAGGCAAAGCGATTCCGCTCCGGGGCTGGACTCCGCTATCCCTAAGACCCGGGCCAACGGCCGAAGCGTTTCGTCCCATCGGTGGTGGGTTTCGACATAGGTGCGCCCGGCCTGGCCCAAGGCCGTTCGACGTTGTGGATCCGCCCACAGCGCAAACAGTTTTTCCACCCAAGCCGAGGGTTCCTCGGCCGATTCGGCTTCCCGGCCTGGCTGGACGGCCAAACCTTCTAGGGCCTGCGGCGTGGCCAGCACCGCCTTGCCCATCGCTAATCCTTCCAATACTTTATTCTGAATCCCTCGGGCCACCCGCAGGGGGACCACCACCACTTCCGCCTCGGCCAAATAGGGTCGGACATCCGGCGCAGGGCCTACAAGCCGAACTCCAGGCGTCTGCTGGGCTAGCCGATGGACCTCGCCGCTCGGATTACTGCCGACCACCACGAACTCGGCCTTCGGACACCGGCGGCGAACCAGGGGCCAAACCTCCTGACAGAACCACGCAATCCCGTCGATATTGGCCTGGTAGTCCAACGCTCCCACAAACACACATCGGGCCTCGGCGTCCGGCGACGATTCCCCAGCCTCGCCGATTTTCCGGCTGGGCGAAAAGTTTGGATGGAAATATTCGATATCCACTCCGTTCAGGACTACTTGGATATTGGCCTCTGGGGCGATTCTTCGGTACAGTGCCGCCTCGTGCGGAGTCGTCAGCACTACCGCCGAGGCCCGCCGACCGATCTGGACTTCCAACCGCCGGAGCCGGCGTCCTTCCTCCCGATATACCCACCGCCGCCATCCTCGGCTCAGGTCGGCGTAGTCGAACCACTTCTGACTATCCACATCCACCAGATCGACCACGGTCCGGACGTTTTCCAACCCCGGCAAGTCCAAATACTGCGCCATGCTGGAGCAGAAGACCAGCACGGCGTCGGGCTGATGGTCCTGGAGCCAATCACGCAATTTTCGCCGCAACGAGCCGGATGCGAATAGTCCTTCCGTAGCGGTCCTCCCACAGAGAAACGACCAGGCCGCCCGGAGCCATCGCCGCCATCGCCCCCATCGCGTCCAGCCCACCCAACCGCATCGGCCCTCAATCTCCTCGATCGCCTCCGCCGACGGCGTCTGTTCGCTCAAAAAGGCCAGGGCCACCTCGGCTCGCCGGACCAAATAATCCAATATATGAAACGATCGTATCCGATCGCCCCGGTTCGGCGGATACGGAATCCGATGCACCAGAAATAAAACGGTCGGTCGAGAATCGTTCTTCATCGGTTCTCTGCCGCCCCCTGGGGATGGGGCGTCAATCGCACGACGCTTTCCGTCTGTCGAACCGTCGCTGCATCCTGGTTGTCTATGTGTTTTCTCATCACTTCGCCCAAAGGGGCGAAACAAAATTGCTCCATCAACGCCTCCAGCCGACGCACCGTGGCCGACAGGTTCCAATAGTGGCGGAATCGACTCAACAGCTTGCCGGGCAACCGCGGCTGGTGCGGGTCCAGCTCCCAAGGATGCACATAGAACACAAAAGGCCGACCTTCCCGCCGGATGGCCCGTAAAAGCCACAACGTCAGCCGAAGCGGATAAAGCCGAAAGTATCCCCCTCCCGCACAGGGCACATTGATTCCGCCGATGCGACAAACCGCCGGCGGGAATTCCCAAATCGGCCCCGACGGCGTCTCCACCCGATAAATGCCCACTGGCCTGTCCGGCGCACCGTACCGATCATGTCGAATCGGATACACGCTCGAATCGTACCGAAACCCCTCTTCGGCCAGTATCTCGAAAGCCCACCAAGACCTTTCTGTTATCGAAAAACTAGGCGCTCGATAACTGAGGATTTCCCGGCCCGTCAAGTGGCTCAGTACTTCTTTGGTCCGAACCAGGTCTTCCCGAAACGCCTCCGGCGATTGCCGATAGATGCACTGGTGCCAGAAACCGTGGGCCCCGATTTCATGCCCCTCGTCCTGAATACGGTGAACCAAGTCGGGACAATTCTGGGCCGTCCATCCGAGCACAAAAAACGTCGCCCGTACTTGCCGACGCCGCAGGAGGGCCAACAACCGCTCCGTATTCTCCTTCACCCGGCTCGGATATTTTTCCCAGTCCTTTCGATCAATTCGGTCCTCAAACGCACTGACCTGATAATAGTCCTCTACATCCACAGTCAAGGCGTTCGGCGGCAGAGAGACCCTGGAAGCGTTTTTCTTCCGAGAAAACACCGGGAACATAGATCGTCTGTTAGAGAAAAATTCCCCCGTTCCGACGCCGCTTCGGGTTCTGCCCCGTTCGTCCGGTTGCCGCCCGACGCAAACCCAACCGACAAAAGAAAATCAGACGCCCCCTTTTTTAACTCAATGGCGCCGTGGTCTGGGGAAGGTGTGCCTTGCGAGCCCCGTTCCCGCCGGTGGAAAGCGTAACCAATTTCGGCAACAACTCCGCAGGAAATGTGGTAGGCGCTCCAGACGCCGGAGGCTTCGCTTCCGGTTTGGCGGTTTCCATCGCCGATTCCAGGGCGGCCGGCTCTCGATACAGGCCCAATTTCCGGGCAAGCCACATCCCCGGAAATCCAAACAGCCGCACCGCCGTACACAACAAAATCTTCAAATCCAATTTCCAATTGGCCGTCCGAATATATTCCAAATCCAACAGAAGCTTCTTCCGCACATTATCCACATCGGTATCCGGCGGCAGATTGATCTGCGCCAGCCCAGTGATTCCCGGCGGCACTACATAGCGCCTCATATACCCCGGCACTTCCTGGGCCAGATATTCGGTAAACTCCGGGCGTTCCGGCCTGGGACCGACGAGCGACATATGCCCCATCAGCACGTTGAAAAGCTGCGGCAATTCGTCCAGATGTACCGCCCGCAGAAGTTTACCGAATTTCGTAATCCGGGGATCGTTCGGCGCGGTCCAGACCGGTCCTGTCAGGGCCTCGGCGTTGTGGATCATCGTACGGATTTTGTACAGCGTGAACACCCGACCGTTCCGCCCCACCCGCTTCTGCCGATAAATCCCCGGCCCATACGAGGTCAGCCGAACCAAAAAGACCAACACCCCAATAATCGGAATCGCCGGCACGAGCAAAATCCCTGCCCCGATCCGATTCAGCCAACCCACCCAACGAAAATACCTCTCTGCCGCCTCCCCTGGCGCAGGCGACGGCGTCGGTGGGATATGGTACTCTGGCTCATATTTTCGCCAAAAAAAAGCCATCTGCCAAATATCCTAACTGCCCTCAGGCACCCCGGACCCTATTGCCCCGAAATAATACCCCCTGCAAAGACTCTTTCCCTACCGTAGGCTCACTTACTTTCCAGGGTACTTGAAGAGGCAAAAGAAATCAAGCATTCGGCCTCCTTGAAAAACGCCTTTTTCAAGATAACCTCAAAGAGGGGATCGCAGCCCCTTCTCCCCCTGCCTCCTTCTCATCCTCGATACTCTGTAACATTTTAGCCGAATGCAAAGGAGGCTTATTTTGGGGCGAAATTTGCTCCGTGTTGTCTTTGCTCCGTGTTGTCATTCCCGCGGAAGCGGGAATCCAGAAAACAGGAACTCCTTTCCATCCCCCGGCGCCTTTTTGTTTCCGGTCGTTCACTCCTAGAAGGTTAGTCGATCCGTTCCAGTTGGAAGTCGGCGATTTCGACGGAAGCCCCTTTTTGCAAAAACTGCACCGCCACCAAAAGCCGATCCCCACTCCGACGCCGAATCACCACCCCTTCCAACCCCGCCAACGCTCCGCTGCGTATTCGCACCCGATGCCCCGCTTCCAATTGCGCCTCTGGCGTCAGCGCCATGCCGCTTGCGATCAACCGTTGGATCTGCCGAAGATCGTGGATCAGTTCTACTTCGTCCGGCACTTCCAGCGAGCGGCTTACACACTGGGTGGTCATCGCCTGGTACCGATCCATTTCCGTTCCCGCCAAAAACACATAGCCCGGGAAAAGCGGCGTCCAGACGCTCCGCGCCCGGCCCGACGGCGACCGATACCGTCGGCAAACAAGCGGACAGTAATGCCACACGCCCATCCGCCGAAGCCGACGCACGAGTTCCTTTTCCCGCCTGGGCAGTGTATAAAGAGCCCACCACCGGCCCTCGGCCAGTTCCTCTAGCCGCGTGGGCGATAAAAGGTCCTCGGGAAACGTGTCCGGCTCTTGGGGCAAAATCGGCATGAACTCCTCCGATCCATCTTGAGGAAACGAAATGCTCCAACTTCTTATCAAATAGAAACTTACGTCGAATTCTCCCGCCCGTCAATTCCCACTTCTGCGCAGACTCCGTTCCCGTCGGTGGCAGATTCGCATTTGCAAAACCACCGTCCCATTCGTTCCCGTGTTCTGGGATTTCTTTAGGTCTTTAGGCCCCGTTGGCCCTGTTATGTTCTAGGAACGATTCTGCATTATGTTCTAGGAACATTTCAGCCGAATGCAGTCCCTTGTCATTCCCGCGCAAGCGGGAATCCAGGAGTCCCTTGTCATTCCCGCGCAAGCGGAAATCCAGGCTTGTTCCCGCATCCGCAGGAATAACGATCTACGGGGGATGGCCGCTAGAGCGGCAGTAACAATCCCGGACCAATTTCGCCCTAAAATAAGCCTCCTTTGCATTCGGCTGAAATGTTCCATGCTTCTATTGTTGTCGTTTTCGGGGCCTATTGGCTAGCAATGGGTGGTTCAACTGATGTTCCTAACCGGAAAAAAAGGGGAATCCCTACCGCCTGCATATTCCGTAACTTCTTGCAAAATAAGGACTTGAAATTTTTAGTATGGAGCGGACCTCTTCGGACGATTTTCTGCCGGTATGGCCTGGGTGGCTCAGTCGCAACAGCCGTGTTGCCCAAAGACATCAAGTCTCTGGTCTCTAAAACCCCTTCATGTACCCCACTTTCTGTGGGCAAAAATGCCTTCTATCGGGTGGTGAGACGCGGCCCGAGTCCCCCCCTAAAATCTAGGTTATCCCCCAAGAGCCGGGCACCCTAGTGCCTGGGTTCTTGCACCAAATTATTCCCCGGCTTGTTCCCCATCGTCCCCGGATACCCCTAGCGGAGGATACTCCAAGTATGCCCCCTTAAAGGAGGGGCTGTTAAAATTTGAAAAATTTTCGGTAAATTCCTTGACAAGCCCTTCTTCGGGGATTACTCTGAAAAGCGGAATTGCTAGCTTCCTGCGCCGAGCAACAATGTCCCTTCGGTATGATGGTAGGTTTTCTGGAAGCTCCGGCGCGGGGCCAACCTAGCGGGCCAGGTTGGATAAGGGTAAACAAAAACACCCTATACGCAGAGGAGTTGCTTCCATGTCTATGCGAACTCTAGCTCTGGTGAGTGTCGGCCTTCTGGCCCTCTTTATTCTCCCCTCCTACGCCCAAGCCGACTGGCTGTACGACTGGTATAGCCCTCCGCCATCAGATTGGGGACCGATAGCCGATCCATCGAATGATGTTTTAGTCCCGCCTTACTCCCTAGTAAAAGATATCCGAGCCTATGCTCTCTATCCCCCTCCTCCTCCAGATTCCTTTTGGGATAATTATGCGGCCTTTTATGCCGTCACGGATCGAGCGAATCTCTTTCAAGCGTTCCGCTTGGATCTAAAAGGAATTCCAGGGACGAATGGATACGCAGACTACTACGTGGTGGCTATTGACGGAGTTCCCGGTGAAGGAACATCCTTATTTGGTCAAACGGGCATTGACCGGCTGATTATTAGTCCTTACGTATCTGGAACAGGATTAACTGTTCCTCTGCTCTACACCTGGACCGGATCAGGATTTGATGCCGTCACTCCCTTTAGCGATATTCCGGGTTCTGCTTATCAGTACGGTGAGGGAAACCAGCAGTATCCGGACGGTTATGGCTATACCCTTGAGTGGAAGTTGCCGATCGGCTATTTGGGTACCGGCCCGTTTACGATTGTCGGCGCTACCGCCGGAGGAGATTGGCCGAATTTTACCGTGTACGACATGACGAGCGGTATTGCTTTAGGCGCTGCATCGATCATCCCAGAGCCGTCGTCGCTGGCGCTCTTAGGTCTAGGGGCGTTGGGCTTTTTGGGCTATCTCCTCCGCCGCCGGGGCTAGCTAAATAAGTACCCATCTCCTTGCAAGGGCAGATCTGATCCCGAGCCGGGCACACCGGTGCCCGGGTTGTTTCTGAGCTAGTTATCCGGATACCTGCCTCCGTGCGAGGCAGCTCAGATTATCTGCCCTTTTGCGGGATCACCTCTGTGCTGCCCTCTGGGGCGTTCCAGGCCGTGGCGCGAAGGGCCGGGGGGCCTTGGCGGTTGGCCGACGCCTCCGGTACCGGTCCGCCAGGCGCAAGCCGAAGCCGAACCCATAGCCGTCGGCTCTGGCCCGGCTCCAGCCAGAAGAAGCCGTCCTCGGCCGCTGCCGGGGTAAGGTCGGTCGGCTGCACGCTGGTCATCACGGCAGGCCGGGGGCCGGTATTCCGGACCTCCACTTCCAGACGCAGTCGGCCGAACTCTTCTTTCTCCGCCCGGAGCACCTGGAGCGAGAGTTGGGTAGGCAGTTTTTCTAGTTGCGGCCGGAGCCAGGGGCCTTCTGCCAGCACAAACGCCTGGCTCGGTTTGGCCCGGTACTCTTTTCGGAATTTCTCGTCTTCTAACTGCGGCGGGCAGCGGAAGGGATATACATTCCGGGCCAGCAGATTGCCGCCGGCATCTTCCAACTCCACCAGCACAAAGAAGAATGCCCGGCGAGCGTCCTCCGGCACTTGAAATCGGACAGAGGGTCCTTGGAGCGGATTCGGCGAACCAGGCAGATCCACCGCTGCGAACTCCTTCCACTCTTGCCGAACTGTCAGGTCCGGGCCTATCAAACGAGCTTTCACTCGCACCGCCTTTAAGTTCGGCTGCCGGGCTTCGCTCAGGAGCCAGATGGGCATTTCCACTTCTTCGCCCGGCGCATAGGTAAGGTGCGGCGGGGCCAGGCACACCCAGGGCGATCGGAAAGCGCGCTTCACCTCATAATAGACGGCCAGCGGATGGCCGAATCCGTCGCAAATCTGGATGCCGACGATCGGCCAGGGCCGTTTCCAGACCCAAAACAAAAGTCCACCATTCTGCGGGAAGCTTGCCCTGGCCGCCTCGGCCGACAGCTTGTAAAACTCGCCCGATCCGACGGCCACCGCCTCGCTGAATCGGCCTAACGGCGCCTGGGCCAAATGGTCGAAGGCCGATCCACGGGCCAGCATCTGCGGTAATCGGCTCGGCTCGAATTCCACCCAGTGATACGCAATCTCCGGAAACCGCTCTTCCATGAGTTTTTTATCCATCTGGAATAGGATAGGCCCGATCACTACGTCGGCCTCTTCTGGCCGGACGATCTGCCGATAGGTAGCCCCCGACGGCATCCCGTGCGAACCCCATTCGCTCATAAATGGCCCCCGCACCAACTCCGATCGCCACGCCCACGAGGCCTCCCACTGCGGATAGCCGTGAATATCGTCCTCTTCCGGCGATGCGCCCATAAACGGTCGGCTTCCGTCCAAAAGTTCCACATAGCGCCGGAGCATGAGGATCAGGTCCGCATTGGCCGGATCATACGGCGGAAATTCATTCCCGCCGCACCAGAAGGCAAGCGACGGGTGGTTCCGCAGTCGGCAAATGTTCCAAAGGACCGTATTTTCCCATATCTGCCGAGGCAAAGCCTTTGCCTGCCAGCCGCAACTCAGCGGAAAATCCTGCCATACCAGGATGCCCCACCGGTCGCAAAGCTCATAAAAGATTTCCGGTTCCAGGATGCCGCCGCCCCAAATACGGATCATCTGTATCCCTGCCTCCCGGGCCATTTGCAGATGCCAATGGTAGTCTTCGTCGGCCAGGTTGGCCAGTACGTCAATAGGCATCCAATTGGTCCCTTTGACGAAAAACTCCTGGCCGTTGATCCGGAAGACCCAGGGGCCGGTGCGGTAGGATTCCCACGGCCTGTCGGCCCTGGAACGTTCGATGGTGCGAATGCCGAACGGCGTCAGGAGTCGATCCAGCACCCGGCCATCCCGCTCCAAGCGGATTTCCGCCTCGTACATCGGCTGATCGCCCAGGCCGTTGGGCCACCAAAGCCGAGGCTCCGGGACCGTCAAGTCCAGCTCGGCCAGTACCATGTGCGGCTTCGGCCGAAGGCCGGTTAGCCGACCTTGGACCGGCGGCGATTGGAACCCCCGGCCCCGGATAGTAACCGTCAGATCACACGGCGATTCGTTCTCTTCCACCGTACATACTTCGACCGAAACACGCAGCTTGGCCTCTTTGTCGGCCAGATGGATGGTTCGGACAAAGGGCCGTTCCAGGCACGGCCAACCATTGCGCACTAGGCGGAGCGATCGCCAAATGCCGATCGTATTAAAATCTCTGGCCCCAATGGGCCAACCGCTCCAAAGTTCGGATTTCACCAGGGAGGCTTTGGCCGCTCCACCTGGTCGGCCTGTCTGGTAGCCGCCGCATTCGAGCCGAACCACCAGCTCGTTCTCTTGCCCATACCGAAGCAGTTGGCCGACCGGCAGACTCACCGCACCAAAGGCCCCCTCGGACCGGCCCAAATACTGCCCGTTGAGCCAGTAATGGGCGTAGTAATCTACCCCATCGAATACCAGGCGCACATACGTGGATCGAAACTCCTCCGGTACCACAAACCGCCGACGAAACCACCAGACCTTCTCTTCGACCCACCGCATCTGGGTGGCATTCAGGCCCACATACGGATGCGGCGCCTTACCGGCCCGATGCAACGCCCAGTGAACTTCTGCCGGCACTTGAACGTTAAACCAGTCTAGCTGATCGAGGTTGTCCGGCAAAGCGGGCGGGCCAGAAGGCACGGAGGACGCTTGGGGCTGGGCTTTTTCTTGGCCCTTGGCCGACGAAAGGGCGGCAGAAGTCTTTTGGACTTTCTGTTGGGCTGGGCTGGGCGAGGTCGGCGTCTGCGGACGATCCGTCCAGGCCAATTGCCACGGTCCATCCAGCAACATCTGATCCTCCCTGGGCCAGGCATATTTGGGACTGGTACGAAGGGTGGCGTCTTCTGCCTTCGGTGCCGCCACTGTTTGGGTCCGAAACCACCCTCCTAACCCCATCACCATAGCTGTAACCAAAACGCATCGAAAAATAAGGGGGATTTGGAGATATGTGCGCATGTTGTATAACTCCTTTCTGCACAAGGTACACCGAACCAATCCACGCAGAGATGGTAGTGAAGGTTATCTTTTTTCGGAAGGGACGGGCCGGGAAGTTTTCTCAGCAGAGGGCTTCCGGGAACTTTTTCGAGGAGCTGGATCACGGGTAGTGCCGCTCCAGACTGGAGAAAACGGCCCCCGCCGCCCCTCCATATCCACCGCCGCCACTCGATAGTAATAGGTAGTGCTAGGCGCCAGGCCCTGGTCATCGTAGCTTACCACGGCAAACGGGCCTGGGGCCACCTTGGCCAGCAAAGTTTCCGCGGAAGGCGTAAAATCGGGCTGTCGGCTCCGATGCAGTTCATAGTACACGATCGTCGGATGAGGGATCCGGCCCCACAGCAGATGCAATAGATCCGGCCGGTCGCCATGCCAGGCGGTGGGTCGGTCAATCAGCCCTGTATAATGGACTCCGACCGGGCAGGGCGGCTCAGTGCCTTTGGATAATGTACGGGCTTCGACCGCTGCTGAGGGGACCCCTTGCTGGTTAACGGCCGAGACAGCGGCTACCCGATAATACCACCGGCTGCCCGGCTCTAGATACTGGTCCATATATTCTGTGTGAGTTGTGGCGGCCACAAAATCCCAGATCTCCGAAGAAACCTCCGGTCTGGTGCTTCGGAAGATATGGTATTGGGCGGCTCCAGGCACAGGAGTCCATCGAATTCGGATGGCCTGTTCGTTCAGTGCCGTAGCCTCCGCTTTTGGGGCCGGTAGGAACGGCTCCTGAGCAAAGAATCGGACGGTGGCGATTTCAAACGGTTTGAAGCTGATCTGGCCTTCAGGCAACTCCGCCCGATCTTCTTCCACCACCGAACATTGCACCGCCCGGTTCAACTGTGGCCATGCCAGGCGAAAGGCCGTCGCCACAACAGGCACCCCTTCGGTTTCGACAAGCCGGGCCACAATCCCCTGGCCGGGTGTTTCGCTTAGCTTAAGTGTCAAAAGTTCCACATTGGACGCCGGCAGACTGGCAAAGCTATATTGTTCCGGCGGCAGAGAGCCGGTTTGCGCCCGAAGCACGACCGTCGCCAAAAGCGGATAGGCAAATCGGGCGCCGAAATGGGCTGCCTTGCCAGTCCGTGCATCCGCCAGATGGCTTCGGAGAGCATATTGATAGCGGAGCCGCACATGCCCCGGCCCAGGCCAGGCCGCCCAACCGTTCTGATACCAATTGTTGAAAAGATAGCTGTAAATATGAGAGCTGGTGGGTAGATAGTTATGGCTATTCTGGTTGGTGCGGATCTGTCCAAACTCTACCAGATGGCTTTCTCGCTGGGCCAACGTTACCCCAAACTCCTGATTGGCCACATCCACCCAGTCCTGCACCGCCAGCCAATCCCGAAGCCCAATAGGGCACTGGTCCCGGCCGGGTTCCACCACACACCCATTTAGCTGCGCCCGAAACCTTCCGCCCGGCGCCGCAAACGGAAATGCATAGTACCCATAGGCCGCATACCGGGGATACTCAAAGATCCCGGCCACATGCTCCAAACGGTTGTCGAGGTCGATCCGCTTTTCGTGGTCATAGAGAACCACTGTTTGGCAAACCTGGGCTTTGCTGCGGGGTTCTACGGTGCGGGCCACTATCCGCTGGCATAGTGGACTTTTCTCTATCAGAAAGCTAGCTTGCTCCGGCCTAGCAAAACTTCGGTGATCATCCCAGGTAAACACAAATTCGTTCAGTTTATAGGGCGCCTCAGGATCGACCAATTCCCGCTGAAGCTCTTTGTCGAAAAGGCTGGCAATCGAACCGTTGGGCGAAAACCGGAGCCGATAGAATCGGTTTTCGATTGTCGGCGGTTCGGTCGTCTCCTGTCGCTGACAGGTTGGCGGCGAGCCCTCCAAAAGCCGAAACACTTTATACCCCAACCCAGGCACTTCCGGGGCAACAAACCGGAGGAGATTGCCGTCCAGTTCAGCGGGCAGGGGTTCCGATCGGCCCAGGGGCATCACTTGTCCGATCCGGAGTCCCTTCGGTACCCGGACGGCAACCACATCGGTCCGCGTCTGCAACAGGGGATTGAAGACTATTACCACCGGCGGCAAGTCCACTGGGATGGCCGATGCCAGGGCGGCCAAGGCACGCTCCGATTCCGCCTGGGCCACCCGCAACGCATGATCGATCCAGTGCCGCTTGTGCGCCCAGGTAACATAGACTTTCTTCCCCGTATATTGGCTCACGCCGTAGCCATGTTCATCGCTCTGGATTAGGCTGTTCCATGCTCGACGGAATTCTAGGGTGGGGTAAATAAAGTTCGGTTGGGCCAGGCGGGCGACGGTAGCTAGTTTTTCAGCAGTGGTGAGCAGCCGGTCGGCCGCCCGTTTTCGGCCCAGATAGTCCGGCGTAGAGACCGGATGCTGTGCCCAACTCGGAGTGATGTCACCTCGGCGCACTGGGATTTGATTCCGAAACCGTTCTTCCACCTGGCGGAAGACCTCTGCGGGGTCAGCGATGGTATGAATTTCTGGCCATCGCCATTGGGCGTTCCACTGGCGGGCCAGTTCGGCCAGTTGGAGGCTCGGGTCCTCGTTGTCTGCGTACCAGGGCACAAGCCAGACATCGTACGGCCATTTCGCCTCCAGCGCCCGCAGAGCAGAGGCCAACGGCTTTTTCAACGTTTCCGGGGTGGCCTGCCTACTCATGCCGAACCGGGGGCCGCCGGTATAATGTAAAGATGCCCACACCAGGAGGCGACTTCGCCCACTCGGCCCTTCCCAATAGAAGAGTTCTGCCGGTATGCCTGTTTCATTATTCAGATCAACACTTCCCCGCCAGGGATTGGGATAAAAGCCGAGGTATCGGATACCAGCATCCGAATACACATCGGCCACCGGCCAACTCAAGCCATTGATGTCGGAAAAGATCGCAGCCTGCAAATCCAAGCCCCAGCGTCGCCGGGCTTCCCACCGACTGTAATATGCGGATCGGCAAAGCTCTTCGGTGCCGAACTCTTGAGTGTGGTTGCCGCTGTGGCCGGCGCCGACGCCGATCCGGCCCCGCTCGATATACTCCCGAACCAGTCGATCCACTTCCTCCGCAGGCCGGTCAGCAGCAAAGTTTAAAAACCACCACATGTGTTCTATAGTATATCGGAACCGACTTGGTTCCGGCCAATCGGCTGTCTGGTCACAAAGCCGCATCGCCTCCTGGGTAAACCGCACCGTTAAATCCCGCTGCAAGTAGGCTTCGCTGTGCAGACCGATGTCGATATGAGCGGATTTCAGCACGTAGAGTTTCCACCGCCGGGGCGGCGACCAGTCTGTTCGGCGTTCTGCCCGCAGGTTGCCCTGGCCGTCCAACAGAAGCCATTGGGCTTGCAGCGACCTTTCCGGCACCGGCAGAAGAACTTCAAAATCGGTAACGCCTTTGGTCACCAAGCCTAGTTTCTCTTGGCCAATTACCCGTCCTTCGGCCAGGACCCGAAGCGACGCCTCGAACGGCTGCCCTGGATTTTCTACCTGGAGCCATATTACCTGCCGAGGGGGGCTGTCGGCGGTAACTAACACCGTCGGCTCTACCCGCCGCCATTGGAACTGAGTGCTCGGCTCTGCAGGAATAGCGGGGTCTGCACTCCAGACCAGGCCGATAAGCAGAAGAATCTCCGGGGCTGGCCATCTCATAGGAATTCCTTCTGCGGCGGGATTGAAAAAATTGTCTGAGGCGTTACCAGAGGCAGGCTGGGAAAGCCGGTATTTTTCTGGTGCCTTTGCCGGGGGCAGGACCACCAGCATTACGGCAATTGGGCTGCTTCGCGGCCGTCCACCGTGGCCAGGGCTTTATACACATCCAGGGCGATGTTCTCCGAAAGGAAATGGACACTGGCGTCGGTCATCAGGAAGTTGCAGCCGCCCGGATGGTAGCTGCCCATGGGCAGGTGGTTGAACGGCACGCCGCCGGTTTGCCGCTCCACCCGGGCATTGATCGGATATTGGATCACTTTCAGCGTGTAGCAGCCTTTTTGGCTATCTTCCGAAGCGCCGAGGATCCAGGCACGGATGTTTCCTTGTACGTTGTTATATTCAGTGCCGCTCCAGTCCCGGTGGACAAACTCGCCCATGGCCAGGGTGTTGCTGGTGCCGTCGAGCACCTCGTTGAGACGCCGCACCTTCTGCCACTGGAACATGCCATTGGTGGGCAGATTGCCGTGGCCGGCAGAGACATAGGGCTGGCCCGTAATCAATACGCCGCCGTTGCCCTGATAGACGCACAAGGCTCCGTCGTGCCAATCGCTGGGGTTGGAGGGATTCTGACGCACCACGGCCGGCCCCGGATAACTGGGGCACATATACACCGGCACCACCGTATAACGCTGAGGGTCTCGGAAGGTATTGCCGGTCAGATTGCACTGGTCGTAGATGTTTTTGGCTTCCAGGTACGGCAAGATGAAGGTAAAAAGTCCATGCCGGGCGGTGGCGGGACTGCCCGGCGGGAAGTATTCCCGGTTGGAGTCCATGTAGTTATGGCAGGCCAGGCCGATCTGTTTGAGATTGTTGGTGCACTGGGCCCTTCGGGCCGCCTCCCGGGCCGCCTGAACCGCCGGCAACAACAGCGCAATCAAAATGCCAATAATGGCAATAACGACCAACAGTTCCACCAGGGTGAAGGCCCAAGGCCCTGGAATCTCCCCTTGTCTGCGGAACCGGCTTAATTTCGGATTAGCTTCTTTCCCCTTATGTATCCCCATCTTATACATCTCCTTTGGTAAAGCTCCTTGAAGGACTTTGGCATGGGAGTCCTCTGCATCGGTGATCCACAGGGGTTGACAGGCAGTGGTATGTAACTTAGCCTGTCCAGGTAACTTAGGCTGTCCAGCCTGAGCCAATCGCCGGCTAACAGCCGACGTTACGTAGCTTAGGCTGTCCAGCCTGAGTTATGCGCCTGACAGCCGACGGTACTACCGGCTAACAGCCGGCGGTACGACGGACAGCGGGCGTTCCTCTTCGGCGGAGCAGGCCGCTTAGGGTCAAAACTGTCCCTAGCGCTAGAAGCAGCCAACTGCTCGGCTCCGGCATCACCATGCCGTAGATCTCAAACGTGTCGAACCGCATGGTGATCCCATCCGGTCCATACAGGTATAAACCTGCTCGGACGATCGGCCCCAGGGGCAACGGGTCGGTGCGGGCCGAGGAAGCCAGGCTTAATGTCTGCCCAGGGCTAAACGTCAAATCCCGCCACAGCGAGCCTTCTAGCGAGAACATCATCCCCCGCACCACCGCTTCCGTAGGGAATTCTCCGTAGGCGCCGGTCTGAAGCGGGCCGGTATTGGTAAACACCGCATCGCTGGCAAACCAGCGGATATCCTGTCCAACCTGGATGCCCACTGCCAGCCGGAATTGGGTATTCTCTCCGCTGCTATGTTGCCGCCAGGAGAACCAAAGCTGCTGGTAATCCTGGGGATTAATCGGGGAGAATTCGTCGGTAAAGACGAGGAAGGGCAAGGCGCCGCCGACCGGCACAGCAAAACCAAATCCGCCGCCGTCAGGGGAACCGGTACCATAACTAGTGCCTGCTCGGGTACCAGAGCCTGGCACGGTATTCGTGTAATCCGTGGCCGTTGATCCGCCGTAGGCTTTCCAGCCGACCGCACTCATCGCCTGGTTCTGGTTGCCGGTGTTATTGGGGAAATCTTCCCGGTAGAGATTGATCCAGCGGACCGGGGCGGGCGAAGCCACATCGGCCAGGCTTGTCCCGTACCGAAGCTGATCCACCACCGCATTGCCTAAATAGACCGTGGACTGAAGCCAAATAGTCCCGGACAGAGTCGCCGAGGGTTGGCTGGTAACTGACAGTTTATCCACGCAGTGGGTATCCAAGGCCGCTTCCGACAGTCCCATGGCCAACACAGCGGCGTAATTTTCCTGCGTCAGAGCCCACCAACTGGCGGAACCAGATTGACCTACATTGGTATATTTGGCGATGAGAAGATAGACGGTACCGTCGTTTAAGTTTGGGCCATTAGCTGAGTATGCTGTATCACCGCCGCCCACACCGCCTTGGGAGGTTGAGCCCGATGCATCACCGAGGTTCCGAAATCGTCGATTGCTGCTGGCAAACCGATTGCCTGAGCCCTCCGTAAACCGCACATCCTGGACAGTGTTTGCGCCCACGGAAATCGCCTGATAGAGATAACTCCCCCAAAGTTCTCCTGATGTATGGGTAACTCCAACGCCGCGAGAAAGGGTACCGAAGGAATCGCCGGAATGTTGGAGTTGCAAACTTCCGCCTTCGGGCCAGAGATTATCAAAGCGAAGGGCCGGGGCCATCCCAGCTACAACACTTACATTCGTCGTTCCTCGGCCGATGCCCCATTCGCTTCCGGCGGCAAAGCCGACGCCGCCGTCCCACTGGGTGGTGGTAGGATTGGGTACGGTCAGGTCGCCGGTGCCGGTAAGGGAAAGCTGTTGGCCTGCTGGGTAGGCGAACGGTTCGTAAATGAGCAGGCCGGCCCAGGCCGCCTGCCCCAGACAGCAAATCCAAAGCCCTATCAGCCAGCCGACTAGCCGATTCCATTCCCCATGTTTTCTTCGCATGTTCGCCGCTCGGCTTCCGGTTTGGTTAGGTAGTAGAGAGCTCATACGGATTCCCCTTTCTCAAAAAACTGAACGAGAAGATCGTCCCCGCACCGAAGTAATTTTTTCCGATCAGGAAATCACTTCAGCCCGCTTCATTCAATGTACCTGGTATGGGCTTCAGAATACAACTTAAAAAAACTGAACAATTTGAAAGAAAAACTATACTTTTTGAAGGCGTCTGCTCCTATTCTGGTAACTGTTCCCAGGGTGGCCTGGATTGTAGCTTAGGCTATCGAGGTAACTTAGGCTGTCCAGCCTGAGCCAACCGCCCTCTAACAGAGGGCGTTACACCGCCGCCGGTTTGACAGCCGACGTTACGTAACTTAGGCTGTCCAGCCTGAGCAATCGCCGGCTAACAGCCGGCGGTACGAGGGATAGCCGGCGGTACGAGGGGCGGTACAGGTGGGCAGGAGCTGACTATCCTCCGCCAGTTTTCCGGTATTGTTTGGGGGTCATGCCGGTGGCTTGGCGAAAGGCCCGCATCATGTATTCCGGATACCGAAAGCCGGTTTGCAGGGCGATCTGTTTAAGGGGCATATCGGTCTCCCGCAGCAGCTCTTTGACCCGTTCGATTTGGCGATGGCGGATTTCTTGGGCCACGGTGCGCCCTAGGACCGCTTTGATCCGGGGTTCCAAGGCGGCTCGCGACATGGCCACGTGCTGCAACACGTCGGCCGCCCGAATGCCTTCGTAAGCATGTTCTCGGATGAAACGAACGGCGCGGACCACGTCTTCGTCATCGGTGGCCAGTACATCCGTGGAGGCCCGAGCGACCACTCCACGGGGCGGAATCAGCACCGGTCGCTTGGGCGCCGCGCCGCCCGCCATGAGATGCTCCAACAGTTGAGCGGCCCGATAGCCGATCCGTTCCGCATCCAGATCGACGCTCGAAAGCGGCGGATTGGACACATGGCACAGACACTCGTCATTGCCCACGCCCAGCACCGCCGCGGACTCTGGCGCCAAGACGTCCGCCCGCCGACAGGCGTCCAACACCCGCATCCCATAGTCGTCGTTGCATGTATAGATAGCCACCGGCTTGGCTAACCCCCAAACCCACTCGGCCAATCGTTCTTGTTCTTCGTCCCAGGCTTCCGACGACTGCCGCCGGGGGCGGAGACAAAACGTCTCGCACTGGACCCCGTAAGAGTGAGCTATCTGTTGGAAGTAATCCTGCCGACGATCCATTGGCGGCTGCAAGCCCCGCGGCATCCCACAGACGGCAAAATGCCGAAACCCATGTTCCAGAAAATGCTCCCAGGCCAACTGGGCGACCGCCCGATCATCCGGTCCAACCGTCGGCACGTCTAAATCCGGCAATACCCTCCGCAGGTCCACCACGGATGCCCCAGTCTTTAGGACCGCCTCGGCCATCCGATGGTCATTAATGCGGGCTAGTATCCCGTCGCCCTGCCAACCGCGCAGCCATAGCGGCGGCGGGTCCGAGAGCCCGCGAGGCGTAAAGTCGATCGTCCAATGCCCGTGCTCGCGCACATATTGCGCCACCCCACGCACCAACCCTCGCGCATAGGCCCGCGAGGTTTCGATCAGCAATGCAACCCGACGGCGAACAGACATGATACGGTGGACCTTATTTTGAATACCTCTTTTATTGTACCCCGTTAGAAATCCTGCCCCTACCCAGCTAGCAAAAAGTATAGGAATTCTAGCAAATTTTATAGTCCTTTCCGACTCCGCTTCTTTCGCCTGGGAGGCTAAAATAAATCTCCAGGGCTTCCAACCATGAAGAAAACTTCGCAGTCGAGCAAAAAAACTTCCTACCTTGGTAACGCCCTAGACAGTAACGTCGGCTGTCAAGCCGGCGGCGATATAACGCCCTCTGTTAGAGGGCGGTTGGCTCAGGCTGGACAGCCTAAGTTACGTAGCGTCGGCTGTTAGCCGGCAGTAACGTCGGCTGTCAAGCCGGCGGCGATGTAACGCCCTCTGTTAGAGGGCAGTTGGCTCAGGCTGGACAGCCTAAGTTACCTGGACGGCCTAAGTTACAGCCAATCCGTCTCACAGACTGAGTGTCACTACAGTACGTTTTCCCTCCTAGAAAAGGCGCCTTTGGATGAAACCCGACTACAAATTCGCTCCGCTTCAGTTGGATTACGATGTGTTGGATGTCAACCAGCGTTATCTAAAACTATATAGCGGCCTGGTGTATGACGCCTGCGAACATTTTGGACTGAAAGGGCGGGCTATGGAAGGCGGTATCTACCCGCTTACGCCCACGATGAAACTGGCCGGGCCTGCCTTTACCGTCCATTGCGTCTCCACACCGAACCGGGATGAATATACGCACAATATCCGCCTGGGAATGCTCCGCAGCATGACGCCCGGGTGCATTCAGCTTCGAGACACCCAGGGGAACCAGAATTGCGGCCAATTCGGGGCCATTAGCGCCACGGCCGCCCGCGCCGCCGGCTGTGCGGGTGCGGTTATCGACGGCAGCACCCGGGACAGCGTCCATCTTATCGAAATGGGCTTTCCCACCTTCTGCCGATTCCGAAACCCGGCGGAAGCCTTTGGACGTTTCATGGCCGTCGATTACCAAATCCCGATCTACGTACGCGGCATTGACGGGCAAATGCTCGTCCATCCGGGCGATTATATCTTCGGCGATAACGACGGCGTGGTCATCGTGCCGAAAGAATATACCATGAAAGTCCTGGAACTGGCCGAGCAGTGGTTCGAGTCGGAGGCCAAGAGTCAGGCGGCCATGGCCGCCGGCATGGACCCGCTGGAAGTCTATGCCAAATACGGACGATTTTAACCGTGGCCGGAGGAGACGCTCGGATGCCGCCCAGGTCTCTCTACCGCTGGGAATTGCTGGGGCTGCTGTGGATCGCCTTTTTTCTGCACCAGGCAGATAGACAAATTTACAACAATCTGCTTCCGCTCATCGAAAAAGACCTCCAGCTTCCCCGCACCCAATTGGGACTGGTAACCGCAGCGTTTACTTGGATTTACGGTCTGATGGTTCCGGTAGGCGGCTATGTGGGCGACCGGTGGAGCCGAAAACGGATCATCATCCTCATGCTCTTGATCTGGAGCCTGGGCACCCTGCTGACGGGCCTGAGCACAGGGCTTTTGGGGCTGATCGTGTTTCGAGGGATCGCCTCCGGATTTGGCGAGGCGTTTTATGCGCCGTCGGCCAATTCATTGCTGACCCAGTGGCACGATAAAACCCGGGCATTGGCGCTATCGCTTCACCAGACTGCCCTTTATACTGGCATTGTAGCCAGCTTTGCCGTCGGGATTTTGGCGGAAAACTTTGGCTGGCGGAGCGGATTTTATGCATTTGGCGGAGTGGGCCTTGTGTGGGCGGCCGTGTTGGCCTGGCGCATGGACGATACGCCCCAGCCCCGATCGGCCGAAACCGCCGACCGGGTGCGAGTATCGGGCAGAGAACTCTGGGAGCATGTGTTTAGCAAGCCGACGGTCTGGCTTTTGACCTTCGGCTTTGCCGGCATGGTCTTTTGCCAGATCGGATATCTCACCTGGACGCCCACGCTGCTACACGAAAAACACGGTCTTTCGGTAACTTGGGCCGGGCTGAACGCCTTGCTTTATCACCATGCATGCGCCTTTTTAGGAGTGGTGGTCGCTGGCAACCTATCGGACCGATTGGCCCAACGTTGGCCTAGGAGCCGACTGGCCTTCCAATACGTCGGTCTTTTAGGAGCGGCGCCGTTTATCTACCTGATAGGTCGGGCCGACAGCTTAATGCTCTGCTGCACCGGTCTCGCCCTTTTTGGTCTATTTCGAGGCGTCTATGATTCCAATCTGTTCGCCGGGCCGTTTGAAGTCACACCGGCGCCATACCGCTCGAGCCTATTGGGATTTATCCTATGTTTTGGATTTTTAACCGGGGCATTTGCGCCGGTGGTGCTGGCAGAACTTTCTAAGCAGCTAGGATTAGACCAAGCGGTGGGATTGCTCTCGGTAGTTCATGCGGGGGCAGGATGCGTGGTTCTTCTGGCCGCCATGGCCACGTTCGGCAAGGATTATAAGAAAACCCATCTGTTGGAGAGGAAGCCTAACCATGCCTGATCTGCACGGAAAAACCGCTTTGGTTACCGGCGCCGGTCGAGGGATCGGCGCCGCCATCGCCCTGGACCTGGCCCGGGCAGGCGCTGATGTGGTGATCAACTATTCGCGCAGCCAGGCCCAGGCCGCCGAAGTGCAAAAGGCCATCCAATCCCTCGGCCAACGGGCCATGACCGTACAGGCCGATGTATCCCAAAAAACACAGATCGACCGCATGTTCGACCAGATCGAAGGCGCCTGGGGGCCGGTCGATATCCTCGTGAATAACGCCGGCATCGAATTCCGAAAACCCGTGCGCGAAATCACCGAAGAACTTTATGACCAGGTGATGGACACGAACTTGAAAGGAGCCTTCTTCTGCGCCCAGCGGGCCTTGGAAGGAATGAAACAAAAAGGCTGGGGACGAGTGATCAACATTTCCTCGGTCCATGAAATCACGCCAACCGGCTTCTGCTGCGTCTATAGCATGAGCAAAGGCGGCATGCGACTCATGATGCGAGAATTGGCCCTGGAATATAGCCGATTCGGAATTACCGTCAACAACGTCGCCCCCGGCGCTATCCGAACCGATATCAACCGAGAAGTGCTTTCCGACCCGGCCTACGAGGCCAAAGTGATCAGCAAAATACCGGCCGGGTTTATCGGCATGCCGGAAGATGTTTCCAAAATGGTTGTTTTTCTGGCCTCGGACGAGGCGAGGTATATCACCGGCGCCGTCATCCTGATCGACGGCGGCCTGGGCTTGCGATAGGGAACAGTGCGTCGAAACGACAACGATATAGTGGTGTGTTTCTTTCCATGTTACTAAAAAAGGAGGTCTGGATGATGTTTGTTCTCAGAAAAGCGTTCGTTTCTCAAACCGGATGGGCTCTTGCGGCCGCAGCGGCGGTCCTTTTCTTCCAACCGACAAAAGCCGAAACCGGCGTTCCGGAGTCCTACCGGAAAGCTTGGTCTGACCCGGCTCTGGTGGCCGCCATGGAAAAGAACATCGAACAATACCGCAAACAAGAGGCCCAAATCGAGCTTGTGGACGCCCAAGGTCGTCCGATCCCCAATGCCGCCGTAGAAATCCAGCAGAAAACTCATGCTTTCTTGTTCGGATGCAATGCATTTGTCCTGGGGCAGATGGGCGAGAAAAACGCCAAATATGAGGAGATGTTTGCCCGGCTTTTTAACTTTGCCACCGTGCCGTTCTATTGGGAAGGAACCGAACCGACCCAGGGCGAACTGCGCTACCAGGAAGGAAGCCGGGACATCTGGCGTCGGCCTCCGCCGGATAGATTCTTGCCGTTTGCCAAAAAATACGGCATTACCCTCAAAGGCCACCCGCTGCTTTGGCACTCTCTGAATCCGCCCTGGATTCCCAAAGACCCGGAAGAGCTCAAGAAACTCTACCAAAAGCGGTTTTCCGAGATCGCCCAACGATACGCCGAGTCCATCCTTATTTGGGACGTGGTGAACGAATCGCTTGTATGTACAAAAATATATCCATTGTATAGTCCAGATCGGGAGTATGTGGCCTGGGCGTTTCAGGAAGCCCAGCGTGTGTTTCGTCCGGAAAATATCCTCATGATTAACGAAGTCCAATCGGTAAGCCACGACGGCGTAGGCGAGAAAAACGCTTATTTTCGCCAAGTGCGAAAACTACTTGCTCAAGGAGCGAAGGTGGAGGGAATCGGGTTTCAATTTCATTTCTTCACCGGCCCTGTACTCAAGCAGCATTTGGAAGGGAAAATATATCTTCCCGATCGAATGATGAAGGTATATGAATCTTTTTGCGAACTGGGATTGCCGCTTTATGTAACCGAAATTACTATACCCACCACGGTGGACGACGGTCTGGAGGTGCAGGCGGAAGTATTGCGGAACTTATATCGGCTCTGGTTCAGCATTCCGCGGATGGCCGGGATCACCTATTGGAACCTGGCCGACGGAACCGCCTACAAAAGCGAAAACGAGGGATTGGCCGGCCTGGTAGATAAAAACCTAGAGCCCAAACCCTCCTATTTAGCTCTGGAGCGGCTTATCCACCATGAGTGGAAGACCCGCTTGAGCGCGGCCTCGGATCAAAACGGAAAGGTAACTTTCCGCGGCTTCCGGGGAAAATATACAGTGCGGGTCAAAGCGGGGCAGTTGGAGCGGGAGTTTGAGATAGAACTGCCAGCCGAAGGCCCCCGCAGCCAGCATCGTCTTCAGGTAAAGTAACTCCTCTTTTCTCACAAAGACGCCAAGATCACGAAGAAACGAAAACATACGTCCCTATCTTTCGGAAAGACCAAGAGGAATGGTTGCCATGAAAATCGTCGATTTGCGTGCTCGGACCGTGGCGATTCCGACCCAGGGAATGCTTCGGCACAATACGGGCGTGCATCCGGGGTATCTCATGCGCACGGTCCTGGAGCTATTTACGGACGAAGGAATTGTGGGGTTGGGCGAGGTGGGCGGGGGCGATCAGCGGGCCGCCCTGGAAAAGCTCAAACCCCGCATTGTGGGCCTCAATCCGTTCGATCTGGAACAACTCAAGCTGAAGGCCCTCCGACCGATTTACTATCTGTCCAACGCCCGGCTTTACGGGGCCATTGAGATCGCCTGTTTGGACATTCAGGGGAAAGCGGCCGGTGTGCCGATGCACCAATTGCTCGGCGGCAAAGTCCGAGACGCTATTCCGATGATCGCCTATCTGTTTTGGCGGTACGATCGGCCCGGCGGCGGCGACGACGCCCGGGCCGAAGACCTGGCCGACTTCTGCGAAGAGCTCCATCACACCCTGGGTGTGCGGAGCATGAAACTAAAAGCCGGCGTCATGAACCCGTGGGAAGAAGCCCGTGTGCTGGAGCTTTGCCGGAAGCGATTGGGCGAGCGGTTCGGCCTGCGGATCGACCCAAACGGCGTCTGGAGCGTGCATACGGCGGTCCAGATCGGCCGTCGGTTGGAAGAGCTGGGACTTGAATACTACGAAGACCCTGCCTGGGGACTGGAAGGCATGCGGGCCGTGCGCCGGCAGGTTCGCATCCCGCTGGCCACCAACATGTATCCGAATAAGTTTGACGACCTGGGGCCGGCCATTCGGCTTGGGGCGGTGGACGTGATATTGACAGATTTACATTATTGGGAAGGTCCCCGCGGCGTCAAAGACCTTTGCGCCGTCTGCCGAACTTTCAACTTGGATGTGGCGATGCATTCTGGGGCGGAATTTGGCGTGGAGCTGGCGGCCATGCTGCACACGGCCTCGACCATTCCCCAGATGCACCTGGCCGGGGACGCCCATTACCATTATCTGGTCGATGACATCATCGTGGGCGGGAAGCTGCCTTATGTGGATGGGGCCATTCGGGTGCCGGACGGCCCAGGGTTGGGCGTCCAGTTGGACGAAGACAAAATGGCCTTCTACGCCCGCCTGTACGAAGAAAAAGGCGATTACTACGCCCGGTTCCACCAGGACCCCCGGCGGCCGGACTGGTATCCGAAGATTGGCGGCCTGTAAGGGACGGTCGGGTTCCCAACGTGTTTTCGCCCTATCCGGCCTCGAGAAGGAGGACCGCTTTGTTTTTTGCTGGGATATTCAGGATGTTTTAGTTCTTGCTTCGCATATATTTTGTGTATATTGCCCAGATTGTCCAGACAAAAGCCTTGAGAATTCATCCGCTGTTTTTCTCTTTTTTTCTATTTTTTGCAGATTTTCAGTCTGCTTGCTTGGATTGACACTCTCGCCCCTTCTGGGTAGGGTAGAGGTTTTTCCCGGGCTTTCTGGAGTTGCCTGCCAGAATGTGGATCGCTTTCGGGGAAGAAGTGCTGTGCAGTAGAGCGGTTGGCAGGATAGGTCGCTTAGGAAAATAGCCTGGGCTAGGAACTGAAGCAGATACGGAACTCTCTATGCCTCCGGTACCCTATCTTGGTGAACTGGCCGCTCTTGGAACCGCCGTTTTATGGACGCTTTCTACGTTGGCCTGGACTTCGGCGGGCCGATATGTGCGGGCGTTGCCGATCAGCTTCGTCCGGCTAGTGATTACCCTGCTGATGGCGGTGGTTTATCAGATGGTGGTTTACGGGACGCCGTTTCCCTTGGAGGCGGATGAGCGGACCTGGCGACTGTTGGGTATTTCTGGATTTATGGGGTTTTTCGTAACCGATGTGTGCTTGTTTCACGCATTTCTATTGATCGGCCCTCGGATCGCCCTGCTCGTGCTTTCGTTGAGTCCGCCGTTGGCGGCGGTGATTTCCTGGGTTTGGTTGCAGGACGCATTGACGGGATGGGATTGGGGGGCGTTGGGATTGACGCTTGTGGGGGTGCTTTGGGTGGTCTATGAACAGCCGGATAGCTCCCGGTCGCTGCACTACATTCGACCGGAACGGTACGGGTTGGGATTGTTTTTGGCCTGTTGCGGGGCGGTGGGGCATGCGTTGTCATTGGTGCTTTCCAAGGATGGGATTGGAAATTACGACTCTTTTTCCGCCACGTATATTCGGGTGTTGGGAGCGATGGGCGGATATGTGATTCTGATCAGTCTGCTGCGGCGCTGGCCGGAGATTGGGGCCGCCTTTCGACATCGGAAAGCGATGAAGATTTTGACGGCGGGTTCTTTGGTCGGGCCGTTTTTGGGAGTCGCCTTTTCGATGACTGCTCTTCGCTACGTCCCGGCCGGGGTGGTGGCCGCCATCTTGAGCACCATGCCGGTCCTGATCCTGCCGTTTGTGGTGCTGGTGTATCGAGAACGGGTTAGCCTTCGGGCGGTGTTAGGAGCGTTGCTGGCCGTGGTAGGCGTAGCCAGCTTGATGCTTAACCACCGCCTAGGCTAAGAAGCTCTAACAAAACGAAGCCTCCAACGATTCGACCTATTCTCCCCGCTGGAGGAAGTGAGTAGGAAAGGCCGTTTTGTTAGAGCCTCTAAGAAGAACTTGTAAAGAATCTCCGCCGCAAGGCGACCATTGTCCTGCCGAGTCTTCTTGCCGGCAAACCTTGGTCCACAGCGGGCCGTGGAATTTTATCCGCGCGCCGTCCACTCAGGAGGGCGATTACGGGGCGGAGACCAATTGGCGGAAGAATTTATACTTTGGCTCGGCGTCCACATCGACGATCGACAGATGGACCGCCATGAAGCGTTGGACTTCCCGTTTGTTATAGGGCGGATGGAAACTGTCGCCTTTTTGGAGGATAGGGGCCCGATCGGGCATTTCGCCGAAGGCCCGGTTGCCTGCAATTTGGCAGGGGAACCAGTGGCCTTTGCCTTCGTCGTCTTCTAAGTAGAACTCGGCGTAAGCGTGGCCGGGAACCCAGACGGTGCGGGCGGGCACATCCTTAGCCCGGCAAATGGCGATAAAGGTATTGATCATATCTTCATGGTTTGCTTTGCCGTCTTTCAGCGCCGCCAACGGTCCTTTGAGCGGGCCGCGTTCCTCCTGGATTTTTTCCCGCACATAGTCATAGACGGCTTCCACCTGCTCCCAGGCGGTTTTTTTATCCTGGCCAATCTCCTTGGCCAACGCCCGGATTTTCGGATTACGAGGGTCGATAAAAGGGCTTCCTCCTAGATAGGCAAGCATTTTTCGATCCATTTTCTTTTTGTTCGGCAAGACATAGATCGCCGGGTTTTCCGGCGCCAATTGCGTACTGCGGCGGATTTCGAAAATCACCACGGCCTTGGCTTCTTCGTTGGCCGCCAGATGGGGAATCCGGATCACCATGACCCGAACGCCGCCGTCGGCGGTGATGTAGTCGATCTTGGCCGATTTGGAAATGTCCTCCTTGGCGACGACCACTTCCTGCTCGGGCCAATCGGAAGGGATCGGCGCATACGCTTCGATGCCTTTGCAAGGGCCGTCGCCCGCTTGAATGGTGAGTCCTGCTTGCCAATAAAAGGTTTGTCTTTCTCCGAGCCGACATCCTTTGGCGTCGTCCTGCTTAAACTGGGCCCAGACTGTTTGCTCCAGGCCGACCCATCCCGAGATCGCCCAAAACATTCCCAGCAGAACCTTACCAGCCTGAACCAGGTACGGGGAAACACGATCCAGCAATCGCCGCAGAGGGTTCCGATACATACCAATTCCCTTTGCGAAATAGTCGCCAGACATTTGGACAACGAGGGGAGTTTTTTGGAAACTACTCATGGAACAACCTTCTCTCGGGAAAGACGAATGGGGCGGACTACGGCGAAGCGGATTTTTCCGGCTTCGCAGCGGAGGCGGTTACGGGTTCGCAGACCAGCTTCAGTTGGGGTTCTGCGCCCGGTTGGAAATGGCTCACCACCAAAGTTTCCGGCAGGAATCGGACTACTTCGGTCTGGCGGGTGCGAGGGTTTCTGGCCTTCATCGCATCGCCTTTTTGAAGGATTGGTTTGGGAACGAGGATTTGACCGAAGGAGCGAGTCCCCGCCACTTCGCACGGGAACCATCGGCCCTCGCCCTTGGCGTCTTCCAGGTAGAACTCGGCCCATACATGGCCGGGCACGCGCACTGTACGGGCCGGAATGTTGTTGGCCCGGCAAAGGGCGATAAACAGGGCGGTCAGTTCATCGCAATCGCCGGTTCCATCTTTCATGGCGGCCCGGGCGCCTTTGAGCGGCGAATCTTTCTCGTACTGAACGTGTTGCCGGACCCAGTCGTAGAGGGCTTCCGCCAGAGACCAAGCTTCTTTGTGCTCTTTGGCAATCCGCTCGGCCAAGGCTTTAATTTCTGGATCATTGCTTTCGATCAGGGGGCTGGGCTGCAAGTAAGGGCGTAGGGAAGGAGAGATTTTCTTCGGATCAGGTGCTCGAAGTTCGGAAGTATCTCCCGGTTCTGGCCAGCCGATCTGCACTTCCAGGGTCAAAATTGCCTTGGCCTCAGCGCCTTTTTCGAGCCGGGCAATGTTGAACATCATCTGCCGACCCGCTCCCTCGACCATCTGATACCGAATCTTGACGCCGGGGGAGATATCTTCCTTCAGAATCCGGACAGATTGTTCGGGCCAATCGGTGGGAATGGTGATGGCGCCGTTTAAACTGGAGCAATTGCCCACGGCCTGAATCACAAAGCCGAACCGCCATTGTTGGGTGGTTTTCCGAACCGGTAGATTTGGTTCAGCCGACGAAGTCTCCCCGCCGCTGCTAACTCCCAGCATCTCCGGGGAGGCCAAAAGCAATCCAGCGAAAAGCCACCGAACCAGAAGATTGCTCCATTGGGGGGGTGGATTGGCCATAAGGATTCAGCCAAATGAGAGAAAACCAACTCGTTATATTGTCCCTATTTTGTGTGTTTTACCTATTCTATTGTAACTCTAAAATTTGCCCCTATGCCAGATTCGTCTCCGTTTTTGCCCGGCCGTCCTCAGAGAGAAAATACTGTAACTCTTTTAATAAAAAGGACTTAGAAGAGTAATCGTCCGATTTTAAGAGGAGTTTCTGCCGTCGAAGGGCTGCCGACAAAGCCTGAGAGGAGTGGAGGACTTCGGACGCAGAAGGGGAGACCAGCACCTCAAGGCCCCCCTTCAACTTCTTTGAGCAGTCCCTCTACCTTTTAGATCACCCTCTGGGTTACCAGAACAGCAGATACAATCCCAGGGTTAGCAGAACCACCACCACGCCCCAGCGTTTGGCGCCGGAAGAGGCGGCCAGTTCGATTTTTTCTTGCTGGGGCAGGCGAATGGGTTCCGGCAGCGGCCGGGCCAACGTCAACAGGCCCAATACCACCAAAACACCCAGGAAGGTAAGGGCCATCCGGTCCAGGAAGGCCATTTCCGGGGCCAGCAATTTCAACAGACCATAGACGATCGGGCTGAACACTAGGCCCACTACGCCGCAGGCCCGGGGCGCCTTGGGAACAAACAACCCATAGATAAACACGCCTAAAACGCCGGGCGAAATAAAACCTTGAAACTCCTGGATATAGGTAAAGATGCCGCCGAAGGCCGGATGGCCCAACAGCGGAGCAATCAGGCAGCCGATCACCGCAAAAACGGCCACCGCCGTTCGGCCCACCAGCACCAAATGCGTTTGGGAAGCGTTGGGCACGAGGTATTGGCGGTACAAGTCCATCGTGAAGATGGTCGAGGCGGCGTTGAGCATAGCCGCCAAGGAACTGATGACCGCCCCCAAAATGGCCGCCAATACAAACCCCCGAAGCCCCGGAAAGACCAACCGTTTGATCAGCAGCCCAAACGCCGAGTCATATTCATAGCCGATCAGTTTTTTGGCGATTCTAAATTGTTCTGCCTGCGGCAGGGAGGCGTTTTTAGCCTGGACGAGTTTGAGCAGGGCGTCGTTTTGGGCGGCCAGTTGGGCGCCGGCGGCCGCCGCAGCCGTTGGACCGGCCCCTTCCGCGCCAGGGTTAGCAGGTTGGTTTTTGGGCGTCCCTTCTGGGGCAGAAGGAGCAACCGGTTCTTTGGGCAGAGCCTCCGGGCCAAGTATCCGGCTTGCTGCCTGCCGGTTAAAACCGAGCATCTCGCGGGCTAGCTCTGGATACAGACCGGCAAAATCGTCGTTGAACTCAAACAGAGTGCGGGCGGTTTCCGGGCTGGTTTTCAGTTTTTCCCACTCGGCCAAGCCATCTCGATTGGGGCCGGTTTGGGCGTCCTGACGCATTTCTTCGCTAAAGAGGTTAAAGGCGATCATGCCGGGAAAAACGACGATGAACGGGATGAGCAGTTTCAGCCCGGCGGCAAAGACGACGCCTTTTTGCCCCTCGGCTAGCGAGCGTGAGCCGAGCGTCCGCTGCACGATATATTGGTTCAGTCCCCAGTAATAGAAGTTAGGGATCCATAGGCCCAGGACCAGGGCGGTCCAGGGGACGAAGATGTCTTTGGCCGGCAGGACCATATGGAGTTTGCCGCGGTTGAGACGCCAAAAGCGTTGGGCGCCGCTGGCCTGGGCCAATTGATCGGGCGGAGGCGTCTGCCCGGCTGCCTGGGGGTTCTGTACGAGTACCTTGGGATGAGGTTGGATGTGCTGGGGATCGGCCTGGCCGAGGGCGCCTAAAGCCAGGACTAAAATGATAGCCCCGCCCAGGATCAGAGCGGAGCCTTGCAACAGGTCGGCCCAGGCGCAGGCTTTCAGTCCGCCGGCCACCACGTAAACGGCCGCCAACAGGCCGATCAGCCAAGCCCCGGTGGTCAGGTTGATCGGCACGCCCCACAACTTGGCTCGTTCGACGGCTTCTTCTTCGATCGGCGATGCTGCGGAATGGGCTTGTTGGCCGGGCTGGAGATCGTCGCCCTTTTGGCCCGAGTCGGGGAGGTGCTCCGAACCGGCTTGGGCAGATGGGGCTGAACCGGTTTTTTCCTGCTCGGTCGGCGCCGGGTGGGCGGTTTCCGCTTTGGGAGCGGCGGCCGGGGCCGATTGCCGGGTTTCCTTGGCCAATACTTCGATCGTCTTCGCCCCGGAATAAATCACCGCGGCAATGGTAACCAGCACATAGATGACCATCATCAGAAGCGACATGATACTTCGGGCGGCCCGGCTGAACCGATACTCCAAAAACTCTGGAATCGTGTAAACGCCGGTTCGCAAAAAAGCGGGCAGAAAGCAAAAGGCGACTACGACCAGCGTTACGGCAGCCATCCATTCGTAGCTGGCGATGGCCAGCCCTACATAATTGGCCGCCTGGCCCGACATGCCGACGAACTGTTCTGTGGAGATATTGGCGGCGATGAGCGAAAAGCCGATCAGCCACCAGCTCAGGCCCCGACCGGCCAGGAAGTAGGCTTCGGTGTCCTTTTCATGGCGGCTCATGCCGACGCCGACCGCGATGACCGCGGCAATAAACCCGAAAAACACCGCCGCATCCAACAGCAGATAGACCAACGGTTCGCCCATGCCAACTGTCCTTTCTCTCAGTCAAGACGCTGTTCGGAAACCAGGCCCTCTGGAAGTTAGTCGGCTAACAAGGGGGGTGTTCCCCGGAGCCCAGTCCTTTTCGGCTCCAAAGATGGGCAGTATATTACATAGAGTTGGGTTTGACAATCGTGGGAGCCGGAGCTTTTGCAAAGGCTCTTCATCCAAAGCCCTTACCTTCGTATGCCGAATATAAGGACCATCCCATGAGCAGTGCTTCCGCGGACGATCCCCGTTTGTATCGCCTGGCGTCAGAGGACAACATTCGGGTGGCCTTGCAGGAGCTCCAGCCGGGCGAACGGATTCTGGTGGACGGCCAATGGATCCAGGTACAAGACCGGATCCCATTAGGACATAAAATCGCAGTGCGTCCGATTGCTCCGGGAGAAAAGGTGCTGAAATATGGTTGTCCGATCGGCTCGGCCGCTCAGCCGATCCAGCCCGGCCAACACGTCCACACCCACAACCTCCGCAGCGACTACCTGCCAAGCTAACCCGGCCAAACGTTCCGCCTGACTGCACTATTTACTGCACTTTGGAGGCGTCCACGGGGTAGCCGTCGCTGGAGGCGATCAGGCGTTGCCAGGTGAGGAACTTTTCGGGGGCGGAATCGAACCCGGGCTGGTATTGGGCGCCGGTTTCAATGAAATTGCTGACAAAATGTACACTGCCATCTGCGAAGGCCACGAAGACGCCGCCGGTATGACAACTCCGAGGGGCAGCCTGGGCCGATACAGAACCGCCAGCAGAATTGAAGCACCCCATGCAGTTCCGTTGGAGTGTGTCGGTCCCCGCGGCGCTAACGACTTGATCGCAATTGGCCAGGTCATCGTCGCCGAAAGCACAGCTATTGGGTCGAACCACATAATTGGAGCCGTGCCGACAGACTCCGCTGGAGCCGCACAGCCCCATGGCCCACACGCCGCGGCGGTCCGTGGGGTGCAGGCCGGCCCGCAGCTCGGCCACCATGATGGTATTGCTGGTTCCGTCGCGGATTTCCGAAAGCGAGATCGCCTGGTTCACATCCATAACACCCCGCTGCAAGTTGTTGTTCCAGCCCGTCGTGCTGGCCGGATAATCGTTGAGCATGTTGGCGCCGTAGCAACCCCGCGCCCAATTGCCGCCGCTTTGGGAACACATCTGCCGGGCAGAAGAATCGCTCGGACACATCATCACCGAGAGCATCGTGCCGCGCAGAGTGGAATGGACCGGATCGGAAATCGGCACGCCCCGCTGGAAACTGTTGTACAAGCCGACTTGTTCCAGATACGGTAGGATGCAGATGACCCAGTTTTCGCGCAGGATAGCGCCGTCCCAGGGGCTTTCACTGCCTATCCTGGTAATGGCGGGCGGGAAAGACTTCATGGCCGATTCGTAGTTCAGTAGGGCCAGGCCGATCTGTTTGAGGTTGTTTTGGCATTGGGCGCGTCGGGCGGCTTCTCGGGCCGCCTGCACCGCCGGCAGTAGCAGGGCGATCAAAATCCCAATAATCGTGATAACCACGAGCAGCTCGACCAAGGTGAACGCATGTACTCTCTGCCCACGTCCTTTTCCCATGCCTGCCATCTTCCACCTCCTCCTAATTAGGGACTCTTTTTGATTTTCAGTTCAAAATAGTTTCGGCCGCCTTTTTCCACAGTAACTTCTAGCGGCGTGGTCGAAACATTCCAGTACGGCTTGGGCACAGCCGGGAGCGGCTGTTCCATGGCGTCCACGGCAAGGACGGTTACTTTATGTCGGCCAATAATGGCACCGTCGCCGAACTGATAGGTGGTAAGCTCCGAAAACGAGCCGTCGGGTTTTAGTGTCCCTTGGGCGGCTGTGGGATGGGCCTGACCAACCGGGGCGGCATCTTGCGGAACAAAAGCAATCCGCACCTGGCCTCCTTGGGGGACCTGGATCGGGCTGCCGTCCTCATAGGTAACCTTGCCCTGCACCGGAGCCAATCGAAACGGCGTATCCCCGCCGCAGCCGGCCCAGCCCACCAGAAGCAGCATCCCCACTAACCCACAGGCCGCCCTCCCACTACTTGGCCCAAAAACAACCGCCCCGATCCGATTGTCTCCATGCATCGGCAGTCTCCTTGGAGGATTATGAGCCAACCTCTCCGTCCCATCTGCCGCTAGTTGGCGGCGTCAGGGCACCCCCCGCACCCTCCGCCAGGTTCCAAGACAGTCGAACTAGGAGAACAAGGGGCGCTTAATCCGTGGGCCAGAGAGGTTCGCCCCGCTCCATCTCCGGTTGGCAAACCTTCTAGCTCCGACTCATCCGTCTCCGATTCTTTATATAATACCCGATTCCACCAAACAGGGCAAACCCTAGGGCCAAGCCAAAACCAGAAGGTTCCGGCACAAAGTTCACGTCGATCTCCCACAACGTGGTGGCATGATAAGGAGATACCGGCGAAGGACGCAGCACAAGCCGAAGTGTGTCAAACGGCGCTACCGGCACGGTAAAGTTGCTCAGCCGAATCTGGGCGCCTACCCCGGCAGCCACCGTGGTATCTTTGTCGGAGAAAAGCATCTGGAAGCTGTTGTGGTCGTTGGACATTCCATAAAGAAGATCAAAGTCCCAGTATCGCCGATCATCGCCCGCCCCGTAAATCGTGATCGTAATGTCGCTTAAGGGGCGGTTCATCGAATAGGCCTGGATCCCCGTTTGTGCAGGAATCCGGGGTTCCTGCATTCCGCTGAGATATGAAAACACTGATGAGGCCCGAACAGGCCGTTTTTTTCAATTCCTCTTCTACTCGAAGGATTGTCTGTACACCACACGAACAACCGAGAGACCTTTTCCGAGGACTTGATAGCAGGCAACCGCAACCTAAAACCGCCGGAGATAAATATCTTTAAACTGCACGCGCATGGGCGGGCCGACGTGCACCTGCAAGCCCAGCCAGCCGTGCTGCGGCCGCTTCGGGTCCTGGTCTTCCGTCACCTCACCCATGACCACATCATTGATCTTTAGCACGATATGGCCGCCGCGGGCAATGATCGTATATTCATTCCACTCCTTCGACCGAACCACCTGGAGCAACTTGGCCGGGTCGCCCACCGACCCGATCACCTCCTTTTTGCCGGTCTGGTCGATCCGCACCTTTTCCCCGCGGTCGGCCACGACTCCGCGGACCGGGTATTCTATCAAAACGCCGATCCATCGGCCCGATGCGTCGAAGTCGGCCTGAGGCCCGATCAGCAGATCGCCCTCGGTCTTGCCCGGCGGCCGCTTCTGCGCCCGAAAATAGATGCCCGAATTGCCGCTTTCCAACCGAAATTTCGCCCGCAGTTCAAAGTCCTCCACCTGGTCCTTCCAGACGAGAAACTGGTTTCCTTTCAAAGGTTTGTCGGGTCTGGTTTGGCCGGTGATGGCCCCGTCTTCGACGGTCCAGATTTCCGGATCGCCCTGCCAACCGGCTAGCGTCTTGCCGTCGAAAAGCCGGACAAACCCCGGCAACTCTGGCGCCGGCTCTCGCCCGGGGATATTGGTGCGAGTTGGCCGGGTGGGCCGAGGTTCTGCCGGCGCCTGCAAATCGCCACAAGCCCACTGAATCGCATCCAGATAAAATCGGAGCATCTGGGGATTGGAGTAAATCTGGCTCATGTGGCCGAAACTGGTAACAAAGACCCGTCCCTGGCCGTAAAGTTTTACCCAGGCCAGGGCGAAATCGTCGTCTTTTCGATGGATCCAGCGGGCGCCCATGTTGGTGGTGGCAGGGTCAATGGACAAAAGTACCCGCAACTTCGACCGATCATACGGCGGGCCGTATTCGTAGATTTCGTCGGCGATCCGAAAATCCTTGCCGCCAAAGGCCGCCAAAAGCGGATGGCCCGGCTCCTCCACCGTTACTCCCACCTCCTCGGTCCACGGATGGCCGGTAAACGTAGCCCCGAACAGTTCGGTAAACTCCGGCCAATGCCGATTGGCGGCCACGGCATAATGAATGCACACCACCCCTTTGCCGCCGGCAATAAACTCCAAAAAACCTTGCCGAAGTCGCTTTTCGATGGCCTCTTTGTCGGTCCCCAATGCTCGGAGGGCCGGTTTCTGGAGGTCCTCGTCGGTCGGCGTGATCCAAGGCCCAGAGGCGTTATTCAACACGATGGCATCGAACCGGGCCAGGCTTTCCGGCGTCATCAGGGCCAGATCGTCGCTCACTACCGGTTCGTACGCCTTGGTGGTTTCGCCCAGGATGCGGAAGGCGGCTTCGCCGTAGGGAATGCAATAACCTTTGTGGGGGTCTTTGGGCATAAGATGCGGCGGGGTATTCCAGATAAGCACCCGGCGGGGCCGTTGCGGCGTAGCCTGCGCCCGAACCTGCTCAGCCGCCTGCCGAATCAACTTTTCATGATGCGGCGGGATCGGCTGCCCACCGGCCCGATCCGCCCCCACACCTGTCTCTAGAAAAACCCATAGGCCCAGAACCCATAAACTCGCTTTGCGCATCGCTCAGTCTCCTAGAGCAGAAGGGACACGAACATGGAACTACCTTTGCCGAAAGGGATTCCTTCGGTTGGTATGGGCCAGGTTTACAGGGTCCAGCCCGGCCGGTACTGGCTGCGGAGCAGCCGGTCGGCTTCCGGCAGGTTGGTGATTTTCATTGCCAGCGGATCATATTCGATGGGTTCTTCAAACTGGGTGGCAATATTGCCCAGCATCAGGAATTCGTTTAGCGCCGCCGCGTAGTCGAACTGGCTCCAAGGGGCAGGCCCACCCCGGCAAGCAGCCAACCAATCCTGTTCCGGCCCCCGGGACGACGGCACCGTCTCCGGCCGATCGCACTGCACGCCGGCAAACCGATCCGCCGGCAAAAGCCGAAACGTAGCATTATGTCCAGTTGTATGGATGGTCCCCTTCTCGCCGACGATCAGCGCCCCGGCAAAATGCCAGAGATTCCGCTGTTTTTCCGGGGCGTCTTGCACGATGGGTTTCAAGAACTCCTCCAGGCCGGGCGCCGGGCCGTTGTACCACTGGAAGGTAATCGGGGGCCATTTGCCCCGGGCAGGGATTTGCCAGGAGATTTTTTCCCACCGGGGGAAAGAAAGGCGATTGATGCCAGAGGTTTCCGCCCGAGCGCGTATTTTCGGTCCTGAGCTGGACGGCGGCATCTGACCCGCCGTTGCGGAACTCGACTTGCCTGCCGACGCCGAACCCGACTCGGCCGACCAAAGCGTATGCACCTCCAGGGCCATGAAGGCCAGGTTGGCCGTGTGCGAGGCCCAATTGCCCAACTGCCCGGTGCCAAACTCCCGCCAGAGGTTCCGGTGGAGCCAATCGGGATGGAACGGTCGGGCTTGGGCCGGGCCAAGCCAAAGGTCCCAGTCCAGATGGTTTGGTACGGGGACTTCGCCTTTGGGGGGTTCACGTCGGTCGGCCCCGCCGCCGTCGTTCCAGATATGGACCTCTCGGATTTGACCCAGCAGGCCGCTTCGGATCAGTTCCAAGGCCCGGCGGAACGGCCCGCTATAGGTCCCCTGGTTGCCCATGGCGGTGGCTACCTTGTATTGCCGGGCCAGCTCCCGAAGGCTGCGGGATTCGTGCAGCGTGCGGGTGAGCGGCTTTTCACAGAAGATATGTTTACCGGCCCGGATCGCCGCCGCACTGGCCACGGCATGGGTGTGGTCCGGCGTGGCCACCACGACAGCGTCGATTTTACCACCTATTTCCTTGAGCATTTTGCGGAAGTCGGCAAAGGTGGGTGGCCGGTGCTCGACCAGACGGCGATAAATCTCTGCAGCCTGGCGCTCCCAGGCATGTTGAGAGTCGGCCCATCGGCGACCGGTTTCCTCCCAGAATCGGAAGGCCTCTTCTAGTTTCAGTTGGTTGACATCGCAGAGGGCGACGACATCGGCCATTTTGGGGATGGTTTCGACGAACCATCGTCCGCGGCCGCCCACGCCGATCAGGGCTACCGGCACTTTTTCGTTGGCCCCGTAGGCCCGGAGCAGTCGCGCAGGCAAAACCGCCCAGCCGACACCTGCCCCAACCACCCGACCTAAACCCCTTTTTGCCAGGCCGGCCAGGGCCGCCCCACCACCCGCCTGCAACAACCGCCGCCGTGTGAACTTCCCGCTCATGGCAGACCTCCTTTGTAGAGGGAAATTGGAAAAAGACTATTTCCGGGAGAATTCTTTGGTTGAAGAAGGAGGTAGGGGGGGTTGGTTTTCCGGCTTCCGGGAACATCCCTTTGGCTTATCATAGCGGACTGGCCCTGCCCCAGGCAACCGCCCGCTTCTGTCGCCCGATTTTTTCCATGCCGAATAGTTGCAATAGGCCTTTCGGAGGGTACAATCAAAAACGTCGGGATGTTCGATGCTTGTCTGGCTGGTCTTCTGTTTTGGGAAAGGGTGGGACGATGGCAGCTCGGCAAACGATCTGGCGGGTTGGGGGGATGGCTCTTCTGGTGCTGTTTTGTCTGCGAAGCGCTTCGGCGGAAATCATTGGCCCGGCCTTGATCAACCGAACCAATGTGGATACGGCCGCCAATTACATGTTCCTTTACGATAACGGCACGGCCACGCCTGGATTTACCCATTGGGGCACTGTTACCTCCTGGGCCTTTTACAACGATAACGGCCCGGCTCAAGGCGGCCGGCAGATCGAACCGGTCATCTTGAAAAAGACCGGCACGGACAGTTGGATTATTACCGGCGTGGGTCAGCCGATCACCACCCCGGCCAACATGACCGGAGTGCAAACATTTCCCTTTATCCTGGCTTCGGGCAGCTCGGTGGTAGGACCAGGATATACATTTGCACATAGGGATTTAAATAATCCGGGGAGTATCGAATATGACTTTACCTCTCCTGGCACCCACCGCTATTTAGGCCGGGGCAGTAATGCAGATATGGTGGGCGATGTCCTCACAGGGTTTTCCTCGGCGGGCCGAATTTATTCCGTCCAATTTACTACCCAGAACCAGCCGATGGTCCAGATCGGCAATCCGCTTATCAACCGGGCTGATGATGACGGCTCCGGCGGGATTTTCATCCATACTCAGGAGTTTTCTTTCTGGGCGCCGGTGGTCGAATGGGCCTTCTATGATAATGACGCTTTCTCTCCCGATCGGCAAATTACGCCGCTCATCCTAGAGAAGGTCGGCAACAATTATATCATCCGGGGCATCGGCCGGACACGAACCACCACCGAACTCGGGGAACAACATTACATGTTTGACGTGGTTGCTGGCAGTAATCTACTCGGGCCGGGCTATTACTTCGGCTGGTGGAGCGGGGCGTGGGATGGGGCGCCTACGTCTTCTAACGCCGGGGTGATTGATTTCGACACGCTTGCCGGCGGCACGCTGGGAATTCTCTGGTTCAGTAGCCCTGGAAACTTTGGCCTCGGGAGTCAGCTTACGGCCACCGGTCAGGGGGGCACAGGCGGTTTCTTTCCCCGGATGTATTCGGTAGAGGTTACTTTAGCGGTTCCTGAACCGGCTAGCGCCCTGCTGGCTGGTCTGGCCCTGGTAGGTTTGGTATCTCTGCACCGTCGGTTTCGCTCCAGGTGAAGATTCCGCCGTTCAAGGAAGTCTTTTTTCCACAGGAGGGTTCCGATGGGGAGGATGCTCTTTTTTCGGGCGCCGGATCGCTCTGGCCAATCTGGTTTTTCTCATCGGCCCGATTTGAGCTATGGAAGGACGCTGCAAACATGGACCGGTGGGAGGGCTATCCTATGCCGGCCGGTGGTACATGGTTTCACGCTCGTGGAGCTTTTGGTCGTTATTGCGATTATTGGCATTTTGATTGCCCTGCTTCTGCCGGCGGTGCAGGCGGCCCGGGAGGCAGCCCGCCGGATGCAGTGCTCCAACAACCTCAAACAGATCGGCCTGGCCCTGCACAATTATCATACCGCCATGAAGACGCTGCCGTTCGGCTGCGCCAATTGGGACGGCGTGGTGGTCGATCCGGTTACCGGCCGGCGGTCCTACGGCGGTACGTGGGCGGCTATGATCCTCCCCTATATCGAACAGCAGGGGCTCTACAGCCTGTTTGATTTCCGGATCCACATGAAGGATCAAAAGCCGGAAGCGCTAACGGCCGTGGTCGCCACCTATATTTGCCCGAGCGATCCAGCCTCGTCCAATCCGATTTTCACTCTCCCGAGCGGCAGTTGCCAGGCGGGCAGCAGCAACCCGACGGCTTCGTTGGGGCTGTGGTATCCGGGCTCGATCGGGCCGACCTTTATGGATTATGGGCCGTTCTGCCCGCTGGCTAAAAAACCTTGGACCTGCACCGATCCGGAGAGTTATTGCAGCCAAGGGTGCAACTTTGGGTCCAGCAATCCGCCGGGCAATTCGGTGGGCATGTTCGGCCGATGGGCGCGGAGCTTCCGGTTTGAGGATTGCACCGACGGCCTAAGCCATACCTTCATGAACGGCGAAACCCTCCCGAAACATTGCTGCTGGATGCGGGCCTACAATTCCAACTTTCCGGTAACCGGGACGAGCATTCCGCTCAATACGAAGGAATCGAAAGAGGATGGGTCGGAATGGTACCGGACCTGTGGGTTCAAGAGCCAACATCCGGGCGGGGCCAACTTCCTGATGGCCGACGGCAGCGTCCATTTTGTCTCCGAGGCCATCGACTATAAACTCTACAACGAGCTGGGCACCCGGGCCGGCGGGGAACCAGTCCGATTGCCGGAGTAACGCCGCCGCTGCTGTTTCGCTGGCGGCCGTAATCTCTTCGGAAGACTGAACACCGGGGATTGTCTTCCCATCGGGAGAAGGTATAAAGAAATTTTCCACCTTTCGGAAATTGTTGAGGATAATAGCCTATGTCAAAGCCGATCTGTCCTCCCTTTGTTATGATACGCACGGAGATCGCGGGCGTTTCTGTCGGCCGATTGGCCGAGCAGTTTGGTACGCCGGTGTTTGTCTATGATACGGCGTGGATGCTGCGGCGTTTGGAGGATTTACGCCGGTTCGACTGCGTGCGGTACGCCATGAAGGCCTGCTCGAATGGGGCGGTGCTGGATTTGCTGCGTCGGCATGGAGCGCTGGTCGATTGTGTGAGCGCCGGCGAGGTGCGACGGGCCTTACGGGCTGGCTACCCTGCCCAAGGCGATCCGCCGCCGATCGTCTATACGGCCGACATTTTCGACCGAGAGTCGCTGGCCTTGGTGGTCGAGCAAAACATCCACGTCAATTGCGGCTCCCCGGACATGATCCGCCAATATGGGGCATTGGCGCCGGGACGAGAGATTACGCTGCGGATCAACCCCGGATTTGGGCATGGGCATCATTTGAAGACCAATACCGGCGGCGAGCGTTCCAAGCATGGCATTTGGCACGAACAGCTTGGGCAGTGTCTGGAAGAGGCGGCCCGGTTCGGGCTTCAGGTTACGGGGCTGCACATGCACATTGGCTCCGGGACGGATTTGGAGCATTTGGCCCAGGTGTGCGGTGCCATGGAAAAAGCGGTGTTGCAAGTCGGCGCCGGTATCCGGTCCATTAGCGGCGGCGGCGGGCTGCCGATTCCCTACACCCCCGAACAACAGTATGTGGATTTGGACGAGTATTACCGGCTCTGGGACAGCACGCGCCAGCGACTCCAACAGGCACTAGGTCATCCGATTCGGTTGGAAATCGAGCCGGGGCGATTCCTTGTGGCCGAGGCCGGGTACCTGATCACTGAAATCCGGGCGGTCAAACAGCAGGGCGGTTTTACGTTTTATTTGGTGGATGCGGGTTTCAATAATCTGGCCCGGCCGATCCTGTACGGAGCCTATCATCCGATTTCCATCTGTCCGGCGGACGGGAACCTCCATCGACCGGAGATCGAGGCGATTGTGGGGGGGCCGTTGTGCGAATCGGGAGACATTTTCACCCAGCAAGAAGGGGGCGTGGTAACACCACGTCGGCTGCCGAAAGCCCAAGTCGGAGATTGGCTGATTCTGGAACGCGCCGGCGCTTACGGCTTTGTCATGGGGTCGAACTACAACAGTAAACCGTTGGCGCCTGAGGTGCTCATCCAGGACGGCCAAGCCCGCCTCGTTCGCCGCCGACAGACGTTCGACGACCTCATTCGGGAAGAAATGGGGTAATCCTTCGTCCGTTGGAAGGAATGGCAATCCAGGATGGTTGTTTTCCCGGGAATGCGGCCGGACCAGTCTTCGTGCTTGGGCGGAAATGTTCCTGAAGGGGGTGGGGGAGTGGGGGAGGCAAAATGGGTCGAGGTGGGTTAGAATAGATAGGCATGGACGATCCAGCGCGGCAACAACCCACTCTACCGATGGGCGTAGGACCGCTAGGCGACAGCGGCGTGGAAGAAGAGGTATTGGCCCGTCTCCGACGGGGAGGACAGGCCGCCTTAGCCAGCGAGTTCATGCGTCATCGCCCTCGTCTGCACCGGATGGTCCAGATGCGGCTGGATCATCGGGCGGCTGGCCAGGTCGATCCTTCGGATGTATTGCAGGAGGCGTTTTTCGAGGCGGTTCGCCAGTTGGACCAGTACCTGGCCCATCCTCCGATGCCGCTTTTTTTGTGGCTCCGGTATCTGACAGGGCAGCGGATTTTGGCGATCCATCGGCGGCTTGGGGTGGATCAGAAACAGGACTCTTGCCAGGAGGTCCCGATGGAGTCGGTCCCGCGACCGGAGGCCGATTCCGTTTCCCTTTCGAGGCGTCTGGCGGATCAACTCCGCAGGACCGGTCCGGCGGCCGGCGGGGAGGAGTTGTATGCACGCCTGGAGCAAGCGATCGCCCAACTAGCGCCTTTGGACCGGGAAATCCTGGCGCTGCGGCATTTTGAACAACTGAACAATCAAGAGGCGGCTGAGGAATTGGGCCTCAGCCCGGCGGCGGCCAGTAGGCGATATGTCCAAGCCCTGCAAAAATTGCGAGAGGCGATGGCCCCATTGCCCGGCCCCCAAAGCGAACCTTAAAAGGAGCAATCATCGTGCAACCTCTTGTTCGTCATACAGGACTGGTGCTTCCGTTAGATCGGCCTAATGTCGATACGGATCAGATCGTACCCAAACAGTTTCTCAAACGGACCCAGCGGAGCGGCTTCGGCCAGGTGCTCTTTTACCACTGGCGTTACCTGGACGATCAGGGGACGCCGAACCCAGACTTTGTGCTGAATCGGCCGGAGTATCAAGGGGCGACGATCTTACTGGCCCGTCGGAACTTCGGCTGCGGCTCCAGCCGGGAACATGCGCCCTGGGCTTTGGCCGACTATGGGTTCCGGGTGCTCATCGCCCCCAGTTTCGCCGACATCTTCTACAACAACTGTTTCCAGAACGGCATGGCGCCCATCCGGTTGGAGGAGGCGACGGTCGAAGAGCTTTTCCAACGTGCGGCCAAGTACCCCGGGTATCGGCTGACCGTCGATCTGGAACAGATGACCATCGAAGATGCGTATGGTCTTCGGCTTTCGTTCGAGCTGGACCCGTTCCGGCGAGAGTGCCTGCTGAAGGGGCTGGACGACATCGGCTGGACCCTGCAACACGAAGAAAAAATCGCCGCCTACGAACGCTCGCACGGCATTGCCTAGTTGGATTGCATCGGACAGGACTAGCCGCCGTAATTCATGGAGGACGGAAGAACTTCTCCCAATATGGCGGCGCCTTGGCCGTCCTTCTTTCGAATTATTTGTTCCGCATTCATGGAAAACCAAGCGATTCCAAGCTGGTTTGGGCGGCAAGTTCGACGGTTTTTGCCGGTGGAGACGGTATGTTTTCTTGCCGTCTGGCTGATGTTGATGGCGGCGGGACGGGATCGGCTGTTTCAGGACCCCGGCACATTTTGGCACTTGGCCTGGGGAAAGCAGATGCTCCAGACAGGCCACGTACCAAGGACCGATACGTTCAGCTTCACCCGCTGGGGCCAGCCGGTGGTCGATGACCAATGGTTGGCCGAGTTTCTGATGGTCGGGGTGCATCGACTGGCCGATTGGGAGGGGCTGTTGCTCCTGACGGCGGCGGCCTTGGCCGGGTTGTACGGATGGATTGGCGGTCGGCTGGTACGGGCCGGGATCGCTCCGTTATGGGCCGTCCTCATATTGGCGCTGGTCTTTTTGGCCAGTGCGCATAATTTTCACGTTCGGCCTTTGATAGCTAGCCTGATTTTGCAGGCGGCCTGGTTTGCCGGGCTATTGGCGGTCGATGCGGGCCGGACGCCGATCTGGCGGTTATGGCTGTTTGTACCGCTGAGCACCCTTTGGGCCAATCTGCACGGCGGGGTGTTGGCCGGGTTGGGAACCCTGGGGCTTTGCAGCGTCTTTTGGATGGTTCAGTGGGGATTCCGCCGTCGGGGACCGATTCAGTCTCACGCCCAAGCCCTTCTGTTAGTGGCTATTTTGGGTGGGTGTCTTTTGGCCGTCTTGGTCAATCCCTATGGTCTGGACCTGCTGCGAAACTGGTACGCCACCTTGAGCATGGACTTGGGCCGGTGGATTCAGGAACATCGGCCCTGGACGGTAAGCGAACCGGCCGGTTGGGCCGCTCTGGTGTTGCTGGTTGGCTATCTGGCGGTTTTAGCGCCGATGGTCCGACAAGGACAGTTCCAGGCCGCATGGGCGATGCCGATCGTCTGGTTTCTGTTGGGGATGCAGCGGGTGCGGAACCTGCCGCTCTTTGCTGTCGTAACGGCGTTAGGTATTGCCGAACTGGTTCGCTGTCGGCTGGGAGAGCGTCCGCTTGAGGGACGCAAAGACCCTGTTGAGGAGGACGGCGGGCCGTGTCCCTCTTTCTCCGCCGAAAGAGGCTTGTCAAAATACGTTATCCCCGCCCTATTGGTGGGGACGACCTTGGCCCTGCAAACAGCCGGTTGTCCAGCGCCGCTCGTGGGAAGTCCTTGGGTGCGGTTTTCCGCGGAGCGATGGCCGGTAGGATTGGCCGAGGAACTTCAGACGGCCAGCGCCCGGTGTCCGGAAGGGACGCCGATTTTCAATGACCTGGATTTTGGAGGCTGGATTATATATTTTACCCCACGTTGGCGAGTGTTTATCGACGATCGGTGCGCCTTGTATGGAGAAGAATTTTTGTCGGCCTATGACCAGGCACGTCGCCAGAACCCCGCCCAACTGGCCCGATGGCAAGAGGAATACGGGTTCCGATGGGCGTTGGTCCGGCGGGGTAGTGGATGGGATCGGTATTTGGCGTCCCTGCCTCTGTGGGAATGCTTGGGTCGGGACGAGGCCGCTGCTTGGTATCATCTCCGCGATCGTTGATTTTGCAGGAGCCGCCGAAAAGTGGAAAAAACAAGGAGCGTCAAAAAAGCTCGTGTAGTGTGGATTAGCCGACGCTTTTGGCCTTTGGTAGGCGGCGCGGAACGGATGATCGGCTATTTGGCCGCCGCTTGGGCCGAACAAGGGGGCGAGTCGATCATCTTAACCGCCCAGTGGGACCCCACGTGGCCGAGAGAGATATGCTTCCACCAGGTTCCAGTGATCCGGATGTCCCAACCGAACATGCGTTTCTGGGGTACGCTCCGCTACATGCAGGCCCTTGGCCGATGGCTCCGGCAACATCGAGAGCGGTACGATTGCGTGTGCGTGTCCATGCTCAAGCACGACGCATACGCGGCGGTGCGAGCGGTGGGCGGCAAAAGGCCCATTCTTCTCCGAGCCGAGGGCGGCGGTCGAACCGGCGACTGCTATTGGCAGTTGGAGGCCCGGTGCGGACGAAGGATCAAATATCGTCTGATGCAGGCCGACGCCTTCATCGGTCCCAGCCAGGCCATCTACCGGGAACTGCAAGCAGCCGGGTATCCCCGATCCAGGATTCATTACATCCCGAACGGGGTCCCGATTCCCCCGGCGCCCGACGCCGCCCGTCGGCAGTCGGCCCGAGCCGCCTTGGCTACATTGCACTTATTCTTGCAAGGCATTCTTCGTCCTGGACCGGAAGGGACAATGCCGATATTGGCCGTTTATACCGGCCGGCTGCACCCGGCCAAGGGGCTATCGGAACTGTTGGCCGTGTGGGATCGGATTCGGCTTCGTTGGCCGCAGGCGCATTTGTGTTTGGCGGGCGAAGGACCGATGCGCGCCGAATTGGAAGCTCAGATTGCCGAGCGGAATCTGACCGGTCGAGTCCATCTACTGGGCGTGTTCGACAGTGTGGAAGACCTGTTGGCAGCGGCCGACCTATTTATTTTGCCTTCGTATGAGGAGGGGATGTCGTTGGCGCTACTGGAGGCCATGGCCGCCGGATTGCCTATTGTGGCCACGGAGATTCCCGGCAACCGGCAGTTGGTCCGAGACGGGGAGGAAGCCCTTTTGACGCCGCCGGGTGATGTGGATGCGTTGACGGCAGCCGTCAGCCGCATTCTGTCGGAGCCGGCCTTTGCCGAGCAACTTGGCCGAGCCGCCCGCCAACGGGCCGAAACCGAGTTCTCTCTGGACTATTGCCTCCAGCAGCATCAGGCCCTATGGGAGGGCCTAGTTCACCAGCGTGCGCAGAGTCTTCTTCCATAAAAAGCAGTTTGGTCTTCTAGCATGAGATACCGCATTTTGCAGATCATACCTAGCCTGGATCGAGCCGGGGCCGAAAAACAGATGACCCTGTTGGCCTGCGGTCTGCCCAGGGACGAGTTCGAAGTGCATGTGTGCGCCCTGACGCGGGGGGGACCGTTGGAGGTCGATCTGCGCGAGGCGGGCATCCCGGTCCATATCATCGGCAAACGATGGCGAGCCGACCCGCAGGCCTACTGGCGACTTCGACGACTGATCGCCCAGCTTCGGCCTGATCTGGTCCAGACCTGGCTTTTTGCCGCCAATGCGTATGGTCGGCAGGCGGCGATTGCCTGTCGGACGCCGGTGGTCATTGCCTCGGAGCGCTGCGAAGACCCCTGGAAAGGCGTCTTGGAAAAGATGATCGATCTGTATCTGGCCAAGAAAACGGACCGGATTGTGGTCAATAGTCAGGCGGTGCGAGATTTTTACCTTCGGTATGGATTACCGGCGGACAAGTTGGTGGTTATTCCCAACGGTACGCCGCCGGCCCGGCCGAGTCCGGTAAGCCGCGGAGAGCTTCTGGGCGAACTGGGCCTGCCGGAACATTGCTATCTGGTGGGCCTGATAGGCCGACTTTGGCCGCAAAAACGCATTAAAGACGCCATCTGGGCGGCCGACCTGCTGAAGGTGATTCGGGAGGATGTTCATCTGCTGATCATTGGCGATGGCCCCCAACGCGACCGGCTCGTGCGCTTCCGCGATCAGTGCCGGATTGCCGATAAAGTCCATTTTCTGGGCCATCGGGAGGACGTGCCGCGGATTTTGCCGCACCTGGACGTGCTTTGGTCTTCAAGCGCCTATGAGGGCCAGTCGAATGCGATCATGGAGGCAATGGCCGCCGGAGTGCCCGTGGTAGCCACCAACATCCCCGGCACACGGGAGTTGGTGGAACACGGCGTGAACGGCTTTTTATTTTCGGTGGGCGACCGGGCCAGCCTGGCCCGATACACCCAGAAGTTGCTTTCCGACCGAGAGCTAGCGAGCCGCATCGGCCAGGCCGCCTCGGAGCACATGCGGCAAAACTTTTCCGTCGAAACGATGGTCTGCCGTTACGCCCAACTCTACCGGAGCCTGCTCCAAATGCGGATAAGCCCTTAGGAGCGAAAAGGCGCAGGTCATTTACTCTGGGCAAGGGCCTGGCTTAGAATGCGGGCGGTGCTTTCCCGCATGATGCGAGGATCGACCGGTCGGCCTTCTAAAAGACAGCGACGCACCTCTTTGCCGGAAATAAAGACCGGCTTTTCGTTCGGATGGTTGTCCATCAGATCCACCCGGCCGATGGACTCGTAATAGGCGGCAAAACCGACTCGCAGCGGCTTGATCTTCAAATCTCCCTGGAGCCGATCGAACTCCTCCTGGGCGTCAAAATCGCCCCAGATCGGCGTGCCATCGTGATAGGGGGCGTCGGCATGTTTGCGCCCGATAATCAAATCCGTGAAGCCAAAGTTCTGCCGATAGATAGCGTGCATGATGGCTTCGCTCGGCCCGGCATAAAACATCTTGATGTCCAGGCCCAGGAGGATGACCCGGTCGGTCAGGCGTTGGCCCAGGCGGGTCCAAAGCTGCGGATCGCTGTCGCCCTGGCCCAACAAACCCTCTTCCAAAAGGGCGATATAGGTTTCCATGCGGACCTCGGCGGGCACATCGTCCCCTTTGGTTTCACCGATGAGCGGATTCAAGCAGGCCCCGGCATTATGCCCCTGACGCAGCAACGTCTCCAGGCCATAGACCAGGGCATATTCATGCGCCCGGTGCAGAGGATTTCGAGTCTGAAAGGCGACAACCCGATTCCAACCCTTTTGACGAAGAAATTGCCGAACCTCTCGAGGAGTAAGCACATATTTGCCGAAGCGAGGATGCTTCGGCTGCGGTAGGACCCAGACGGCGCCGCCCAACAGATGGGTTTTGTCGGCGTCAGCCCGAAGCACCATATCGGCCCCCGGATGGTCGGTTCGCTCCGTGCGATAGACCCGCACCAGATATTTCTGCTTGTCCCAGGGAAACACGTCGGTGATTTCTAGGACGCCGACAATTTGACCACTGGAATTGACCAGGGCCGCCTCCTGGCCGGGGCCAAGGCGACGGGCCAATTCCGCCGTTACCGGCAGGGCCAACGGAATGGTCCATGCGTAACGTCGGCCTTCGTGGAGAATCACCCGCTCGTCCAATACGCGGTCGTAGGTCTGGCGATCCATCGGGCCGATTGTTGGGCTCAGGCCGCCGTCGCCCCAACGATAGACGGTCGATAGATCGGCGTCGGAGACCGGCACTTGCGGCAGACGCTTGACGCGGGCCAAAAATTCCTGCTGTTCTTCCGCCGGAACGGTCCGACAAACGGGTTCTCGAAGGTCGCCGTGAGGGGAAATCAAGTCGTGCATTGTAGTTACCTGAGAGGATAGAGAAATCTTCTGCTCGCTACGCTACCATGTCCCCACGTTGGAAGGCTTGATTCCAAAAGGGAGACAAGCAAAGGTTTTCTACCAACATAAAAGAACTTTTTAGTTTAGAATGGGAAAAGGCGATTGACAAGGACGGGACGTATCCGCTTTTTGAACCTTTCGGGGGTTTCGGCACCTCCCGAGTGGACAACAGCCCTAGGAGGAAAAGGGAGATACGGGAAAAATCCTCTTCGGTCGCGGAGGGGTGGAAAATCTTTTGGGAAAAGGAGTCTTTTCCTTTCCGAATTGTCCGGTCCTAGGAAAATTCCCCTAGAGAGAAGGATTTCCCAAAACCCAAAACATCCAGAAAACTCCCCCATGACAAATCGTTCCCGGGAGATTATACTAATAACTGAACGAGGGGTAGTCGTCTCATCCTTGGGGAAGGAAGGCTTTTCTGGAGGGAGTCTCTATGTCCGGCAAAATGAAGATTCCTCGTAAAGGCAAACAACCTGTCCGGATGCCGGCGACCCGATTTGCCCATTTGCAGAAACGACTTCGGCGTCAGCGGGCGCCCAGCCCGCCGATCCCGAAAAAGTATGGGAAACAAGGCGTCTAACCTCGTTTCCGATAAGCGACTTTGGGAGAACCCAGTCTGTGAGACGAGAGGGAATACGGTCTTAACGAATGGTGTTACGTGTAAGCGGAGCCATCCATCCGGGCCAGTGAAGGGCAAATAAGATCGAAGCAAAGGCGTCGCACCGATGGGATACCGGAATCTTCAGGAATGCCTTCGGGATTTAGAGGCTACGAAACAGCTTATTCGGATTGATCAGCCGATCGATCCCTATCTGGAGGCGGCGGAAATCCAGCGGCGGGTGTTTCAGGCGCGGGGACCGGCCATTTATTACGCCCGGGTCAAGGGGTGCTCCTTTCCCATGGTGAGCAACCTGTTTGGCACGATCGAGCGGGTCCGATATATCTTTCGGGACACGCTCGAGAAGGTGGCCCAGATGGTCCAGTTGGGGATTGATCCAACGGACATATTTCGTCGGCCTCGGCTGTTTTTGACGATTCCTTGGTATGTACGACACGCCCGACCGCGGTTTGTGCGTCGGGGGCCTGTTCTGGAGGGAGAAACGACGCTCAATCAACTCCCGCAACTGGTCTGCTGGCCCAAAGACGGCGGGGCCTATATCACGCTGCCTCAAGTCTATACGGAAGACCCCGAGCAGCCCGGTTGGCAGCGTTCCAACCTAGGGATGTATCGGATTCAAATTTCGGGAGGCCAATACGACCGGGCGATGGAGGCCGGACTGCATTATCAAATCCATCGGGGGATCGCCGCCCATCATACGGCCGCTTTACGTCGAGGCGAGCTTTTGCGGGTCCATGTGTTTGTGGGCGGCCCGCCTGCGATGACCGTGGCCGCTGTCATGCCCCTGCCAGAAGGCATCCCGGAATTGGCTTTCGCTGGACTGTTGGCCGGTCGGCGGATCGACTTGATCCAACGCCCCGGACATCTCCCCATTTTGGCCGAGGCGGATTTTACGATCACTGGCTATCTGGAACCTGGGCGAGTTCTGCCCGAAGGGCCCTTCGGCGACCACCTGGGGTACTATAGTCTGGAGCATCCTTTCCCGGTGCTTCGGGTGGAGCATGTGTATCATCGCAAGGATGCGGTTTGGCCGTTTACCGTGGTGGGCCGACCCCCGCAGGAAGATTCGGTCTTCAACCAGTTGATCCATGAACTGGTCGGGCCGGTGGTTCCGAAGGCGGTTCCTGGCGTCCATGCGGTCCATGCGGTGGACGCCGCCGGGGTACATCCACTCCTATTGGCCATCGGCAGCGAACGGTACATTCCCTACGAACAGCCCCGACGGCCCAGAGAATTATTGACCTTGGCCAACGCTCTTTTGGGCTACGGCCAGATGGCCCTGGCAAAGTATCTATTCATCGTCGCCAAGGAAGATAATCCTGAGTTGGACGTTCGGGACATCCCGGAGTTCTTCCGCCATCTATTGGAGCGGGTGGATTATCGACGGGATTTGCATTTTTATACCGCCATGACGCCCGACACGCTGGATTATACCGGTCCCAGTTGGCATGAGGGTTCCAAGTTGGTGATTGCGACGGCGGGGCCAACCCGTCGGGCCTTGCCGGTGGCTCTGGACAGCCGAATCCATACGCCCGAAGCCCTTGGCTTCCGAAATCCCCGTCTTTGTCTGCCCGGCATTTTAGTAGTCCAAGGCCCGCCGTATCAGGGGTCGCCGCAACAGCCGGACACTGCCGTCCAACGGTTCTGCGAGTCCTACACGCGGACGGACGCCATCAATAATTTCCCTTTGATCGTCATTGTGGACGACAGCGCCTTTGCATCGGCAAAATTGGAGAATTTTCTCTGGGTAACGTTTACCCGAAGCAACCCCGCAACGGATGTTTATGGGATTGAGTCCTTCACCGCCCATAAGCACTGGGGATGTCGGGGGGCGTTGGTGATCGACGCCCGGCTCAAACCGCATCATGCGCCGCCATTGGAAGAAGACCCCGAAGTGCGGAAACGGGTGGACGCTTTGGCCGCCCCGTTCGGCCCCCTGCACGGCGTTATCTAACAGCAAGGCGTCCGGAGTCTTTGGCGGCGCCACTGCGATTGGCGTGATGGACGCCTAGAAATCTCCGGCCGCAGAGGCTCGCCGTTCTTTGGCCTATTTCCTCCACAGCCAAGAGAAAAATCCTCGTCGTTTTCCCTTGGGTGGTTCTTCCCAAGGAGAGTCAGGATTAGGATCGTTTTCGGCCATGAGATAGGCCCGGAGACTGAGTAAGACCTCCTTGGCCCGAGCCACCAGATCGGTGCGTCGGCGATCACGGGTGCGTTTGGGAGCGATGGCGACGTGGATGTTGGTTTGAGAACGGGACAAGCCGCTTTGTTGGTCTATCGTCGCATGGGTCTCTTTCATGCGGACATCCAACAGAAAGCTGAGCGGGCGATCGGCGGCCCGTCGGTTCCGACTCGGAGCGATGTCGATCTCCAAACGTAGTAAATTGTTTTGAGCGGAGACAATCCGGCCGCAATGATCCGCCACAAACCCGCGGAGTTTTTCCATCGCAAGGTTCAACGGCACGGGAGTAACCAGCCGTTGTTGCATGAGGATGTCCGCTTCGGGAGGTTTTTGTTGGAAGAGGTTCAACAAAAGACCGCCCTCGGTGGATTCGGTTCCGGCGCCCAATTGGACCACTCGATTTCGTCCGCGGGATTTGGCCAGAAGCAAGGCGCGATCCGCCCGCCGAAGCATGGTTTCGGGGGTGTCGCCGGGTTGGACTTCCGTTACGCCAAAACTGACGGTGATGGGACTGCCGCCCAAGCAAGGGAGTCGCAGTTGGCTGAAGGTTTGGCGTATCTCTTCCGCCCGGCGAGCGGCGGCGGCGTTATCGCAATTGGCGCAAAGGACGACGAATTCTTCCCCTCCGTATCGGGCGACCAAATCTCCGGGGCGGGCGGCGTTTTTCAACAGCCCGGCCAAGGCCTTGATGACTTCGTCGCCCGCTTGATGCCCGTAGGTGTCGTTGACCAGTTTGAATCGGTCGAGGTCGCCTATGATCAGACTGCAAGGAAGTTGACGTTCTAAATGCGTGTGGATGAATGTTTCATAAACTCGGTCGAACTCCGCTCGATTGCCGACCTGGGTCAACGGGTCCAGACTGGCTTGCTGGGAGAGGTTCTGGCAGCGTTGCTCCAGGGTGATTTCGGAAGAGGCGTCGTGCAACAAGAGAATGGCGCCTTCGGCGGCGCGCTCGCTGTTGACAGGAATAATGTGTACATCGACCGGGACCTTCCGACCGCTTCGGCCCGTTACGGTCAGACGCCGCAGGGACTGCACCCCTGAGCGAATCGTACAGGCCACCGGACACTCTTCCGACTCGATCGGGACGCCTCTCTCGTCTCGGATTTGGAGCAACTCCGGAGACCAAAGCCGACCGGAAATGCTTTCCCAACCGATCCCCGTGAGCCGTTCCGCGCCGTGGTTCCACAGCAAGATCCGCATCGCTCCGTCGATGAAGATCACTCCATCGTACATGTTTTCTAACAGACGACCTATAAATAAATCCAGCAGGTCAGGCTGCTGTCCCCATGCCAGACCTCCCGCAAATCCCCAGATGCGGTTGGCCGAGGTGGAATCGAGCGAGTCTAACCACCGTCCGGCGACCGCTTGGCGGATCGTGCTTAATCCGGTTTCTGCAAAAAGGGCGAATTGCTCCACCAGATATGGGTCGAATTGGGTGCCGGCGCATCGGAACAGTTCCGCCATAGCCCGTTCCCGCGACATGGCCGACCGATACACTTGTTCGGTCGTCATCGCGTCGAAGGCTTCCACAATCGTCAGCATCCGAGCGCCCAGAGGAAGGTCCTGGCCGCTCCGATCATATCCCGATCGAGAACCGTCATACCAGGCGCCTGCGTATTCGGCGATTTCCAGGACCTCGGGCAGAAAACAACCCGCCCGGAGTATCTGGACCGTCTGCTTCCGAGCAGCGTCAATGACCACCCGTTCTTGAGGCGTCAAAGGCCCCGGTTTCAGGAGGACCTCGTCCGGCGCCCCGATCAGCCCAACGTCGTGCAGAAGGGCGGCGATTTCCAGAGCTTCCTGTTGGCTGGCCGAAAGCCCTAAGTGCTCCGCCCAAGCAGAACAGGTCATCGCTGTTCGAAGCGAATGGGCCGCCACAGGGGGAGATTTACACCGCAGAGCGGCAAACAAGCCCGCCCCCACTCCTAAACGGGCTTGGACCAACGTATCGGCCCCAACCGCCGGAGGTCTCGTTCCTACCGCCGCCCCTTCCAACTCTTCCAGCAAAGAACCTACTTCCGACGCCAATTCTACGGCCGAATCCGCCGGCGGAATCGCATTTTTAGAACCCGACGCAGTAGATTCCGAAGAAGAAACCCAAGGAAAAGTTGGCCCGGAAGGGTGTGCCATATATCACCCTCGCTCAACCGCAAATTCTCCGTCCTCTCCCCTACAAACTGACCCAAGAGGCGCCGCCTCCATTCCTACCTGCCTCCCTTTACAACTCTAGGTTATGGCCTCCCCCGGAGCAAACATCCTCGGCTTTTTGGCCGGTTTCCATGTCCAATCCTACAAGCGCAAGGGGCCTTCTTCCCTACAGAGAGCTTCTGTCCGGCGCAGAGATAGCCCCACGTGTTGCTTTTTGGCAACATCCCCAGAAGGCTCGTTCTCAGGGAGCATCAAAAGACGTCGTTCAGGATTCTGAAATCATCCAGAACCGGCGGGCGGCAGTAGATGAGAATTCCTACCGCCAAGAAGCGGACGCCCCACAGCCTAACCCAGAATTCAGGTCTTCGTTTTGTCCGTGGAGGGGATAGAAGCAGGGTTCTGGTCCGAATGGTTTTGGACCGCTCCAGTGAGATCGACAAAACCTGCTAGCAGCTTGGCTCGGACGGGATGCTGCAGTTTGCGGACCGCTTTTGACTCAATCTGGCGAACACGCTCCCTGGTTACCGAGAAAATCTTTCCGACTTCTTCCAAGGTATAAGCATATCCGTCGCTCAACCCATACCGAAGCCGAAGAATTTCTCGTTCTCGGTAACTCAAACCGGCCAAGGCTTCGTTGATCCGACGTTTTAGCATTTCCTGTTGCATTTCTTGCAGAGGGTCTGCTTCTCGGTAGTCTTCCAAAAATTCGCCGAAATAGCTTTCTTCGTGGTCGGTCAGGGGCTGATCTAACGATAGGGGTTCCCGGTTCATCTGGAGGATATTTTCGATCTCTTCCAGCGTGAGTCCTGCCTCCAAGGCCATCTCCTCCAGGGTAGGTTCTTTACCCCGGCGCTGGAAAAACCGCCGGGAAGCCGCCCGCACTTTCCCCAGAGTTTCGATCATGTGGACGGGCACCCGGATGGTTCGGCTTTGTTCGGCAATGGCGCGGGTGATAGCCTGACGAATCCACCACGTGGCGTACGTGGAGAACTTGAATCCTCGACGATACTGGAATTTATCGACCGCCCGCATCAGGCCCGTATTACCCTCTTGAATCAAATCCAGAAAACTCAAGCCGCGATTTCGGTATCGCTTGGCAATCGAGACAACCAACCGCAGATTGCCCGCCGAGAGCCGACGCTTCGCCGCGTCGTATTCCTCCTGCAATTGGGCGACCTTCCGCATCCGTCGTCGCAACGAGGAAGGACTTTCCAGCGTGATTCGCATCAGATACCGGAGTTCTTCACGCACTTCTCGGATACGCTCCGGCGGCGCCTGGAGTTGTTTCATCTCCGCCAATCGCTGGGAAAGCGTTTCCATCCTGGCCGCGATCTCTCGAAACCGGTCCAGCAAGGGTTGTAACCGTTGAGTCCGAAGCCCCAATTCTTCGATCAGTCGGACGGCCTTCCTCCGTCGATAGGCCAGCCGTCGCCAGGCCCGGGAGCGTTGCCCCGCCGAAAGACTTTTCTGCATGGCGATCCGAAAATCCTCCGCATTTCGTCGTAAAAGCTCCCGCAGCGTCCGGAGATTCGGTTCCAACAGCTTGGCCAAACGCCGTTTCACCCGCACATTGGTCACCGAGACCTCGATGGTTCGATCCAAACGAAGCGCCCCCTGCTGGACTTTTTCCAGAAGTTCCACCGCTCCGTGGAGCATGTAATCGGTGGCCAACATCGTTATGCGAAACCGCTCCCGAGCGCGTTCGATCTGTCGGGCGGCGGCAAGTTCTTCTTTTCGCGAAAGCAGCGGGATTTCTCCCATCTGCATCAGATAGATCCGAATCGGATCGTCAATGTGCGGTTCGGAATCCAGAGCCTCGGCGTCTTCTGAGCCTAAGTGTTCTTCTGCCGGGAATTCTTCCCCCGCTTCCAGGGATTCCCAATCGAGTTCTTCTGCCCACAAGGGTTTCCTCTTCATGGGGGGGGTAGAGGACGCCTTTTTTTGATTCGGCTTCTTCAAAACGACTTCCTGCTTCCCATTGCCAGAAGTTTTTACCACCATTCGATGCCTCTTTCGGGGAGCGGGACAATGACGGTTTGACAAGGGGTAATCCTCAAATGGTCCAAGTCCCAGATACCACCAGCAGTGCTGTCAACCGGATTTGACTAGGAGCACTTCGAGTGCCAAGACTCCATTTTAGGGCGGGTAAAGATGTAAGATGTTATTAAATAAAGAGTTATGGTTAATTCTTAAAAAGAATTCCCCCTCCTTTGGGGAAAAAGTGTTGCGATTTTTAAACACCTGGCTACAAATGGGGCAACACAAACACCCTTAACACTTGACGTATCTAACGCATACTTCCCATTTTTTTCAATATCCCCAAACAACCTATCCCCACAGAAAATATCCATCCCCATTGTTTTGTCAATAGGTCAGGGACGGAAAAATCGAGAAAATAGGAAATATAAGCAAACCTTTTGCCCTCTCTAGCCATCCCCACAAGGCAGTAGAACATCTCCCAGAGATGGCCAGGAACGGGAAAGAGAGAGCACCAAGCCCCGAAGACGATTCCTACGGACGGGCTTGCACGGCCTTGGCCTCATAAAGAGGCAGATACCGGTAATAGACTTCCAGCGTCATGATGGCCGCTGCGGTTGAAAAGAGCCGTCCGCCCGGCCGGGTATGTTGGCCGTCGAAATACCAACTACCGGCTTCGTGGCCTTGGGCGGCCTGAGTGCGGACCAGGTAGTCCCGCATGGCAGGGTTCCAACGTTTCCATTCCGGCCCGCCCCAATGGTGCATTAGTTGGGCGGCATAATAGTTGTAATAGATATCCTCCGACGAAGGCCCCCACTGATCGACATGGCTAATCCCCCGGCGGAGTGCAGGGTGTTCTGGACGCCAGCCCAAATACATCCGACACAAAAGGCCAATGGCCGTCGTGCTTCGGCGGGGGGCTGCGTCCATATATCCATAGACGGCCCCTTGTTCCCCTTGGACGCTATCCAGAAACCTCCAGGCCAGAAGCAGCGAAGGAGAAGGTACGTTCAGGCCGGCCATCTGCCCGCTCCGCAAAGCCATCAGTTGCCAACCGGTTACCGTGGTATCCCCGGGTTGTCCCGGTTGATAGCGCCAACCGCCGCCTTTCTTGTCCTGGGCATAGACGATAAAGTCGATCGCCTCTTGGGCGTACTGTTTGAGCAGCGGATCGCCGGTCATGGCGTAGGCTTCACAAATGGCGATGGTTGCCAGGCCGTGGCCGTACATGGTGCCTTCCGTAAAGTCCAGCCCCCGTGGGGCTTTCACCCCTCGACTCAGCAGATAGTAAAAACCCCGATGTACCACATTGCGATAGGGGCCGTCTTGGTGGGTATAACCGGCCCCTAAGAACGCCAGCAGGGCCAGACTGGTAGCGGCCGTGGTGCAGCCATGGTCCCCGGGGTTTCGACACAAACCGGGACAATTTCCCTTCCGGTGGTCAAAATCCCATCCGCCATTGGGCATTTGATGGGCGGCCAGCCAACGCAGCCCCCGTTCGACCGCATCTTCGCTGGCCTGAGTAGCCCCCCGTTGCATGGCCCATTGGGTGCGGGTCTGAGGGTTTCTGGCCTCAAGACCGCCGCCGGGGACGAAACGAATCGCCGGCTCGACGAGCTGCTTGGATAAAGGGACAGGAGAGATAGAGGAGGACGCCTGTTGGCTGGACGAGGGGGCATCTGGGGAAGGAAGACGTTTCGGCCAGGGCGGGTCAATGTGGATCTGCTCAGAGATTTCCACAGGCGGCGATTCCACTTCCGGCAAGATCGTTCGGGAGGTAGGACTCCATAGGGCGCTAGCCCACAGAAGCTCTTCGGACTCCCCCCCTGCATCCAAACTCCCTAGCCATTGACCGGTCGGTTGGCCCCGCACCCCCGGAAGCGTCCATATCCAGGCCAACAGGATGATCCCCAGCAGATGGACCACGAAGCTGGTGAGAAAGCCGGCAGTTTCCTTCCGACCCATCGGCGCCCACCAAGGGCGGACTTGCTCTCCACCGATCGACTCTGTTTGGGAAGCCATTTGGCGGAGCCATTGTTCCTGGGGGGTGGGCGGAGGAGAAATCTCCAGGGGAAGAACAGCTTCGGCATCTTCTACCGTGGAATGATTTTGGTGGACCGAGGCGGTTGCACGAATCTCCTTTTGGCGGGTATGGCGTTGAGGAGAAGAAGTTGGACGGGAGCCGGGGGTTTTCCCAGAATGCGAACCACTAGGAGGGGGGCTGGAGGGAGTACAAGAGGAAGAAGGGGGAACGGGCTTCGGGTCAGAAGCCATAGGATTGGATTCCGAGGATGCCGGTCGGTCTCCTGGAGGGACACCGGAAAACTCGGAAAAATTGGGAGGTAAGGAAACCCCGTCCAAGACCAAAAGCCTCCCCCTCCATTAAAAATGGGGATGTAGGAAAGATGCGTCAATCTAGTGAATTATAGACCAACCCCTGTTCGGTGCAGGCGGTGCAATTTGAACGAAAGCCGTCTTCCGAAAAATCAGCGCAAATATACCACTTTTGAGTAGAAAAATCCCCCCCCGTTAGATTCTAATAAGATAAGAAACCTAGGAAATCAACCAAACCGCTATTTTGAGCCGCCGAATGGGGAGAAAACCAAAAGGATGTTCACCTGTATTCCCTTCAAAAAAGCCCCTTGCAGAGGGGTACTGCAAGGGGCTTGGGGGAAACATCCTCAGCTCAGGACTGGGAATAGAAAAGTAATAGGGCCCTCTATGCACAACCTTTTTATCGGAGTGGGGAAAAGGGGCCCGATTACTCGGCCTCGCCCTCGGAATCTTCGGAGAGGCCATCGCCGGTACCGGCGGTAGCTCCTACGGGAGGTTCTTCTGGCGGCAAGGGGCCGATGGAACCGACAAAGACCAACTGCTTTTTGCCGCCCACCTTTTTGACTTTGATGGTGACGGTATCTTTGCCTTCGAACTCGCCTTTGAGCAGTTCCTCGGCCAGGGGGTCTTCCACGTAGCTCTCGATAGCTCGACGGAGCGGCCTGGCGCCAAACTCCAAGTTGGACCCGCGTTTGATGAGGAACGTCTTGGCTTCCTCGGTCAACACCATCTCCAGGCCCTTTTCCTTCAGACGTTCGCGCACCTTCCGGAGTTCCATTTCCACGACCTGGCCCAAATCGTTCTGGGTGAGGTGCCGGAAGACGATCACATCGTCGATTCGGTTGAGGAACTCAGGCCGGAATACTTTTTCGATTTGTTCCAGCACCCGTTGTTTCATGCTTTCATAGGTGGCGTCATCCGTGGGTTTTTGGAAGCCGAAGGCCGATTCGTTTTTGATGGCTTCGGCGCCGGCGTTGGTGGTCATGATGATGATGGTGTTTCGGAAGTCGATATTTCGGCCGAAGCTATCCGTCAGCCGACCTTCCTCCATCACTTGCAGGAGCATGTTGAATACGTCGGGGTGCGCCTTTTCGATTTCGTCCAACAAGACCACCGAATAAGGACGGCGGCGGATTTTTTCGGTTAGTTGCCCCCCTTCTTCATAGCCCACATAGCCGGGCGGCGCGCCGATGAGTCGGCTTACATTGTGTTTTTCCATGTATTCGCTCATGTCGATTTGGACCAAGGCCTCTTCGTCGCCGAAGAGGAACTCGGCCAGGGCCTTGGCCAACAGCGTTTTCCCCACGCCGGTCGGCCCGGCAAAGACGAAGCAACCGACGGGCCGTTTGGGGTCTTTCAGACCGCTGCGGCTCCGGCGGACTACCCGGGCGACGGCCTTAATGGCCTCATCCTGGCTTACGACCCGCTTGTGGAGGTCTTCTTCGATGTGCATCAGGCGGGCGGAATCTTCGGTTGTCAGCCGGGTCAACGGAATCCCCGTCATTTTCGAGACGACCTCGGCCACCACTTCCTCATCCACCACGCCGTCGGCCTCCCGGGAACGTTCCCTCCATTGACGCATGATGGTTTGTTTTTTCTGTCGGAGTTTGTCGGCCTGATCGCGCAGGGCGGCGGCTTTTTCAAAGTCCTGATTGGCCACCGCCTCTTCTTTCTCCTTATTCAGTCGTTCTACCTCTTCGTCGATCTCCTTCAGATCGGGCGGACGCGTCATGCTTCGCAGATGCACCCGGGCGCCGGCTTCGTCGATCACGTCGATGGCCTTATCGGGCAGGCATCGACCGCTGATATATCGGCTCGAAAGCTCCACGGCGGTCTGAATCGCACCGTCGGTAATCTGCACGTGGTGATGTTTTTCGTACCGATCCCGAAGGCCTTTCAAAATAGCGATGGTTTCTTCTTTGGAGTTCGGTTCGACAAGGATTTCCTGGAATCGGCGCGCCAGGGCGCTGTCTTTTTCCACGTATTTCCGATATTCATCGAGCGTGGTGGCGCCGATGCACTGAATTTCCCCTCTGGCCAAGGCAGGCTTCAATACGTTCGAGGCGTCGATGGCGCCTTCCGCCCCGCCCGCCCCAACCAGGGTGTGCAACTCGTCGATGAACAGAATGGTATTCTTGGCCCGGCGCACTTCGTTCATCACGGCCTTGATCCGCTCTTCGAATTGGCCGCGGTACTTCGTGCCCGCTACCATCAGCGCCAAGTCCAACACGACGATCCGCCGATCCATCAGGATTTCCGGCACATTGCCTTGGACGATCCGTTGGGCGAATCCTTCCACAATGGCGGTTTTCCCCACCCCGGCCTCGCCCAAAAGGACCGGATTGTTTTTGGTGCGTCGGCAGAGGATTTGCATGGTCCGCTCAATTTCTCGTTCCCGGCCGATCACCGGATCGAGTTTCCCCTGCCGAGCCAGCTCCGTGAGGTCTCGTCCGAAACTGTCCAAAGCCGGGGTTTTCGATTTTCGGGCGGGTTGTTCGGCGCTTCCCGGAGTAAACGGACCAGCCCGTTCGGGACTTTCTGCGCCCTCGATGGAGCCGTGGCCCAATAGATTCAGCACCTCCTCCCGCACATCCTCCAGTCGAACCCCCAGGTTCATCAACACCTGGGCGGCCACGCCCTCTTGTTCTCGCAACAGGCCCAGAAGCAAATGTTCGGTGCCCACATAATTGTGGTTCAGGTTCCGGGCTTCCTCCACGGCATACTCCAAGACCTTTTTGGCCCGCGGCGTGTGAGGAAGTTTTCCCATCGTAACCATATCGGGCCCGCTTTGGACCAGCTTTTCGACCTCCAAACGGATTTTTCGCAGGTCGATGTCCAAATTGCGCAGCACGTTGGCGGCCACCCCACTGCCTTCTTTGATCAACCCCAGCAGGATGTGCTCGGTGCCGATGTATTCATGATTGAAACGTTGCGCCTCTTGATTGGCCAATTGCATGACCTTTCGGGCGCGATCGGTAAATCGTTCGTACATAATCGTATGTCTCTCTGGAACTAGGTGTCGGCTTCAGAAGGGCTTTTTCGGGTTGCCTCTTCGAAAAACCGTTCCGGAAATGTCTCTTGTCTTTTTTCGGGGACAACCCCAACCTCGATACGTCTTCTCCGAGAACCTTCTTACGTCCTACAGGAGGAAATTGGTTCGCCCGCTCTTTACCAGACGGCGTAATAGTGCGGCAAGGCACGCGAACTGAAATTTCCTTTTCTCCTATTCCTATTCTACCGTACCGGGAAATGTCTGGCAGTCGGAAGGACCCCTGGTTTCTTCCGAAAATTGTTGAGGGGCTATTTGCTCGGCCCTATTTTGTCGGAAGTTCCTTGTAAGAAAAGACTTCCTTTAAGCCACCTTGCTGGAAACCGCTTCTTTCCCTCCGGAAAAAACAGGGTCAGGCGGGTTAGAAATAGCGGTCTCGTCGGGAGTTTGGGCCTGGGCCTTTGCCTGGCGAATCCGTTCCCGTTCCCGGTGGATTTCCAATGTCCAAGCCCGGCTGGCCTCCAACCGTTCCAATTGGTCTAACTGCCGGCTGGCCTCCTCCCACCGTCGGGTGTGGCGAAAAAGGGTGGCTATCATGAGCCGAGCTTCCACATCCCGCGGATTTTCCCGCAAAAGAGAAATGAGCTTCCTTTCCGCCTCAAACCATTGGCCCTGCAAATAAAGCTCTATGGCTTCCAAAAAAAGGGCGTTGGAGGGATGAGAGGGATTTTCCGGGGGGTACGATTTCCTCCGTAAAGGGTAGCTTGCCAGAGCTGACCCGCCCCATAGGAGAACAATAGACCCCCACAAAGAAGACCTCCCCCACTCCGGAAGCCACTCTCTCCATACAAAAGTACTCAGCAAAGCCAAATTAAAAAGCCCCGCCCCCAACAGGGCACACCCCAACCCCCACCAACTTCCCTGAAGGAGTTGGGGTAAACCAGGCCAAAAGTAGCACATCCAGTGCCTTCTCTCCATCACATGGACACCCCTAAATCTTTTTCGCTCTAGGTCCTCTGAGGAACGCCCATACCCCCTACGAAAGGAAAACCACAGATCGTTGGATGGATTTTAGTCTTCCTTCCGCAATGGATCAAGGTAAAAGTTAGGGGGAAAAGGGCACCTTACTGCCGGTGGTTTAGCTCGGCATGGACGAAAAGGCCTAGCCCCTTGGACGAAGCCGAGGGGAAGGCATCTTGCCAGAAAGAACACCCTTTTCCGAGGGGATACCCCCGATTGTCCATTCCAAAGAGGGGGGAATACATCGCTGAGGCCCACCATCAGAGGGTTGTTCTTGGCTATCCCCGGAGCGATTAAGGCGGATGCCCCTTGGTGCGTACCCAGAGAACACGATAAAATTAAAGCAGGCGTTTTCCAGCAGGCCGCCTCCGACGCCGAACTAGGGGTGTTTGTTAGCAAAGGGACGGCGAGAGTTCTGGTACTTCTGTTTTTTGAAGGGGAACGGTTTCATGAATATTTCTATAGTTTCTCTTGTTCTTTTCGCCTTTTCTGGAGCGGAAGGCGGGGAGGGTACGCCGGACGTTTCGCCGCCCACTACCTATGAGCTTATGATCAACGGCGAGAGTTTCCTTGTGGAGGCAGGTCGGCTTATCAAACTTCAGAGCAAACTCCATCCGGGGACGAGTTATGAAGTGGCCGTCCGTGTTTCCCCCGTACAATATCTTCGACTCAATCATATCCGGCTATGCCATGATTTACGGGCCAAAGTGGAGGATAATCGGCGGGCGGAGCGTCGCAGTGTTCGGCTTGCGCATCCGCAGGGGTGTCATCTATTGATTACCGAGTTGGGAGAACCGTTGAGGCCGGAGGATCGAGAGACCGCTTTACGGATGCTTACGGAAGCGACGGTTCAGACGTATCGGCAGCGTCATATCCCGGACAACCAAATGGAGGTTTCTCGGTTGGAAGATACGTCCCTTCCCGCCGCCGAAGCCCGAGGCGTGCAGATTCGTTACCAGGACGCCAAGGGAATCGAACATCGTTCGTTGATCTATCTCTTGGTGGGCAAAACGTTTACGTGTTCATGTATTGTAGAATATCTTCAGGCCGACGAAGGGCAGACGCTGCCTGTGGTGAAGCGTTTGTTGGATTCGATCCAGCCGATTGGACCGACGACGGCTTCGCCCGAACCGGCGAAAAAGTCCAAAGAGTAAAATTTCGCCCTGGAATGCCATGCCCGGCGAACGGACGAGAGGAATCGCTTAAGAAGGTAGTTGATCGGCCAAGAGGGCGCTGAGCAGATTTTCGAGGTCGCCGGTCCGCCGATCCAGTTCGAGGCACCAAAGCGACTCGTTCGGCAGGCTAAGTAGAGGAATATCTCTGGGCAGACACTCTACGACAGCCTGAGCGATGGTTTGGTTCAGGTCTGGGTTGGCGCTAACGGGTTGCAGGCCGACGGCAAAGGCGCTTCGTAGGGAAGCAAGGGTCAATTTCCAAGCCTGTTGCCGGACGTGGGGGGGCGATTGGAGGGAAAAATCGCCTGCAAAGTCGCGGACTCGGGCGGGGTCGAAGGCGAATTCTGTCGGTTGTACCAGATCGGCCAAGGCCCCCAGTAACAGGTCTGTCCAACGTTCGGCGAGCGTTCGCAGTTGATTGAGATGGCGCTGCTCGGTCGAACGTTCTGTATCAACTTGGAGCAGAAGGTTTAGGAGCCGACGCCGGACTTCGAAATGGTCCAACAGGACGCTTCGGGCGATGGGGCCGGCTTCCGAGCAGGATCGGCGTTGATCATGGGCCTCTAGCAGGGCGGTCCAAACTCGGCTGAACACTTCGCTGAGGAGGATTTCCTCCAGGGCGGCAAGAAAGAGGGAAGTGGCTCCGGGTTTGTGGGATGTTGGGGGAATGGAGGCCGAGGGACCGAGTTGTTCGAAACCATCGGCTTTCGAGGAAGCCTTTTGCGGAGCGGCGGATTGTTCGGCTTGACGGCGACGGAACTCGTAGAGTGTCCACTTCCACCGTTCTAATCGACACTTGGAGGCCGTCCAATACTGGTGCAAGGCCGTTTCCGGCATAGGAGCGGGACTTTCGAGAAGATGTTGAGCATGGGCCGCCACCCAACCGGCCAATTCTACTAGTTGCCGAGCGTGCATCCGCTGAATGCCTTTTCTATCTCACGCCAACCGAAATACCAAAACAGGTTTGCCCAGAGGGGAGATCATGGGGTTGCCAGGGCCCTTCCGCTGAGGGCCCTGGGCAACCCGAGGAGGAGGAACGCCGCTTTTCTACCAGAGCAAACCCAGTGCCAGGCAGAAATGGTCTAGAGAAGGATTTTCGCAACTCTTTTCTGGAAAAAGAGTTACGGCAAGAAAACTGGTTAAAGCCGCCGGGGCGGAGGGACCCTCTGTTGCCCATCGGCAACGGCTTGTCTTCGGACGTTCTCGTGGAGCAACTCTAGGCCTGCTGATCGCTGGATTCTACGGAAGAGTCCTGGCTGTTAGCGAGGCTTGGTCCCAGATCGCCAGATAGGCGTTCCCCGCTGCTCGTTTTCGAGGTGTGCGCCCGCTGGCCGCGAGCGAACCAAGCCCTTGCGTTCTCTAAGGCTAGCGCTGCCCAGACAATACCGATCGGCTCCACCGGGATACGAAATCGGGCGGAGGTGATCACCAGACTATGAAAGGCCGTCAACAAAAAGACCAGAAGCCAGGTGGGCCAAAATCGCCGTCGATAGGGCCAGGTTGCCAACCAACCCGCCGTCGCGCCGGTCAACCACAGAAGGCTTGTCGCCCGATACACCGGATGCGCCGCCTTCGGATTGGTCTGGTCCCATAGCAGAAAGTAGCCAAGCCGACGAACCACCAACCGCAGATACTGCTTCGGTTGCGTGCGGACAAACTCCCAAGCCCGGCGTCCCAGAAGCCGACTCCGCTGGGGCTCCGAAAGCCCCTGGAACTCTCGGTAGCCGGTGGGTTTCAGCAGCAGGTCGTCGATATAGAGGGTGCGGTGTCGGGCCTCCCAAAGGGCGCGGTTTTGACCGGCCAAGCTGCCGTCGTGTTGCCCAAGGGCCTCTTGCGCCCAGGCCGTCGGTATCTTATCCGTGCCGAAACTCCACGGATTGTTTCCCTGCCAAAAGGCATAGCCGAACGTGTCTTTGATGAACACTAATTCTCCGTGGACCCGCCAATTGCGCAGCGTCCAGGGGGTAATCATCGCTAGGCCCACCAAGACCATCAGACCGGTCCGCCAACCCGTCGGATACCATCGAGCCGGAGGACGCCGGCGGCGTTCCGCCTGCCAAAAGACGAGCAGACATACAGGCCAGGCCAACACGAGGATAGGGTCCACCAGGAGCAATCCACCGGCCAACAACCCGGCCAGCAGGGCGCCGGTCGTGGTTCCGGCCCATTGAGGGTGCAAAAGCAGCCAGAGCAAAGTGGTTAAACCAGCCGCCGCCCAAATGGCCACCTGGAGATGAGTTACTGCGTAGAGATGAATAGGGAACAGAGCGGCGAGGCCGCCGGCCCACCAGCCGACCGCCTGTCGTTCCGGCAGGAGGGTCCAGGCCAAGGCCGCCACGGCCAAGACCAATCCTGTACCGACCAGACATTGGAGCAATTGGACCGCCAAAATTGCCCGGGGACTTCCGACCCCAAAAAGCAAGTAACTGACGGCCAACAGGTACGGATAAAACGGCGCTTGCTGGGAGGTGGGGCCTTCGACGCCTAGGAATTCAATAGAAAACCCCTTGCCGGCTAGGATGTTTTCAGCAATTCGGCCATGTTCGTAGGCCAGCGGTCGATCCATGGGCGACCATAAGAGCCAAACCGTGGCCAACCGCAGGCCCAACGCTCCGGCGCCCAACAACCAAAGTGCTCGGGTTTGTGTCAGCACCTTTGGCAAGTCCATCTCTGAAGGAAGCCTTTTTCCGGTCAACAGCGTAAATGCGAGGTTGCTCTCCCGTCATGGTGCGCAGCTCTGCCGGCCATGCGCCGATCCAAGTCGGTTCCGTTGAGGCGTGTGGGACCGGACTTACGTTACTTGCAGTTCTTTGCCCGGGCTGCGCAGGAGGGTTTCCACTTCGGGCAGTATGCCGTAGGCATAGGCCAGCAGTTTAATCGGGTGCAAGGTAGGTTTGGTGGTTCCCTGTTCCATTTGGATTTTACAGGTGCTGCATTCGGTGGCGCCGGCTTGGATTTCCGGATCGCGCAGGCGACTGATGAGTCCCCAGCCGATGCGTAAACTGGTCCGATAGTGTTCTCGTTTCAGTCCAAAGGTCCCTGCCATGCCGGAACAACCTTCTTCGATCCGTCGGATCACCAATCCAGGAATAAGCCGCAGCAGGTTCTCCCCCGGCGCGCCGACTTCCAACGCCCGAAGTCGGCAGGGCAGATGGTACCCCAGGGTCGCCCGGATCGGGCGAAAACGGAGGTCCAATTGGCCGCTGGTGTGCAGCCGCCACAAATAGGTAGCGGCTTCGCTGGTATTTTCGGCCACGAGCCGGGCGTCTTCGTCGTCTAAGAGCCAACGGTATTCGTGGATCAAACTGAGAGCGGCGGCCGGCTCCAGGGCGATGATATGATAGCCTTGTCGGACGGCGTCGGCCAACAGGGCCGTATTATGTTCGGCGATCCGGCGAAACCGATCTCTATCGCCGACAGTTAAAGCGGGAACACCGGCCCACTTTTGCTCCGGCGGGACATACACCTGGATGCCATGCCGATGAAGGATTTCTACGAAGGCTTCGGCCAAAGAGGGATCGAAATAATTGGCGTACAAGTCCACAAACAGGGCCGCTTTGGGGCCGTCGCCGCTGGTAGGCCGAGTCCATCGACGCCGCTGCGCTCGAAGAAGAAACGGACGGGCGTCCACCCGGGGCAACTTCCGCCCTTGCGCAATTCCTAATGTTTTTTCCATCAGCCAACGCACCCAGCGGACGCCCAGCAACGGATTGACTACCGGCGCCAACAGGCTGCCCCAAGCCGCCCACCAATCCAGATGGACCATCACCCAGTCGGAAAAGGAAAGTCCCTTGGCGGCCGTATAGGCCCCTTTGGCCTCAGAGACCAAGCGAGGAATATCCACCCCCGCAGGACACTCCAACCGACAACTATGGCAGTGAAAGCACAGGTCCATCACCTGTTTGAGTTCGTCCTGGGTCAAGCTGCCCAGTTCCAATCGACCCGAAAGTATCCCTCGGAGCAGATTGGCCTTGGCCCGCGGAGCGGCTTCCTCGGCAGGAGTGATCCGGAAAAATGGACACATCCGCTCCGGCAACGACTGAGTACGACACCGGCCGCAACCAAAACATTGTTCTGCGATCTCCGCGACCTGCTGGGGTTGCCAGTCCAATTGCAATTCGGTCAAATCCCGCAGAACAGGGTTGTTGGAATCTGCCGCCGTATCCGAGGCCGCATCCCATGGGGCGGATACTTCGCCCGGATTGCTTGACGCATTTCCCAGCCGAACCGGCGTCCGGATGTTCCGAACGAATTGGTCCCGGTCTTCGCTCAACAATTTGCCGGGATTTAATATCCCTTCCGGGTCCCACAGGGCCTTGATCTGTTGCATCAGGGGATATAGGTTTTTTTCCTGTTGGGCCAGATAGGGCGCCCGACTCCATCCCCATCCCCGCTCCAGTCCCAGGGCGCCGCCGAAGAGATTCACTTGTTCATAGATTTCGTCGGCCAAGCGGCGGAAAGTAACTCGGTGTTCCGGTGTCCGGAGGTCGAGAAACGGCTCTAAATGAACCAAGCCTTGGCCGGCATGACAGTACATCGCCGCCGTAACCTGATGTTGTTTGAGTATATTTTGGACTCGGACTAAAAACGGCGCCAATACGGAAGGCGGCACGCCCACATCCTCCAGCGCCGGGGCAGGCCGTTCCAGACTCCGAATGCGATACAATCCGGGCCTGGCCATCCGCGCCAAACTCAGCAGCAGTTCCCGCACATCCGGATCATAGGCGACGTGGGACCACAAAATCGACGGATTCTTGGCCCCAAGTACGCCCATCAGCCGCTGTATCCGAGCCTCCAAGGCTTGGGGGTCTTCGTCGTCAAACTCCAAAAGCAAAGCGGCCTCTACGTCCCGCGGTAAAAGCACGTCCAATCGCACTTCATGTTCACAGGCCAGCCGCAGATGCCGACGATCCATCAGATCGCACACCGAAGGCCGATAGACCAACAGGTCTTCCACCGTCCGAGCGGCGACTTCGAGACTTGCAAAACAGAACAATACCACGGCCCTGACCCGAGGGATCGACTGCGTAGCCGTCGTGACTTCGGTTATCAAAGCCAACGTACCTTCCGAACCGGCAATCAGCCGGGGAACATCCAGAACTTGCTCGCCTGTGGGCGCCGAGCAAAGCACCCCGGCTAGATTATATCCGCGTCGAAACGGCCAGTCCGGCGTCTGGGTGCGGCGGATCGTTTCCGCATAGGGTTGAAGCAACTCGGCCAGCCGATACAGCAACGTCTGTTTCGTCTCTTCGTCATGGGGAAGAGAAAAGTGGGGTGCAGCCGGGACTGGTTCCTGAGCGACGCGGATCACCTGGCCGTTGGCCAAGACCAATTGCATCTCTCGGAGATGATCGCTGGGACGCCCATAGCGGAGCCAGCGGTTGCCGGCCCCATCCCGGGCGATCATTCCCCCCAAGGTGGTAATCGAACCAATGCCGGGATTGGGCCCGAAATGCCGCCCGGTCTTCTGAAGCAAGTGGAAGTTGAGTTTGTCATAGACGATGCCCGGCTGACAACGGACCCAATCGGGACCGGTTTGCAAGATGCGACGGAGATATTTGGAGAAATCCACAACGACGCCCGATCCCAACGCGCCGCCGGCGGTGCCGGAACCTGCCCCTCGGGCGTGGACCGGCAGTTTCATCTCCGCCGCGTACCGCACACAAGCCGACACATCCTCCGTCGAGCGGGGCCGCACCACACAGAGCGGTCGGATTTCATAGATGCTGCCGTCGCCGGCGAAAAGATGTACGAAAATGTCCCCTACCTCGACATCCCCGGCGATCACCCCCCGGAGGTCTTCCTGGACTCGCTGGCTTTGGACCGGAACAGGATACATAAGACCGGGATCGTCTCCTAGCAGCCGGCGCGATTCGGCGGAAAAAGACCGCCTCTGCCGCCCAGCGAAACTTCCCTACCGCCGCTCGCCGTAGATAAGCGTCATCACCTCGGCCCGGCTCGAGGGATTGGTGCGAAAGATACCTTTCATCGCCGAAGTAACACAGACCGAACCCGGTTTGCGAACTCCCCGGATGATCATACAAGTATGGATGGCCTCCACCACCACCGCCACCCCTTTGACCCGAAGCTCCTGGATCAGCAGGTCGGCGATCTGCTCCGTCATCCGTTCCTGCACCTGCGGCCGACGCGCCACCGATTCCACCACACGAGCCAACTTGCTCAATCCCACCACCCGACCGTCAGGAATATAGCCGATATGAGCGTTGCCCATAAACGGCAATAAATGATGCTCACAAACGCTGTGGAAACCGATGTTCCGGACAAGAACAATTTCGTCGTACTTTTCGGGGAAAAACTTTTGCAGATGCTCTCGGGGATCTTCCCGCAACCCGCTAAAAAGTTCTGCATACATCCGGGCCACCCGATTCGGAGTCTCCCGCAGCCCTTCGCGATCCGGGTCTTCGCCCACCGCCAGTAAGATCTCTCGTACGGCACGTTCAATCCGGACTAAATCCACTTTACCCACTACTGGACCTTTCCGCCCCTCCGCTTCGCATCCGACTGCTTCGTCTTCTGCGGAACTTTTGGAAGGGGCGCCCTGAAGGCCATCCCATTCGTCAGCCAAAGAGCCCTGAAAAGTCTCTTCCGCTTCAAAAAACGGTTTGTCTGCCATGGAAATTACGTGGAAAACAGAAAACAAAACACGTAGAACTCTCGGAAAAAGTTCGGTTTCGACGGTCAGAAACTTCCTTTTATCCTAAATCCCACCGGAAAGTGGGTCAAGGATTCCTTCCTGGGAGTCCAGTGGGCCTAAAATACTCCCGATTTTCCCTTCGGGCTTCTTTTTCTAGGGCGTATTCATCCGGCGGACGCCTTCCCCGCTGCGGACAGAGGCAAACATCTGCTCAACAAGGTCGAGTGTCCGAAATGAGGCAAAACGTTTACAATGAGGGAACACGGATACTCAAGAGAGCGGTTTTCCCAGACTCCGCGAAAAAATCCTCTGTTCCCAATTTCCCGGTTTCATGGCGGTGGGAGCCGATTGCGTTGTGGGCCTGCAACCCCATATAGCTTGAAGCTGGCATCATGCTACTATCGTAAGCGGTTGGAGGCGGAGGCGACAGCGCAACCGGCTCGGCGGGGGGGCAGGTTTCTCGGGAGGACTTTTGTATGCCGAAACGTTCCAAGCAGCCCTTTTTGCCAGGACTGGAAAAACAAAAGCCCCAGATTTCTCCGGACAAAGACACCGACCGGGGGGGGGCGGAGACGGTGTTTACCGAAGAGTCTGGGGCCAAACAGTCGCCAGAGGCTTCATTGCCTCCGGATTTACATGGCAAAAGCGTGTATTTGGTGGATGCCCATTCGCTGATCCATCAGGTATTTCATGCCTTGCCGGAAATGACCAGTCCAACCGGCCTTCCGGTCAGTGCAGTGTATGGGTTTGCCAGGGACATTTTGTTTTTGCTGGAAGAAAAACGCCCAGATTATCTATTTTGTGTATTCGATTCGATTGGACCGACCTTTCGTCATCAGATGTATCCTGCCTACAAGGCGAACCGACCTCCCATGCACGAAGACCTCATCCCCCAGATGCCAATCATTCATAACCTGATAGATGCCTTGGGGTTAGGTCGATTAATTCTCCCCGGCTACGAGGCCGACGACATCATGGCCACCGTGGCCCATCAGGTAGAAAACCTGGGCGGAGAATGTTTTTTGGTCACTTCGGACAAAGACTCCCGTCAATTGCTTTCCGAACAGGTCAAGATATTGAACATCCGAAAAAATGAGGTCTTCGATCGGGAAAGTTTGCTCAGGGAATGGGGCATAACCCCCGACCAGGTGGTTGATTTTCAAGCCCTGGTGGGAGACCCCACCGATAATGTGCCTGGGATACCCCTTATTGGGCCTAAACTGGCCAGTCAACTCCTGGTTAAACACCGAACCTTGGAAGGAGTTTTGGAACACCTGGAGGAAATTCCCGGCGAAAAACGTCGAGAAAACCTCAAAAAGTTCAGGGACCAGGCCTTGTTGAGCCGCCAGTTGGTCCGATTGCGGACCGATGTCCCTCTTCAGGTGGATTGGCAGACAGGCCAAACGGGCAGGTTCGATCGCCAAAGGGCCTTGGAAATCCTTTCCGAATTGGGTTTTCGGAGTCTGGCATCCAAAGTGGTTGCTTTGCCTATTGGCCAGACGCCTCGGTCTTCTCGGCGAAGCAACGTCCAGGTTCAGTGTCAGATGGTCGAAACGCCGGAGGCCCTAGAGGAACTTATAGGCCATTTGGGCCGGGTAAATTGGTTTTCCATCGACCTGGAAACCACCCATTTGTGGCCTCGATGGGCAGAGATCGTCGGATATGCCCTGGCCACGGAGGATCAAAAGGTATGGTATATTCCGGTCCGATCCCCTCCTGGAGATGTGCAACTAAATCCCCAATTGGTCTTAGATCGGCTTCGGCCCCTCTTGGAAAACCCCGCCATTGAAAAGATCGGACAAAACCTGAAATACGATATGGTGGTCCTCCGATCCGCTGGGGTGGAACTGGCCGGGGTGAGTTTTGACAGCATGGTAGCCAGTTATCTGCTGGAACCCGGGGCCAGAAACCATAATCTGGATGAACTGGCCCGCCGGTATTTGGGGCATACCACGATCAAAATTTCCGAACTGATCGGTACCGGCCGACAGCAAAAACGGATGGACCAGGTTCCGGCAGCCCAGGTGGCCGAGTATGCCGGCGAAGACGCCCTGCTGCCGGTACTGTTGCGCCCTATTCTTGCCCGTCGTTTGGCCCAGGAAGGTTTGGACCGACTTTTTGCTGAGGTCGAAATCCCCCTGATCGGGGTACTGGCGGAGATAGAGTTTCTGGGGATTCGGGTGGATGTGGATCGGCTCCAGGAGCTTAGTCGGCAGTACGGCCAGCGTATGGAAGCCTTGGAAGAAGAGATTTATCAATTGGCCGGGCGGCGGTTCAACATTAGTTCTTCTAAGCAGCTTCAAGAGGTGCTTTTTGCGGAGCGGGGACTCCAACCGCTGAAACGGACCAAAACCGGCGCCAGTACCGATGCGGAGGTGCTGGAGGAGTTGGCTGCCGTGGACCCCCTGCCGGCCAAAATTCTTCAATATCGCCAATATGCCAAGCTTAAAAGTACGTATGTCGATGCATTGCCGGAGATGGTCCATCCGGTTACAGGCCGGATTCATGCGTCGTTTAACCAGGTCGTAACGGCCACGGGGCGGTTGAGTTCCAGCGATCCGAATTTACAGAACATTCCGGTTCGGACCGAGGAGGGCCGGGAGATTCGGTCGGCGTTTGTGCCGGGCAAGCCCGGTTGGCAATTGCTGTCGGCGGATTATTCTCAGATTGAGCTTCGGATTTTGGCCCATTATTGCCGGGATGAAAGGCTTTGCGAAGCATTCGCCCGGGAAGAAGACATCCATGCTCGGGTGGCAAGCCAGATTTTCGGGGTCCCTCTGGAGGGGGTTACTTCGGAGATGCGTCGTCGGGCCAAGGCGGTGAATTTTGGGGTGATTTATGGCCAGAGTGCCTTTGGACTGAGCAAGCAATTAGGGATTACCACGGAAGAGGCAGCTCAGTTTATAGATACCTATTTTGGGGGGTATCCTCGAATCGAAGAATTTTTACGACAGACCCTAGCCGAATGTCATCAAACAGGGTATGTTAGAACTATTCTGGGCCGGCGGCGCGCCATTGAGGGCGTTCGACCCGATGCCGGCCGCCAGCGCAACCTCGCCGAACGAACTGCCATCAACACGGTCATCCAGGGTTCGGCGGCTGATATGATTAAATTGGCCATGTTGGCCGTCGGTCGCCGGATCCGGAAGGATGGCTTGGCTAGTCGGATGTTACTTCAGATACATGATGAACTGGTGTTTGAAGGGCCGCAGGAGGAGACCCCCTATTTGGCTCGGTTGGTATCGGCTGAAATGGGAGGTGTCTGGCCTTTACAGGTTCCCTTAAAGGTGGATGTAAGTGCGGGGCCGAATTGGGCCGATTTACATCCAGTGGAGTAGGTAAGCCCATGCGGATCATTGGGCTGTTGGGTGGGGTTGCCAGCGGTAAGAGCGTGGTGGCTCAGGAGCTGGCCCAACTAGGGGCTTGTATCCTGGACGCCGACCAGGCAGGACATCAAGTCCTCCAAATGCCCCATGTTCAGGAAGCGATCCGGACTCGCTGGGGCCAGGAGGTCTTTGGGCCGGACGGCCAAGTGGATCGGGCCCGATTGGCCCAACGGGTCTTTGCCGATTCCGCCCAGGCTGTCCAAGACCGCAGATACTTGGAAGAAATCACCCATCCGGAAATCGGCCAGTTACTTCGGTGTCAGGCCCAGACGTTAGCCGAAACAGGTTGCCCGGCCGCTGTGTTAGACGCTCCGCTTTTACTGGAGGTGGGCTGGGACCGATGGTGCGACAAATTGGTTTTTGTCGATGCACCGTTGGAGGTTCGGCAGACCCGGGCGTTGGCCCGAGGGTGGACGCTCGAACAATTCGCCGCCCGCGAGGCGGCCCAATGGCCGGTAGAACAAAAACGCCTCCGAGCGGATATAATTATTGATAACTCTGGTTCCCTAGAAAAGACGCACATGCAAGTCCTCCGATTTTGGCAATCCCTCATCCCAGGACCTGCTTATCCCTAGAGATCTTCGAGACGGAACATGAACTCGTTTCTCCCACGCTGAGGAAGCGTTGGGAGACCTGCCTTTGAGTCTCCTCTGGTAGGAGTCAGCGATGATGTCCCAAGGAAAAAATTCCCCTTTAGGAAATCGGCTACGACGGAACGGACTAAAACGGAATCGGACCGAACCGATTTCTCGTCAACATGCTTCCGGAGAAGTTCCTCCGGTGGACAATGGTTGCTCAGCCGCTTCGGCGGAGGCGTCGGCTGTCGGAAAGCTCCCGGCGGATGGCGATTCTATTCCGGCGGCGCAATCTTCCGAAGATTCTCTTCCGGATCGTCCTCAGACGGTCTCCAACGGCGGCGTGCGAAGTCGCGGAAAGCGAGTCGGCGCGAAAAATGGATTGAAAAATTCCTCATCGAAAACTGCGGATCAAGAATCTACGGATTCAGACTCTCCGGCGGAGCAACCAGAAAAGAAAACTTCCCGGAGAACTTGGGCCGTGGGCGTTTTCCCAGAAGAAGACCCGCAGCCCCCATCGAGCGATTTTCCGGTTTTCGAGACTCCCGAATCCGCTCAGAATGCGAATCCATCGGCCTCTGAGGCCGATTTCCAAGGGGGACAAAAGTCCCCCGGAGGCGATGTTTCGGCCCGTCATCCCGACGGCGGCGATGTCGAAGAAGGGTTATCGGCAGGAGGCGGCTCGAGTTCCCAAGGGGCAAATCGCACCGCGGAGACTGCCTATGGCGGTTCCATGTCTTCCGGGGCCTATCGAGATTCCGGCTCCTATCGGGAAGAGGCCCACCGGGATTCATCTCCCTATCAGGAAGAAGAGCCGTTGTCGATCGCCGAAGAACTCATGGAAAAAGGCTATCTGGATGAAGAAACAGAAGATCGCTTGGAGGAGCTGAAGCGGAGCGGCGACTCTCAGCTTGCGCAACTGCAAAAGATGTCCATGAGCGAGTTGATCGAGGAGGCTCGTAAAGAAAACCTCACCGAGTACATGGGCCTGAAACGTCAGGATTTGATCTTCATGATCCTGAAAGAGCGGCTCAAAACCAGCGGGCTGATGTACGGGGAGGGAACGTTGGAAATCCTGCCGGACGGATTCGGGTTTTTGCGAAGTCCGGAATATCATTATTTGGCCTGCCCGGATGATATTTACGTTTCGCCCAGCCAGATTCGGCGGTTTGGGCTTCGGACCGGGGTAACGGTTTCCGGGCAAATCCGACCGCCTAAAGAAAACGAACGCTATTTCGCGCTGCTACGCGTCGAGGCGATCAACTACCAGGACCCGAACCTCCTGGCCAAAAAGACGTTGTTTGATGATCTGACCCCCTTGCATCCCAATCGGCGGATTGTGTTGGAAACCACTCCGGAGGAGATCAATACACGGGTGGTGGATTTGATTGTGCCGGTCGGGTTTGGGCAGCGTGGGCTGATCGTCAGTCCGCCTCGTGCGGGCAAAACGATCCTCATGCAGAAGATGGCCAAGGCCGCCCTGGCCAATTATCCTGACCTGTACGTATTCATGCTCCTGATCGACGAGCGGCCCGAAGAAGTAACCGATATGGAACGACAGGTCAAAGGGAAAAATTGCGAAGTCATTAGTTCCACCTTCGACGAACCGCCCAGCCGACACGTCCAAGTGGCCGAAATGGTCCTGGAAAAAGCCAAACGGATGGTCGAGTACGGGTATGATGTGTTGATTTTTTTGGATTCGATCACCCGGCTGGCCCGGGCGTGGAACCACGAATGTCCGCCGTCGGGCAAGATTCTTTCCGGCGGTCTGGACGCCAACGCCTTGCAGAGGCCGAAGCGGTTTTTCGGCTCCGCCCGGCAAGTGGAAGAAGGCGGATCGCTGACGATCCTCGCCACCGCGCTGATCGACACCGGCAGCAAGATGGACGAGGTGATTTTCGAAGAGTTCAAAGGCACCGGGAACTTGGAAATCGTTCTGGATCGCCGTCTTGTCGATCGGCGGATCTGGCCCGCCATCGACATCAACCGAAGCGGCACCAGAAAAGAAGAAATACTCATGGACCCGGAAGAACATCGTCGGGTCTGCATCCTCCGTCGAGTGCTCAATGAGATGAACCCGATGGATGCGATGGAGCTTTTGGTCACCCGATTGCAGAAAACCCGCAGCAACGCAGAGTTCCTGATGAGTTTGAATGTGAAATAGGAATTCTCCCTCCAGGAGCAAAACAGAGGGCATGCCATTTTCGCCCGTTGACGCTGGGCGGGCGGTATCTGGCCAGGGTACTTGTAGTGTTTGGAGCGAGGCGTTCTTGCTATGAAAGTCTATCAAGGCGATCATCAGACGCCCGAAGGGCGATTTGCCGTGGTCGTATCTCGATATAATGAGTCGATCACGCGTGGGCTTTTGGATGGGGCGGTTCGGACGCTCCGCGAACACGGCGTCGCCGACGACCAGATTGAGGTGGCCTGGACGCCGGGGGCGTTTGAAATTCCGACGGTCGCCTCCCGGTTGGCCGCTACGGGGCGATATACGGCCATTGTTTGTCTGGGAGCGGTCATCCGCGGGGAAACCACCCATGATCAACATATCAACCGGGCGGTGAGCCTGGCGTTGGCCCAGTTGGGGATGCGATATCGGTTGCCGGTCTTGTTTGGCGTGTTGACCTGTAATACGTTGGACCAGGCGATTGCCCGGTCCGGCGGCCAAACGCCCACTCAGGGCAAAGATCAACCGACAAGTCGGATTGGCAATAAAGGGGTCGAATGCGCCTTGGCCGCCCTGGAAATGGTCAACCTCCTGCGGCAATTGCCCCCCGAACAGCCCAACGTCTCTCCCGGAGGGTTATCAACCTCTCGGCGACAATCCTCGAAATAGCCCGGCAGAGGTCCCGCCAACAAAGCGACTTGACCGCTTGGAAACTACGCTGCGGAACGTTCGGACGTATCTTGTCTTGTAGGTTGTAGGATTGTAGGTTGTAGGATTTTGTAGGATTGGAAATCGGTTGGTTTGGTTTTCGTGTTTCCGCGGGGAGACGGAGTTTACCTTTCCAAAATAGCCCCAAGGACCTGTCGAAATGACGAAGCGGTCTGCCAGTGAAGAATTAGCGGTTCAGGTGTTGAGGCGGCGCGTCAGAGAGGTCGTTTTTCAGGTCCTTTATCAGGATGATCTGAATCCGGGTCTTTCGCCGGTAGTGGGGGAAGAATTTCTTCGTCGCCAGTTGAGTGCCGAAGGGGTCCTGCAATTTGCCGAGGAAGAGTTGGAAGAATTCCTCCGGGAAGGGTTTGCCGATCATCCTCTCGCAAGCCAACCTTTGGCGATCCGTGCGGAATTGCAGCGGTTTGTCCGGGAAGGATTTCCGCAGTGGAGCGAGGAGGACATGCTGACGTTGGGTCGTCGTTTGGCGGCAGGAGTTCGGCGTCATCGGGCGGAGATCGATGCGGCGCTGGCGCAGGCCGCCGAACATTGGAGCTTGGAGCGGATGGCGCCGACGGATCGGAATGTGCTGCGGCTGGGGGCGTACGAACTGCTTTATGAATCGACGCCCGCTCCGGTGGTGCTGGACGAGGCCATTGAACTGGCCCGGCGCTTCGGAGGGGCCAAGTCGCCCAGTTTTGTCAACGGCATTTTGGATCGGCTTCGGCGGGAACGCAGCTCCGGGGCTGCGTCGTCGGCCTCTGCCGGTTCGGCGCCGAAAGACGCCGCCTCCGTAACGCCCTCTTCCTCTCTCCATCGGGACAACAAATAAGGTCTCTTCGAGCTAGGAGGTTTCTATGGGTTGGTTGGATAAGATCAAGCAAGGCTTGAAAAAGACCGTTCAGCTTCTCCGAACCGACATACGAGATATTTTTAAGGCCGAGGGCCGATTGGTTGACGAGAGTTTTCTGGAAGACCTCTTCGCCATTTTGGTCAAAACCGATATGGGCGTGCAGGCGGCAAGCCAGATTGTCGAGGAGGTCCGCTCTCAATTCTTCTCCCGGAAAATTACCCTGGAAGAGGTCCTGGCCGAGATCAAAAAGAAATTGAAAGCCCTGTTACAACAGCCGGAGTCGCCGATTCGCATGGCGCCCAGTGGGCCTACGGTCATCATGGTGTGTGGGGTCAACGGGTGCGGCAAAACGACCACCATTGCCAAATTGGCCCGGATGTTTCAGGACCAGGGCCGAAAAGTGGTCCTGGGAGCGGCCGATACGTTCCGGGCGGCGGCGGTCGAACAACTGACCATTTGGGCCCATCGGCTGGGCTGCCCGATTGTTACCGGTGCGCATGGGAGCGACCCGGCCAGTGTGGCCCATCGGGCCGTCAGCGAAGCCTTACAAAACGGGGCCGATGTGTGTATTGTGGATACGGCTGGCCGACTCCAAACCCAGTACAACCTCATGCAACAACTGTCGAAAATCCATCGGGTGCTGGGCAAACAGATTCCCGATGCTCCCCATGAGGTGCTCTTGGTGTTGGACGCGACGACCGGCCAGAACGGCATCAGTCAGGCCAAACATTTTACCGATGCCGTCCAATGCACCGGAATTGTGCTGGCCAAGCTGGATGGCACGGCCAAAGGGGGGGTTGTGGTGGCTATCCGCCAACAGGTGGGTTTGCCGGTGAAATTTGTCGGCGTCGGCCAACAGCCCGAAGACTTGGCGCCTTTCGACGCAGACAGTTTTGTCGAAGCCCTGGTGGAGCAGGAATCTGCTTAATTCCCTCCAGAGAATAGGCAGCCGCCCCCCAAAGATAGCACTTTCTATCCTTATCAATCGCGTTTTTCTTCTTTTGATCCCTTCCATCGGAGGGGACGCAAAATTTCCCCCTTGACTAGGTTTTGGGGCTTTTTATAATCCCCGCCTGGTCCCTCCTGCCCCGACTTCTCTTGAGTTGGTCTTTGCTGGCACTTTGGAACTTTTGCCGGTTCCTGCCCGGGGTTGGGGAAACGTCTTTCCCACCGGAAGCCACAAGGAGGGGGCTGCCGGGCGCAACACTTTTTCCAAAGGAATGGATTCCATGCTTCCAAAACACTGGTCCGTGTGGATGATATTGGCCTTCGCACTGAGTGGCTGTAAGACAGGAGGGCTAACCCCTACGTGGTCTAATCCTTTGGCATTTCTTATGCCTAAAAAAACCTCCGAACCGGAAAAACCGAGCACACTGGCCAGTCCCACCCCTATCAAACCGGGTTATAGTTCCGCCAACGACCGGGCATTGAGCCAATCCAACACAGACGCTAGCCCTACAGGCCAACCCCTTTCTTCCGGTTCCAGGTATTCTTCTTCCAGTGGTTCTGGGAGTTATGGGAACACCGGGTCCGCTGCTGGGAACCGATATGGCGGCAACATGGCCTATGGTTCGCCTAGCAGCGGGGGGACATCCTCGTCAGGTGCAACAGCCCCCCCTTATGGCGTTCCTTCTTATGGTCCCTCCGCAGGCACCTCGATGAATACCCGCTCGGGTATTTCCCCCCAAGTGGGCCGGTATGATCTGGGGCCGGGATATGGGGAAAATCCTCCGTTGACTGCTTCGCGTGCCAGTGCTGCTGGTTATACCGGTCGAGATTCCTCGGCCGCAGGAACCCTTTCAGACCGGTATGGAGGTTCCTATTCGGGGTCTTCCCCGTCATCCCCCAATTGGAGGAGCTGGGAAAACGCCTCTAGTAGAGGCAGTAGCTCCCCGTCCGATCCTTTAGCGCGTCCCGAGGGATACGACAGGACTTCCTCCTGGAGCAGCGGTACCGACCGTTATGGCACCTCGGGGTATTCCCGTTCCAGTTCTTCGACATCCTTGGGGGAACGGACTGGGGGGACTTCCAATCCTACCGCCTCCTGGGGCAGGTCGAGTGAATCCTCTCCGGGCAGTTCTTCCACTAGTTCTAGGTCCGGTTACAACACTCCGAGCGGGTACCGATCCACCGACTCCGCCTCTCCAGAGGCATCCCGGAACCCTTCCTATAGCAATCCCTATTTCCCTAGCCAAAGCCGGGAATCCTACCAACAGGGGCCGGGCAGTCCATCTGCAGGTAGTACTCCTCGGAGCTCCGAGGCCTCTTGGGGTACTCCTCGCTCCGGGGGAACCTCTTCCCCGACGGGGGATCCCAGTTATCGTTCTGGGGATACCCAGTACCGGCCCGGAGATACGGGGTATCGGCCCGGAGATACCGGTTACCAGCCAGGAAATACCGGGTATCGGCCAGGCGATACGGGCTACAATCCTCCGAATACCTCTCGGTATCAAATGCCTGGCACCTCTACCACTTCTTCGGGTTCTTCTTCTGCCAGCAGTGGGGAGTATCGGCCTGGCAGTACCCGCAGTTACCAACTCGACCAATCCCCGTAATTTTTTCCACACTTCATGGATTCTCACTCCGCGGTGGAAGAGATACCGTCTGGACAGACGGCGTTACATGTGAGATACCCTACATGCAAGGGGTGGTCTTCCCGGCACCGGCAATTGGCTGGGAGGTTTTGCCCCCCTAGAAGAAGGTCATCTCTGTTCTCTCCTATCCGTGCCTCCACTGTTCATCTGGGGAACTCTCCCTATTTGTCCGAAGGGAGGGTATCATAAGGAATCCCCTCTAAAGTCGTCTTTTTAGGGGACTATTTCTAAGAAGTTCGGCGAGGAGCGGTGCGGGCGTGTTGATTGGACCGGTGTTGACACGGGAAATGGCGGTGGCCCCCCGACGGGCTAGAAACTATGGCACCCGATCGGGGTATGTGGGTGGTCTTTTGGGTGTGGCGGCTACGGCTTGGTTGGTGCTGGCCGGCGCCCAATTGATCCGGAATCCAGGAGATATGGCCCGATTTGGGGCGATCGTGTTCCAACTGTTGGCGGTGCTGCAACTGGTGTTGGCGGTGTTTTTTTCCGGGCTGATGTCTGCCACCGCCGTCGCCCAGGAGAAGGATCGGCGGACCCTGGAACTACTGCTTTTGACCCGACTGGCCAACCACGAATTGGTGCTGGGCAAACTGCTAGCTTCGGTGCTGAATGTCTTGGTGCTTTTGGCGGCGGGATTGCCGATCTTTTTGCTCATGGGGTTGTGGGGGGGCGTGTCGTTACGGCAAATCAGCGGCTGCGTTGCAGTAACTCTGGGAAGCGTGCTGATGTGCGGCAGTCTTGGCGCCGCCTTGGCCTTCTGGCGGGAGAAAACTCTGCAAAGTCTAACCATGACGGTTTTGGCGGCGGTGCTTTGGATCGCCTTTTGGGAGGCGGCGGCTGCCGGCGGATTCGGGGCCGATTGGCTGGGCGTTTCTACCCGTCAATGGGCGGCCGCCATGAGCCCTTGGCAGGCGATTTTGGCGGCCATTCGGCCAGTAACCGCCGACGAAACCTTGCTGGGCTTGTGGACCCCTCCGGTCGTCTGGTTTCTGGGAACCTCGCTCGGATTGGCCGGTCTGCTCAACGGGATCGCCATTGCACGGGTGCGGGTCTGGAATCCATCCCAGCAAACGTACACCCCGCCGCCGGAAGAACGCCCGATGACCAGTATTTGGTCCGACGAAGAAACTCAGACGCCGATCCTAGGACCTCAGCCAGCGCCCGTCGGGGCCGAAGCCGTTGGTGCTGGCGTACAGCCCACGCACCGCGTCGTCTGGGACAACCCGATTATTTGGCGAGAGATACGCACCTGGGCTTATGGTCGAAAAATCATTCTGGTCAAGGCTGTCTATTGGCTCCTATGGGCGGGGGCGGCCTTGGTCTTGTGGAATGCGCTGCGGTCGGAAGAACCAGCGGCAAAATCCGCCCTGGCAATGCCCCTTTTGCCTATGTGTGTTTTGAGTCTGATGTTGGTCAACGTCCAGGCGGTAATCTCGATGACTACGGAACGAGACGCCGGCGCGATGGACCTGCTTTTGGTGAGCGACTTGAGTCCAGCGGCGATCATTTTCGGCAAATTGGGCGGGGTATGGTACAACTGCATGGATTTTGTGCTTTTGCCGGTATTGTTGTGTGTAGGTATATGGCTTGCCGGGGCGGTGAGTTTTGAAAACTTTCTGTATTTGACCATTGGTCTGCTAGTGCTTTTCGGTTTCGTTTCCATATTAGGCGTCCATACCGGAATGACGTTTCCCAATAGCCGAACCGCCATCGCCGTCAGTCTGGGGACCGTCTTCTTCCTGTGCGTGGGGGTGGCGGTCTGCATAATGATCATGGCGGCGTTCAGCGGTTCGTTTCAGGCGCAGTTGCAGCCGTTTTTGGCCGTCATGGTAGGCGGCGGATTAGGACTTTACGCGGTGATGGGATTTCGGACCCCCTCGGCGGCCAAAGCGTTGGCGGCCTTCGGATGCCCTTTGGCCGCCTTCTATGCCATTACCAGCTTTTTGCTCGGATATACGTTGGGGGTGTTTCTGGTAGTGGTGGGGGCTTATGGATTTGCCGCCGCCGCCTTGTTAGTGCCGGCCCTGGCCGAGTTCGACGTTGCCACCGGTCGGACCACGGTGGATTAGTCCACGAGGCATGTCATGTCGCCCTGGTGGATGGGTTATGCTCCCTGGTTGATCGGGATGGGGGGCCTCTTGTTGGCTTCCGGTTTTTTTTCCGCTTCGGAAGCGGCCCTATTTTCTTTAAGCCCCGCCGATCGTCGTCGGATGGCCTCCGGGTCCCGCACGCAGCAACTCGCAGCCCGACTCGTTCGAGATGCGGATCGTCTGCTGACAGCGGTGTTGTTTTGGAACCTGCTGGTGAATGTCCTTTATTTTACGATCGCATCGATCGTCGGAATTGGGCTCCAGCAGGAGCATGGACCTGCATTTTCCGGCCCATTCGCCCTGGGAGCGTTGGCGGCTTTGATTGTCCTGAGCGAAGTCCTACCAAAGACTCTGGCGGTGGTTCAACCCCGTTGGATGGCCTCTTGGGTCAGTCTGCCGTTGGAGGCGGCTATCCGAGTGGTGGACCCGCTGTTGCCGGTGCTTCGGCATATGGCCCAAATTTCGCAACGGCTCTTTTGCCCCCGGTTTGAACCAGAACCCTACCTGCATCTACGGGATTTGGAACGGGCCGTCGAACTGGCCACTGCCGACGACCCCACAGGCCGAGCAGAACACGCCCCGTTGCTCCAGCAGGAACAAGAGTTGCTGCAAAGTCTGGTGCTTCTGTCGGAGATGCGGGTCGAGGAACTCATGCGTCCCCGAACGCAATTGGTCCTCTTTCGACCGCCGGTAGAATGGCGCCACATCCAGGACGCCCCGCCTCCCAGCGGCTATCTGTTTGTCGCCGATCCGCAAACCGATGAAATCATCGCCGCCATAAGCCTCCGGCGGGTGAACCCTTTGCGGCCTATTTTTGCCGCAGATCAAACGGACGAGGTGCTTTATGTCCCTTGGTGTATCACGGTGGCCGAGGCGTTGCAGCAAATGATCGACCAATCTCGCCCCGCCGCGGTGGTGATCAATGAATATGGAGAAACCATCGGCGTCCTGACGCTAGAGGATGTGTTGGAAAGCCTCTTTCAACCGACCTCCAGCCGAACTCAACGCCTGTTGCATCGCCCGTCGTTACGGCAGGTGCGTCCTGGGGTTTGGGAAGCCGCTGGGATCACCAGCCTGCGGCGGATCGTCCGGCATTTTCGGATCGAACGCCCGCCCGCCCATGCCGCCACCGTAGCTGGGTTGTTCCTCGAACAATTAGGCCGGTTTCCCGCTCCGGGAGATACCTGTCGTTGGGGGCCTTTAGAATTCAGGGTCATTTCCGTCTGGCAACCGGCCCAGATGCTCGTCGAAGTGCGACTCCTGCCCGAGGAGCATTCGCCGTGAGTGATATTGTTTTTCCATTCGTGTTCGGAGCCATCGGCCTGGCGCTGAGTGCGTTTTTCAGCGGCGCCGAAACCGGCCTGTATCGGGCGTCTCGGATTCGGCTTCGTGTGGAGGCGGCTGCTGGAGACCCGCTGGCCCGAGTGCTTGTATGGCTGGTGTATCGGCCCGGTCTTTTTGTCGCCACTGCCTTGGTCGGCAATAACCTGGCAAACAATATGGTTTCTTTCGCGGTGGTGCTGTTTAGTCAGACGGCGTTTCCTCAGCAAGGCCATTTGGCCGAATTGCTCCTGACCGCCCTTTTAGCCCCGGCCATTTTTGTCTATGGAGAACTGTTGCCCAAATATCTTTTCCTCCGGGCGCCGAATCGACTATTGCGCCGGGAAGGATTCCTATTTTTCCTGTTTACTCTGTTGTTTTTACCAGTCAGCGTTTTTGTGTGGGGGATCAATTTTTTGGTCAACCGACTTTTGGGCCGACCCGCACAACCGGTGCGGTTCCGCCTAGCACGGCGAGAACTCCGTCGCATCCTGGAAGATGCTCACGAAGTGGGCGTGCTTCAGCCCATTCAGCGATGGCTCGCCGAGGCTGTCTTCACCTTGGCCGAACAACCCATCGCTCAGTTCGCCCTTCCGATAGAAAACTTCCCCAAAGTGCGAACAGATAAACGCAAAAAGGAACTCCTCGAACTGGCCTACGGAAGCCAATGGAACACCATTTTAGTCGAAGACGCCTCTTCCGACGGGCGATATGTCGGCTATGTGGAACTCTGGGAACTGGCCGTTCAAAAAGAAGACGCCCTAGGGCCGATCCATCCGTTGCACTCGATTCCGAGCGACGAAAAGTATCTGACCGTTTTGATTCAGATGGAACGACAAAAGATGCGTCTGGCCGCCATAGTCGATCGCCAAGGGAAGACCCTCGGACTCCTGAGCTTAGTGCATCTTCGGGATCGACTTTTTTCGGCCCGTGCTTCCTTCCCGCCGTCTCCGGTAAGCTAAGGATGCCGAAAGAGACGATATGGTGTCTCTCTCCCCGTCCCCCGGATTACGAAGCCCTATTGCGGACGGACCTTTTGATAGCCCAGCCCTTTCAGCACAAAAAGCATCTCTTCATAGGTGATGAACCGGCGCCGATGGGTGAGCTTGTACTGGTCAATGGCCTGGGCAAGTTCTTGGGCTTCGGGCGAGAGCCCTTCATGGCTATTGCCGAATTGCCGACGTTCTACGCCCGGCGGGATCGCCGGAAGCTCATGTTTCCGACGTTCCACAAAAGTCGTAGGAAACGTTTCTAACAATTGGCTCATCAGACCGGTCCTTTCTTTTTTTTGCGTAGATTGACCAGCTTACTATGCCATCACCCCCCGCTTAATTAAGTTTAGCCCACAAATCTTGCCCAAGCGCTTTCTTTTCTAAAACGAAATCTTGGGAGGGCCTAAAGTGCAACTTTTTGGGGGAATCTATTAGTATATACGGGGGGTTCGAGAAAAGCACTTATCGGGGGAGCAAGGCCTGAACGGGTTGAACCGATTCCAATTGGGAGAAAAGTTCTCGACTGGGGGCATGGTTTGGGTCCAAGGCGAGCGCGTGTTGAAGGGTTTGTTGAGCCCGTCGCAATCGGCCTGTAGCGGCCTCGGCCTGGGCCAACTGGTAAAGCCACTCCGCTGAGGGGCCTCCCCGCTGGATCGCTAGCGAGAGTGCTTCGACCGCATCTTGAGGACGGTTCAAGGCTAGATACGCAAGTCCTTGTAAATAAAAGATTTGCGGCGGTTCTTCTCCGGGGGAATAGGTGTCGGCCAAGCGATGCAAGGTCGCCAAGGCTCGATCCGGCTGGTTGGCGGCCCGATACACCTCCGCGATTTCCAGAAGTACTTCCGGCTGGTTTGGTGCATAGCTGAGCGCCCGGTGATAGTCGGCCAAAGCCGACCGAAAATCTCCCACCTGCTGAGCTACCCGCGCACGAACCACCCAGGCATCGGGCAACTGGGGATTCAGTTCGATCGCTCGGTTTGCATACTGCCGAGCCAAGTGGATCTGCCCCATCGCCAACTGCATTTCCGCCATTCGGGCCGGGATCGCGGCATCCTCCGACGCCAAGCGACTTACTTCCTCTAATTGTCGGAGTGCTTCCTGCCGTTGGCCCTTGGCCCAAAGGGCCTCCGCATACACCTGACGCGCATCCAAGTCCGCCGGGCAGGTGTGCACCGCCTGCTCCGAAAAGGCCAACGCCTGGTCCCACTGCTGTTGTCCCAGGGCCGCCACCGCCTGCCGACTCAGTTGCCGGGAGGCCAGCAGAGTCTTTTCCACCGGCTGGGTCGGGTGCAATAATCGACACCCCTGCCCAATCACTTGCCCCCCCAGCAACATCAGCAGTATTCCGATCGGATAGGTTCGCACCGCCAACAAAGCCCCTTCCTGGTCGATTCGAAAAACGCTCTATTTTTCCCTATGTCATAGGCTATCTTGCTGCTCCAACCGTATCCTTTATTACGCCGCCCATTATCCTAGCGATTGGACGGATAAACAATGGGAAAATTTGGCACAAGACATGGCGGGTCAATACTACCCGCAAGAGGGAGGCTCGCGGAGGAAGAACTTCTCGACAACCGATCTGAATTTCTAGGGGTACTCGGGAAATACTCAACATATAGGGGCCAAACATACGGAACCGCAAAATGTTGTGTTTTTTTGTTGAGCTTAGTTCCATGTTTTTCTGGGAGAAATTGGGCGAAGACCGACTTTTTCCCACCAATAAAAGCCTGAAGGATTGACCATCGCTCTCTTCGCGGACTGCCAGAGATGGGAAACCATGGTCCAATTCTCCCCGAAAGGGGGGACAAAAACAGGGATTTGTCCCCGGCCCCCCTGAGGGGATGGATAGACAAGAGGGGTTCGACCGATCTAAAATGCAGGTTTGCAGATTCTGACAGGCAAGCGGTTTGCCTGCTCCAAAACGAAGTTTTTCCTTTTGCCCCAGGGAGGTCTGAGTGGTCAAGTTGATTTTGCGTCAGAATGAGTCGATCCAAGAGGCGGTTCGTCGATTCCGAAAGCTAGTCGAACGCAGTGGGATCAAACGGGAAATCCGCCGGCGAGAGTACTACGAAAAACCGAGCGTCATTAAGCGCCGGGCCCGAATCCGGGCCGAGCGGCGAGCCCGACAAAATCGCACTCCGCTCGCCTAGAAGTTTTCCTCCTTCTTCCGTGGCCGCCTTTTTTCAGATTCGGCGGCTGGGATCTCTGAGTGGACGTTCTGGAAAAGCGCTATCTTCTTAACGGGTAAGGAGTTACGACAACGACGCTGCCGGGGGCTTAAAACCGTACCTCTTTTCAGACCTATGGGACAAGGCAACTTCCCGCCAGTTTTCAGAAAGCGTCGATAGTCAATCCAAACGTCCCTGAATATCCATAAAAAGCCCGCTCGGAGACAAGCGGATGGGTATTTTGGTTCTGAACGCCGGTTCTAGCACAGTAAAGTTTGCCCTGTTCGGTTTCGACACGTTGGAGGTTCTGGTTCGAGGGCTTTTGGATTGGGCGGGAAAGACCGGGCAAGCTACTGTTCGAATGGAAATGCCCGGCCAAGGGCCTATACGTCAAGACCTGGAAGTGCCCTCTTACCGAGAGGCCGTCTTTGCTGCTTTGAACCTTTTGCAACGGAGCTTCGGTACGTCCGGCGTCGCCCTGACCAATCGTGGAACCGGCGCGGCCTCTGCCGCCTCCGAAAAAGCCGCTGAGGGCAACTTCGGCCAGAAGATTCGGATCGTCGGCCATCGGCTGATCCACGGCGGCGAGGAAATCCGCACTCCCGTCTGGATCGACGCCCAAATGAAACAGACCATTGCCCGCTACCGGCATTTAGCCCCGCTGCACATTCCGGCCGGTTTGGAGGCCATTGCCGCTGCGGAAGAAGCCCTGCCGGGCACGCCGCAGATCGGCGTGTTCGACACGGCGTTTTTTGCCGACATTCCGCCGGCCGCCTATTTGTATCCGGTGCCTTACGAGTGGTACACCCAGTGGGGCATCCGGCGGTACGGATTTCACGGCACAAGCCATGCCTATTGCACCGAGCGGGCCGCCCAGTTGCTGGACCGACCGGTCGAACAGGTGAATCTGATCATCTGTCATCTTGGCCAGGGCAGCTCGGCAACGGCCGTCCAGGCCGGTAAAGCCATTACCAATACGATGGGCTTTACCCCGCTGGAAGGCTTTATGATGGGCAGCCGATCCGGCACGGTCGATCCGGGCATTTTGCTTTATGTCATGCGGGAGCACGGCCTGAGCGTCGAAGAGCTGGACCACATCCTTCATCACCGATCGGGCCTTTTGGGTCTGTCGGGCGTTTCGTCCGATTTTCGGCAGGTAGAAGCTGCCGCCGCCCAGGGCAACCAGCGGGCCCAACTTGCTCTGGATGTCTATGCCTATCGGGTGCGGGCCATGGTGGGGTCGCTGGCGGTTACTTTGGGCCGGGTGGATGCCTTGGTTTTCACCGGAGGTATTGGTGAAAACTCTTCTTGGTTGCGAAAAGAGGTGTGCCGGGGCCTGGAATGTATCGGCGTCCATCTCGACCCGGAGAAAAACCAGCATCTACGTCCGGATACCGATATTGCCCAGGCCGCCAGCCCCGTCCGTGTGCTTCTGATCCATACCCGCGAAGACTACATGATCGCCCGCTGCGCCCGTCAGATGCTGCTGGAGCGAACGACGCCTGAAATTCGGTAAACACTCATTTGCAGCCCCCAACCGCTCGGATCGCCGAACGAGAACCCTCCTTTCCCAAAAAGCGAAGGGGTACGGCATTTTGCCGCACCCCATACGCTTCCCCCCTTTTCGTACAAGCCCTGCGCCGGTTTTTACCTCCCCCCTGGAAAATGGGTGGAAGAATCCGCCTTGGGGCTGGGCTTGTTTAGAATTGGAATCAGTATCGGTAGTTGAAGAACACCTGGACTTCGGCGTCGAAGGCCCGATCGGGCCGATCGTCCACCGGTACCACACCACCCACACCCAGGGTGCAACCTGGACCGAATTCAGCGTGGATCCCCATGGTCAGGTTGACCACATCCATCCGGTTCCACACATTGCCGACGCCCAAGGTGCGCACACCCACTGTGCCGGTGAATACATCGGCGTCTTGCAACGGGGTGGTATAGTGAACTTCTACTACCCCTGCCAACCCGGTCAGCCACTTGGCGCACGGATTCTGATACACCCAGTAACCAATGGCGGCGTCAACATAAAGTAATGTCTGTTCGGTCAGTTCGCCGATGGGCGTATCGTCCAGCACCACTCGGTTCCCATTGAGCGGTACATCGACCTGAAGGAATGCCTGGCCGAAAAGCCGCTCTGTAGGTCGAATGGCCGCCGCCCCAAAGGGCAGTAGGTGTACCGCCTCATTATCAATAGCAAACGCTGTGCCGTCGAGGAAGCCTTGCACGTCGCTGCCGATCGGGATATCCACGCCCACGCCGCCGCCCAAGGCCCACCAGTCGCCGGCGGCCAGATGGCGTTTGAGGATGACGGCCAAATTGCCGTAGTGGCTTGTACTAACGCCCAATCCTGGTAGGTTAATGGTGGGAGCCATATCCGCTTGGTAGGCGCCGGTAAATGGCATCCGCACTTCGCACGACCACACGCCGTCCAAAAACGTCTTTTCGATTCCCAACGTGTATTGATCCAACGAAGCGACCCCCGGACTCCCCGCCGCATCAAACCGTTCGAAGGCGTTCTGGAAATGGTTGTATTGGAGATACACCCGGTCGGTGGGTGCCAGACGGTTATTTTCGGCGATTTTGACCCGTCGGGCGCCGCCGGCCAGAGGAATATCGGCGTACGGCGTTACCCCGGGCGTAAACGCCGCTCCAGCAAAGACCTGCCCTGGGACCGTCAGGCTATCGCCGAACATATAGGGCACATCTTCAGGACAGTAGCAGGAGGCTTTTCGACTGTTCGTAGGGGCCGGACAGAATTGGGCTGCATCCGTCGTGGGAGCATCTAAAATCGACAGGGCCGAACCGCCCGGCGCAGGGCCGCCCGGGGTAGCTCCGGGAGTTTGAACTGCTCCAGGGACGGAAGCGCCATTTTTCGCCGCTGGACCGTTTCCCGGCCTTCCGGTCGCGCCAGACGGGGCTTCCGGGGCCGACTTTTTCTGGACGGCGCCGTTGCCCGGCTTTTCGGTTTGGGGAGTAGCGGGTACCGGTTTAGGGGGAGGCAGTGCCGTAGCATCCGGTAGCGGCGGAAGCGACGCTGGACCAGAAGAATCGGCAGCTACGGTCTGACCGCTAGCCCGCCACCCGGCTTGCTGTGCCAAACCCTCCGACACGCATAACAACCCCGCCATCGCCAGGACCATTCCACCAACAATCAGCCGAACCCTCCTTCTGTGCATTTTTCCGATCCCCTTTGAAAAGTGAGTAAAACACCTTTTCTGACTATGCCTCCCCGAGTTATCCCCCATGCGGAAGGGGGTATCGGGCAGAATGCCAACGATAGTGCCTATTGGGCAAACTCTATCGGTTGTATCGGTTTTTCGGACTAGATTCGATAATTCCTCTTGAGAAAATCTTTAGGAAAAGTCAAAACGGTTCATCCTGGAAAAATGGGCAAACTGCAACACTTCACTCGAAGGAGGTACACCTTAGGAAGAAGGCCTGTAAATTGTCATTACCGCGTAAGCGGAAACAAGCTTGGATCCCCGTTTTCGCGGAGACGACACGAAAAGGCCTTCCATTCTGCCAAATGTTACGCGGATTTTGCCTGCTCCGAGGGATATGTACCCTCCCGGAGGACTCAGCAACTCCTCCAAAAGCCCCCCTATTGCCCCCGGCCAAAAGATGGCCAAAATAAGTTCTCAGGCCAAACCCGTGTTCATCCCGGATGGGAACCGTTGGTAACTGAGGGGACGATAGTCCAGGCTGTTCGACCAGCCGGGATACCGTCTAAAGGGATGGTGTTACGTAACGTCGGCTGTTAGCCGTAACGCCCGCTGTTAGCGGGCGCGGTAACGTCGGCTGTTAGACGGCGGTTGGCTCAGGCTGGACAGCCTAAGCTACAGCATGGACAGGCTAAGCTACGTAACGCTGGCTCCCAGCCGGCTACGGGCGTCCAGCCGGTGGGCGGGGTAAATCCCAACAAGAATTATTTCTTTCCGATGGGAACTTTTCTTCAAGGAGAAACCCGGATGAGCGACATTGAAATTGGCGCTAATTTAGAGGTGGTGCGGAGCGCCCACAAATCGTTCCGGGAAGGGATTCGGATTCTGGCCGAATTGGGTTATAAGTATTGCGAACCGTGCGTGGCCACCGGATATGACCTGCTGGCCTTGGGCGGCTACTACCACATGCTCTCCATGCAGGACGATCCGCTGGAGGTCAAGGAGTGGATGGACGAGGTGGGTATTAAGCCGTCAGCCGTTAGCGCCCATAGCCCGCTGATGCGGCCAGAGGTTTCCATTCCGTATCTGACGCAGGCGATCCGTTTTGCCAGCGACATCGGTGCTCCGGTCGTTACCACCGACGAAGGCTGGCGTCCGCAGGGCATGAGCGAAGAGGAATCCTTCCAGATCATGCGCTACACGATCCGGCAGGTGATGCGCACGGCGGAACGCTATGGCATTAAAGTCGGCCTGGAGCCGCACGCCTCCTACACCGTGCGCAAAGACACCTTCATCCGGATTCTGGAGCTTTCCGACAGTCCCTGCTGGGGCGTCAATTGGGATCCAGGCAACTTCTACCTGGGTGGAAAAGACGATGTGTATGAAACCCTGGATGCGGTGGCCGATCGGCTCTTCCACCTGCACGGCAAAGACATTAGCTTCCAGCAGTCCGACGCCGAGCGGGGCAAGGTAACCGGCACTCCGGTCGGCTGCGCCTGCGGCGAAGGCGTGATCGATTGGCCGCGGATTGTCCAGATCGCCCGAAAACACGGATTCCGAGGCGTGATCAGCGTGGAATGCGCCACGATCGACCAGGCCGACCGCAGCCTCAAGTATCTCGAAAAAGTCGTAGCGGAAACGCCGTCGGCTTGAGGCCAGTCATCCCGACCTGGTCAAACATAACCTGTTCCCACCTCTAGTCTTAGGGATGCCCTATTACTGGATTCCCGCTAGAGCGGGAATGACAAAGAGGCTCAGGCTCGACAGCCTAAGCTACAGCATGGACAGGCTAAGCTACAGGCTAGTAAGCTACGAGGCCTGCTGAAGTGAGCGGTTAAAACTCGGCGTTGCCGGGTGTGCGGGGGAAGGGGATCACATCGCGGATATTGGCCATGCCGGTAACAAACTGCAACACCCGCTCCACGCCGAGCCCATAGCCGGAATGCGGCACAGTACCGTAGCGCCGCAAGTCCAGGTACCACCAATAGTTTTCGATGTTCAGTCCTTGTTCTTTCATTCGCTCCAGCAGGACGTCGTAGCGGTCTTCGCGTTGGCTGCCGCCGATGATTTCCCCTACTTTGGGCACCAGCACATCCATGGCACGCACGGTGCGTCCGTCGTCGTTGAGTTTCATGTAGAACGGTTTGATTGTGCGGGGGTAGTTGTACAGGATCACCGGCGATTGGAAATGTTGCTCGGTGAGATAGCGTTCATGTTCGGCCTGAAGGTCTTTGCCCCAGGACACCGGGAACTCAAACGACCGGCCGGAGGCCAACAGGATGTCGATGGCCTCGGTGTATGAGACGCGAAGGAATCGGCTCTCTAGGATTTGTTGCAGGGTGTCGATCACAGTCGGGTCGATCCGTTGGCGGAAGAACTCCATGTCTTCCGGGCATTTTTCTAGCAGATGGCGAAAGATGTATTTCAGGTTTCGCTCGGCCAGGTCCATCGTATCTTCCAGCTCGAAGAAGGCCATTTCCGGTTCGACCATCCAGAACTCGGCCAAGTGGCGGGGGGTATTGGAGTTTTCCGCCCGGAAGGTCGGGCCGAAGGTATAGACTTTGCCCAAGCCGCAGGCGAGCGTCTCGGCCTCTAGTTGGCCGCTGACGGTCAGATACGTCGGCCGGCCGAAAAAGTCCTGGGTGTAATCCACCCGGCCGCCTTCATTTCGGGGCGGGGTTTCCAGGTTCAGCGTAGTAACCTGGAACATGGCGCCGGCCCCTTCGCAGTCGCTGGCGGTGATGATCGGCGTATGGATGTAGAGGAACCCCTCCTGCTGGAAAAAGTCATGGATGGCCCGGCAAAGCTGATTCCGCACCCGGGCGATGGCGCCGAAGGTGTTTGTTCGGCCGCGCAAATGGGCAATTGTGCGTAGGAATTCAAACGAATGCTGCTTTTTCTGCAGGGGGTAGGATTCCGGGTCGGCCCAGCCCAGGATGATGATCTTCTGGGCTTCCATTTCCGTAGCCTGTCCTTTGCCGGGCGACGCCTTGATCAGCCCTTCGACCCGCACACTGCAACCGGCCGTCAGACGCCGGACTTCGGTCTCATAATTCGGCAAACTGGCCGGGGCGATGATCTGCAAGTTGCCGAAACAAGAACCGTCGTTCAGTTCTAGGAAACTGAAACCGGTCTTCGAGTCCCGCCGGGTGCGAATCCACCCTTGGACGATCGCTTCCTGGCCGATCGCTTCCGGCCGACGTGCTTGCGCCGCACTGAGTTTCTCCATTACCGTGTCTCCTTACCCACACGAAAAGAACGATCCCGCTTGTTTGGGGATTCCTCCTGAGGCAGACAATTTTTAGAAGCCAGCCGCCTACAGCACGCCTTTGGTGCTGGGCACGCCGGGCAAGCGAGGATCCGACGCAGCGGCCATGCGCAGGGAGCGGGCCGTCGCCTTAAAGATTCCCTCGGCAATGTGGTGACTGTTGCGTCCATAATGGACTAGGACATGCAGGTTGCACAAGGCATGAGTAGCCACAGCGTGCCAAAAATCGTGGACCAATTCGCTGTCGAACTGGCCGATCTTTTCCGAAGGGAACTCCGCCTGGAGCACAAAATAGGGCCGACCGCCCAGATCGACCGCCGCCGTAACCAGGGCCTCTTCCATCGGCAGTACATAGTGTCCGTAGCGGGAGATCCCTTCTTTATTCCCAAGGGCTTCCCGAATGGCCTGCCCAATGCAAATGCCTACGTCTTCGACCGTATGATGCTGATCGACCTGGAGGTCGCCTTTGGCCAGCACCGTAAGGTCCCAGGCGGCGTGGCGGGCCAAAAGCTCCAACATATGATCGAAAAAGCCGACCCCCGTGTTCACTTCTCCCTGGCCTTGGCCGTCCAGGTTCAGTCGGACCTCGATCTGGGTTTCCTTGGTTTTACGTTGTACATGAGCGGTGCGGGCCATCAGGTTTCTCCATCGAGTGAAAAAAGGGCCACTGGCGTTACCGCGGGCCAGGCGCTTCGGTCAGTTCGGCCAAGTGTTGCAGACAGATGTCGATTTGCTCTTCGGTGCCAACGCTAATCCGCAGCCCATCCCCCCAACCCGGATAATTCATATATCGAACTAAAATTCGTCGGCGTTTCAATTCCTCATACATGGGCCGCACAGGCCGAGCCGGATGCGTATTCCAGGTAAAGTTCGCCTCGGAATCCACACACTGAAAACCCAATCGTCGCATGCCTTCGGTCAGTCGCTTGCGGACGGCCAAGATTTTGGCCCGAGTCTCTCGGAGCCACTGTTGATCCAAAATGGCCGCCGTCGCTCCGGCAATCGACAGGGCGTCGCAATTGTAGGAATCTTTTACTTTCACGAGTTCATGGATAATGTGCGGCTGGGCCACCAGATACCCAAACCGAAGCCCCGCCAGGGCGTAGGATTTACTGAAACTGCGGGAGACCATGATTTTTTCGTTCTCAGCCACCAGATGCAGGCAATTGGTGGAGGCAAAATCCACATAGGCTTCGTCAACCAAAAGCGGGCAGGGCAACCGCTCGGCCAACGCCCGCACCACGTCCGGCGGAACCATTGTGCCGGAGGGACTGTTCGGATTGGCCAAAAACACCAGCCGAAGGTCCTCCGTCGGCAGCCCGAACTCCTTCGGCAGCGTCCAATCCGGCTGAAAAAACACCTCCTGATACCGCGCCCCTTGGATTTGGGCCAGCGTGGCATACAGAATGTAACTGGGATAGGGTAATCGGAGCAATTGCCCCTGGCCGACAAAGGCGCGGGTAACTATCGTCAGAATTTCGTCGCTGCCGTTGGCGCAGAGGATCCAATCCGACGGCACGCCGAGCACTTCCGAGGCCGCCCGGCGGAATCGGTTGGCCATCGGGTCCGGATATTTTTGCAGGCCGCGCCGGAGCACCTCCTGAATGGCTTCCACGACGGCCGGCGACGGAGGATACGGATTTTCGTTGGTATTTAATTTAATAAACCCCTCTTCCTGAGGCTGTTCGCCGGGCGCATATCCGGCCATGGCCGCTATCTCTGGTCGCACATAGTTCGTCGGCATGGATTTGTTCATTATAGTAAAGACTGTGGGTACAATTCGGCAGGGATTTTCAGAGACTGACGTTTCACTTTTGCAATCGGATTTCCACGCTGGCCCGGTGGGCGCCGAGCCCCTCCACGGCGGCCAAATAAATAATATCCGGGGCTAGTTCCGCTAAGCCCTCCTTCTGGAAACATAGCACGCTGCCGGCCCGGAGGAAATCGTTGGCCGAAAGTCCGCTGGCGAACCGGGCCGTGCCGCTGGTGGGTAATACATGCGACGGCCCCGCCGCATAATCGCCAACGGCCACCGGCGTGTGAGGCCCCACAAAAATCGCCCCCGCATACCGGATGCGCTCCAGAAGCGGCAGGGGATCTTCGACGGCCAACTGCAAGTGTTCCGGAGCGATCCAATCGACCAACTCGGCGGCCTCTTGGGCGTCTCGGACCTGCACAACCGCCCCAAACGCCTCCAGACTTTCCCGGGCCAACTGCCCCCGATCCAGCCGATCCAACGCCTCGGCCGTCGCCTCCAACGTCCGCTCCAATACCTCTGCCTGCCAGCCGATCAGGATGCTGGCCCCGGGTGCATGTTCGGCTTGGGCCAATAGGTCCATTGCCGTGTACTCCGGCGGAGCCGACTGATCCACCACCACCACAATTTCGCTTGGCCCAGCCAGGCTGTCGATGGCTACCTCGCCGAAGACAAACTTCTTGGCCAAAGTAACAAACAGATTGCCCGGCCCGACGATCTTATCCACTTTGGGAATCCCTTCCACCCCATAGGCCAGAGCAGCTACCCCCTGGGCGCCGCCTAGCCGATACACCTCCTGAAGACCCAACTCCCAACAGGTAGCTAACACCTGGGGGTGATAGGCGCCGAATCGGGTGGGGGGAACCAGCACCGCAATTTCCTCCACCCCGGCCGCCTGGGCCGGTACCGCCGTCATCAGAAGCGTCGAAGGATAGGCAGCCGCCCCGCCCGGCACACAAATGCCGATTCGCCGAATCGGACGATACCGCTCCTCCAACCAGCCTCCTTCGACCGAAATCCGCACATCCTGGTGCAAAATGGCCCGCTGGAACCGTTCGATCCGACGACGGATACGACGAACTGCGTCCAAAAAGGCCGGTTCTGCCTGGCGGTGGGCCTGCTGAAGCTCTTGGACCGGTACCCGAACCGTCTGGGCCGTCAGTTCTACCCCGTCGATCCGCCGGGTGTAATCCAGGACCGCTGCCAGCCCCTGTTGAACCACATCCCGGCATATCCGCTCAACCACCTCCTGGGGGGTAAGCTCCTGGCCGAATATACGCCGAGTCCGCTCCCGACTAGCCGGAGTAACTATGTCCCCCCGGATGCTCAATTTCTGGCGGAGTTGGTTCAACAGTTCGGGGGCATTCTCCGATTGGGTGTTGATCCGCAAAAGATTCACTCTAGCAGGGGGCATAGAATACTCCTGGCGAACGATTTCCGGCTACATCTTCCCAAAGGCTGCAAAAAAACTTCTCTTCGGATAGGTTCCAGGAACCTGGAACGTATCGTTGCTTACCTAGGCGTCTGCATGGTGAGCTTCAAAAAAGGGTAACATTTCAGCCGAAGGCAGAGGAGGCTGATTTTATGGCGGAAATTGCCCGGAATTGTCACTGCCGCTCTAGCGGGAA
>JAKPGL010000012.1 GCA_029550925.1 Planctomycetota bacterium
ATTACGACCAACATGGTGGTCCTGAGTTGGCTCTATCCTCGGGCGGCGTTTTGGGTGTTGCAGGCCAATGGAGTCAAAGGCCGAATGGGCGCCTCGCCCCTAGTGCCCGAAGAAGAACTAGAACCCGCTGCTCCGCAAACAGACCAACTCCCAACGGCCAATTCCCCCGCCCCAGCAAACGCCGCGGCTCGACAGACCACCGGCCCGAGAGGTTCCGCTGGCGACCGAACCATCTGGTGCTTGGATTTGCGGAATCCTGGGACAGTGGAGGACTATCTGGCCGAGATCGAACGTCTGGTGGATTTGACCCAAGCCCTCGCCGTTTCGGTTCCAGACGAATCAGGACCGCCCAGCCGACTTGGGCCTTTCACCATGCAGGAAATTGACGAACTGCTTCAGCCCCGATGGTATCCGGTGATCGATCGCAGCCGGTGTCGCAATTGCCAGGAGTGCCTCAATTTTTGTCTTTTCGGGGTCTATGGCCTGGACGCCGAAGGCCGGGTGTGGGTCGAGATGCCGGATGCATGTCGGCCTGGTTGCCCAGCTTGCGCCCGGGTGTGCCCATCGGGAGCGATCATGTTTCCGCACTATTCGGACTCGGTCATTGCGGGCGGTCCCGGAAAGCAGCAATCGCCGCCAGAATCTCCGATTTCCCGATCGCCCGCTTCGAACTCTTCCGGCCCTCACCCCCCGCAGTCCCCGCCTGAGCAGCGTCCCACCCTGGATCGCCTGGTGGACGAACTAGACCAAATGGGACCGTAACATTCCCCGATCGTCTTGCCGGGGAAGCATTTTTCGTCCGCTTCGGATGGGGGAGGTTATCCGGCCGTCAAAAGCGAACTTTTCTGCCGGGGGGCTTGACGAGGCCGCCGGGGGAAGTCAACCTATCCTTCACGAGAGCAAGCCGGCCTTTCGGCTTTTGGGCGTGGTTTGTCTTGGAGGTCGGCTTGGGATCAGGAGGTCGTTGTACGGTCGGTTTTTCGTTTACAAAGGAGGCGCAGACGGCATGGCCGAGGCAGCGTTTTTGGCGGTTGATTTTGGGGCTTCCAGTGGTCGGCATGTGGTAGGGCTTTTTGACGGCCATCGAATTCGGCTGGAAGAGGTGTATCGGTTCGAGAACGGCCCGGTGGAAATGGCTGGCAGTTTGTTTTGGGACTTGCCGCGACTCTGGATGGAGCTTCGGCAGGGGATTCGGGCGGCGTCGGCCCGGTTCGGCGGTCAGATTCAAAGTATCGGCGTTGATACCTGGGGAGTAGATTTCGCCTTGCTGGGCCGAGGTGATGTGCTGCTGGGCAATCCCCATCATTACCGCGACAGCCGCACCAACGGGGTGATGGAAAAAGCCTTCGCCGCCGTACCCAGGGAGGAGATCTTTCGCCATACCGGCCTGCAATTCATGCAGTTCAACACCCTATATCAACTGTTGGCCATGCTCTGGCAACGGTCGCCGCTTTTGGACGCGGCCGAACGGCTGCTGATGATGCCCGATCTGTTCCATTGGCTTTTGACCGGCGAAAAGTCGAACGAGTTTACCGATGTAACCACCTCCCAGTGCTACAATCCGGTTCAAGGAGACTGGGCTTGGGAACTGTTGGAGAAGTTCGGAATACCGCGGCGGATATTCGGACCGATTACGCCGCCCGGCACAGTGCTGGGCCGATTGCGCCCCAGCATAGCCGCCGAGACCGGCCTGACAGACGCCCAAGTGATCCTGCCCGGTACACACGACACGGCCAGTGCAGTGATGGCGGTGCCGGCGGCCAGCCGACCCGGCGAGCAACCCGATTGGTGTTATATCAGTCTGGGCACCTGGGCGCTGATGGGGGTAGAAGCACCCCAGCCGGTCGTCGATGATCGGGTGCTTCGGTTCAACTTCACCAACGAAGGCGGAGTGGGAGGCACATATCGGCTGCTGAAGAACATCACCGGCCTTTGGCTGGTCCAGGAATGCCGACGCATCTGGAACCAGCGGGGAAGAAACTGGACCTGGGAGGACCTGAATCAGTTGACCGCCTCGGCCTCCGCCTTGCGGGCCTTTATCGACCCGGATAGCCCCCAGTTTTTGGCTCCGGAAGATATGCCTACGGCGATCCGGGCCTTTTGCCAAAACACCGGCCAACCGGCGCCTGCCGACGAAGGCAGTGTGCTCCGCTGCGCCCTGGAAAGCGTGGCGATGAAGGCCCGGTGGGTCTTCCGGATGTGCGAAGAGTTGGTCGGCCGACGGATCGAGAAAATCCATATCGTCGGCGGCGGGGTGCAGAATCGCCTGCTGTGCCAGTGGATTGCCGACGCCTGCAACAGGCCGGTATTGGCCGGGCCGGTCGAAGCCACCGCCACCGGCAACCTGATGATGCAGGCGGTCGCTGGCGGACGCGTCGGCGCCATTGCCGAAGCCCGGGAAATCATCCACCGAAGCTTCCCCATGGAGGAATACGAACCCCACCACACGACCGCCTGGGACGAAGCCTTCGACCGGTTTGAAAAGATCATCGGCCAATAAGCCTCGGACGCCGGTCCGGGGATAGGGCCAAGAGCGGAAAACTGAGCCACGCTGCGTGAGGGAGCGGACTTCGGTCTGTAAGGGCACGGATGCATCCAATACATATACATATACAATCGGTTCTCTAAAAATATCCCTTCCAGAGATGTTTTATTCTTTTGTGAGAAAGGAGATGTTGCGATGATTCGCGTCGGGATTTGCGGTTTAGGCTTTATGGGGATGACCCATTACAATGCATACAAAAGGGTGCGAGGAGCGAAGGTGGTGGCCATTTGTGAAAAAGACCCCAAACGACTAGCCGGGGATTGGCGGTCGATCAAGGGCAATTTCGGCCCGCAGGGAACGATCGTGGATGTTTCGCACCTGGCCCGGTACGAAAATGCGGAGGATTTGTTTGCCGATCCCAAGGTGGATATGATTGACATCTGCTTGCCGCCGTCGGCCCATGCGGCGACGACCATCGCCGCCCTGAAGGCGGGCAAACACGTCTTGTGTGAAAAGCCGATCGCCCTCCGCCTGGCCGACGCCCGGCGCATGGTCCAGACGGCCAAACAAGTCGGCAAAATGCTCATGATCGCCCATGTGCTCCCCTTTGTCCCGGAATATACCTTTGCTTATAAAGCGGCCACCAGTGGGCAGTTCGGCCGGTTGCGCGGCGGCCATTTCAAACGCGTGATCTCCGATCCGCTGTGGCTCAAAGACTTCTACGATCCCAACGGATGCGGCGGCCCGATGGTCGATCTGCACATCCACGACGCCCATTTCATCCGGTTGCTTTTCGGCATGCCGAAGGCCGTCCAAAGCGTCGGCCGAATGCGGGGCGAAGTAGCCGAGTACTTCACCAGCCAGTTCCTCTTCGACGACCCCTCTCTGGTCGTTACCGCCACCAGCGGCGTGATCTATCAGCAAGGTCGGCCTTTCACCCACGGCTACGAAATCCACTTCGAGAAGGCTACCCTGGTGTTCGACTCCGGCGACGGAATGCCGCTTACCATCTATGACGACAAGGGCAAAGTTCGTCGGCCCAAACTGGGCGAGTTCGACATGACCGACGCTTTCCCAATCGAGCTGTCGGAGGCCATCCGGGCCATTCAGACCGGCAAGCCGTCCGCCCTGCTGGACGGCCAACTGGCCTGCGACGCCCTCCATCTGGGCGACCGACAAACCCAGTCGATCAAAGACGGCGGCAAACGCGTAAAGGTCTAACCGCTCTGGGCGGCTGAACTAGTTCCCAACCAGGCAACCGTCAACAAACCCCCCCTTTCCGGCAGCCCATCCTCGCTGATCCTGCAAGAGGGGGGCGAACGCGATCTTACTCTGGGCCGCTATTTCCTCCCAGAAGAGGCCGAAGGTCTGCCCCGATTCGGCCTGCTATATCCCCGCCGCCGGAGCTTTCTTCTAGCGAAGCTGCTTTTCTGTCGATACACCAAACAGCACAACTCGCAAAACGCGAGGAATTTTATTACAAGACCCCCACAAAATAGTTACATAAAAACCCTTCTTTAGAGCGTAATCCTCGGCCCTGAACCGGGATGCTGCCTGTTTTCAAGTCACTCTTTGGGGGGGCATTTTGGGAGGGGAGAAAAGGGTATTCGGACCCTGCTGCCGATTACCACCCAGCATCCGGTCAGGTTTAGGGGAAAGTTGGAGAGAATCGGCAGCGGAGTCCCCACTAAAGGAGTAGGATCCGTGTCTCCCAAAAAGCATTGGGTAAAAAAAACTCTGCCATTGCTAGCAGGGATGATGGTGATTTCTGGAGGAGTGTCGCTTTCTGTTCGCGGAACTTTCGGAGAAACGTTTTCTTCTGCTACATTCTCCGGCCAGTCCCCTGTTTTAGGGAGTCCGACGCCAGAAGGCCCTCCGCTGGTCCATATTCCCCGAAGAGACATTTTGTCCCAGAGGCCCCAGGGGAAACCTTCCGAGGGGGGTATTAAGGTCCTAGGCGCCCGCACGCCTCAGGAAGCTTCGCAAATCGCTCAGGAACTTCAAACCACCTGGGAACAGACGGCTCGATTGGCCGACCGGTGGACCCAGACCCATCGTCGGCCGGATTTTGCGGGCCGATCGCTGACGGTAGTGATCGGGCAGACACGCATCGCCCAAACTCAGTTCTCCGCACCGCCCCGCCAGGTCGCCGCTTTGCGTCTTCTCCCAGGCGTGTATTCTTCGGAGTCGCTTCTGTGGCAGTTGGACCAACAACCCCCCACCATGCTGCTGGCCGACGCCGGCAGCGATAGAACGCCCGAAGAGGTCCTCCGCGAACTGAAACGGCAAATGGTCTTTGCTTTTTTGAGTTATCTGCCCAACGGTCAGCAGACGCCCCTTTGGGTTCGATGGGGATTGGCGGAGTATATGGCAGGAGCTTCCGGCGAAACTCCTTGGCCGAGTCGGATGCCGCCGGTCCAACCTCTGCTCCGAGAACCCGAATGGGGCCGGGCCGCTCCTGAACATCTGGAGATCAGCCCGGAAACCTACGCTTCGGCCGGCCAATGGGTTCGGTATTTTTTGGAAGGTCGGGACGCCCAATACGCCCCGGTATTTGTAGAGGCGATGGCTTCAGCCCATTCTAGAAGGGACATGGAAAGGCTTCTGAATCAGATCGCTGTTGCCAGCGGGCCTGCCGGCCAATGGGCGCCTCAGTATGGACAACCGGTGGTCCGACCGGTTTCCTCGTCCATGTCTATGGGCCAGACCGAGCGGAAGATGGTTTTTCTTTTGAAACTGGCTTGGCGATTTTCCGCTCCGTCGGCTGGCCAAGCGTTGCAACCCAAAATTCTGGAACAGGGCCAAGACCGGAGCCTGCAACTGGCGTGGGCCGGGCAAAAGGCCCTACAGACAGCCCCGAGGGACTTGACCTCGCTCCGGCAACGGATTATGGACCCTACCCGGCCGCAATGGGCCACCCTGGATTGGGAAGGACGCCTTTTATTTTCCGACGAGTCTGCCCGGTGGACGGCCTACTTCCAAGAGCTACAGCCTCAGTGCCGCGTGCTTCAGCAAGAGGGCAAAACGCTTTGGCGGCTTTCGGACCCGGCCGGAGGTGTTTTGGAAGGCTGGCTGGAAGAGAATCGGTCTGATCCGGGACGCCCCATCGTCTGCCTGCGACGAGTTCCCTCCTAAAGGCCGCTCCCAAAAATAAAGCCAACGGAAGAGGCTCACCCCTCTCTAGAAGAGGTTTCCCTCTCTCTTGAAGTCTCTATAAGCCGGAGATGATCCGTAAAGGCCCTGAACGGTTTTCGGAAGGGGACGTTTTCCCGCAAAAAACTTCCCCGAACCCCTTTCCAGAGATATACTTTCCTAGGGTTCTCGGAGAATCCCCCTGACGTGGTGGGTCAAAGGTTGGTGCACTACGTTGCCAAGTTGCTAAACCCTCCCCATCCCCAGCGGGGACGGAGGATACAGCCCCCACGATGGTAGGGAAACGGCAACTTCGCAAAGGAGGAACCCTTTCTTAGGCAGGAGAAAAACAGATGGCGAAAACAATCCGTGGGATAGCAGGGCTACTGCTCGGCTGGGGGCTACTTCTGACGGTCGAATCGCCGTCGGCGTATGGGCAGCGGCGACCGTTACCTCCGCCGGTGATTGTGGTCAAACCGGTACCAAAAGTGGAAATTTACAGAGCGACCCCTTATTGGATGGCGGTACCCAGTTATGACTTTCGGTACATCGTGCGGTATCCCCCCCATCCGCGATCATATCGGGGGGTATATGTGAGTTGGCCTTGGCCGGTGTACGTGCCTTATGGTGTTGTGGGGGGCTACAGTTCCTATGGTAGCGGGGGTGTGTATTCGGGAGTAGAAGGCAGTCCACTGCCAGGGGGGTGGGAATCAGGGAAATCGCCTTTGTATCAGGACATTGCCCCTTCGGAGCCTACCCTTCCGTCGCCGTCCTCTTCTGGGCGATTGGAACCTACGCCTGCGCCGGCAATTGCACCGCCGGAACCTCCACCTGCTGAGGAGCGGTTACCGGAATTGGTTCCGCCGCCGATGCCGCAGCCTGTACAGCCTTCTCCGGGGCAGAAATGAGGTCGTGTTTATTTCTGAAGCGGAATCTGGGTTTCTCATTTGGTAACCGTTCCGCCGAATGGGATAGCCTATCCTGCGCGTAAACGCTCACGATCCAGGTTCCCCCTCTCCCCGCTTTCGGCGTAGGCAGAGACTACGTCCTACCGGCCTCTCGACGGCCGGGGGAGAAGGCCAGATTTCTGGATTTCCGCTGACATATATGACTGGAGACGTATAGGCGTAACATTATGATATGAGTGGAGACGTGGGGAGGATATGGTGAGATTATGATTTGGTTTCTGACTTGGGAGGAAGGGCAGGTTGTCTCTTTTTTGCGATCAGAAAAATCATTTTGACTACACTTCGCCCCTTCTTTTTGATGCTTTTTTGAATACAATTTTTGTAACCCATTTTGAGAAAAGAAGTTAAGGCAATCCAATTCCTATAGGCACAAAAAGTGCAAAAAGGGAAAATAGGTTGAGCACACCGGGTGCTCCGCCGTAGGGACTGGGTTCTTTTTCGAGGAGACAGGACCATGCGTACCGTTGGAATGGGATTGCTGGCGATGGGGATTCTCGTAGGACTGTTGGGCCAAACTTCCATCCAGGCTGCCCCGCCTGGCAGTGTAGGTGTTTCCGTGGGAGCTGCCGTCGTAGGCCATCCACCGGGACCACCTCCCGGCCCCGCTCGGTATTGGCATCGACCGCCGGCACACCGGCCAGCCTGGGTGGTGGTACCTCCTCCGCCTCCGCCACCTCCACCTCGGCGGGTCTATGTTTATCCGCCGGCCGTGTATTATTCCTATCCTCCCGCTTATTACTCCTACGAAGGCAGCGGGGGGAGCTTCTACTACATCACCCCCCGCGCAGGAATTACGGTTACCTGGTGAAGAATGACCGGGGACCATACCAAGAGGTTCCAAAGGAAAAGCCCACTTCCGGAACCTAGATTCGCTTTGCCCTGTGCCGATCCTGACCTCCCCAAGCGATCTTGTCGTGAGCTTGGGGAGGTTTTTTTAGGAAGAGACCTCTTCTTGACATCCCCCCCACTTTTGGGCTAGGATGTAAAGGGTATTTCGGGGGCAAATCGGGGATAGCCAGCAGACGGTGCGGCGAGGCCCAGCGTATGAGTGTCCAATGGTTTGTCTTACGGGGTGAGCAATCGGAAGGTCCGTTCAGTTCTTCCGATTTGAAACTGTTGGCCGACCAACGGCAAATTACTCCGGACACTCTGGTCAAACAAGGAGTTTCCGGCCCTTGGATTCCTGCGGGAACCATAGAAGGGCTGTTTGTGGAATATCATGGGGCCAAACCGGCGCCGACCACGGGTGCGCCGCCCCCGGTTCGCTATGTGAAGCCTCGGGAGTCGAAAGCAGCCGTCCTGGCGACCCCGCCGACCCTTGCCCAGCCCCATCCGCCGGCAGAATCCGTAGAAAAAGCTCCTTCCGAGGGCCTGAGTGCGGAGCTGACCAGTCAGACCGCCCGGGCGTCGATTCATGAGGCGACTACTCCTACCGCTCCTTCCGCGGCGACTACGGAAGACATGCAGTCGCCGATCTGGTATCTGCGCACACCGGACGGCCAGCAATACGGACCAGTGAACAAAATCCAGTTGGACCAATGGGCGGCAGAAGGGCGAGTGGGACAGGATTGTTGGCTTTGGAGGGCGGGATGGGCCGATTGGCAGGGGGCCGGCGCCGTGTACAGCCGACTCGGTCAGGCGCTGGCCAGCGCCCCGACTGTTCCAACCGGACTGGCCTCTCCAGGAGCACAGACTTCTCCGGTTTCCCCGGGGCCGATGCAAGCTCAGGCAACCGACGTCGGCAAAGAAACCAAACCTGCCGGAACGCCGGCGACGCCGAGTTTTCAGGAGGCGCAGCCCGGATTAGAAGACCCTCAGCGGTGGGTTGGGCAAACCCTGGGCCACTATCAGTTAGTTCAGTATATCGGTCGTGGGCCGTCGGGGGCGGTGTATAAAGCCCGGCATGTGGCGCTGGAGCGATGGGCGGCGGTTCGACTGATCCCTATCGGCGGGAACACGCGGCTTTTTGAACAACTTAGCCAGGGTCTGCGGGCGGCCGTTCGGTTGAGCCATCCCCATTTGGTCGAAGTCCACGATATGGGCGACACGGGCGGGCTGGTCTATCTGGCTATGGAACTGATGGAAGGGGGAAGTTTAGCGGATTGGATTCGACGCGCTGGTCGTCTTCCGCCGCCCGTAGCGATAGCGATTTTCCACCAGGTGGTTTCCGCCTTGGCCGCCGTTCATCAGGCGGGGCTGCTCCATCGGGACATTAAACCCTCGAACATTCTTTTTACCGGGCCGGGGTCGGCCAAGTTGAGCGATCTGGGTTTGGCAGCCCTTTCCGAGGCTAGATTGCGAGCCGGTCCCGCTTCTGTTGGTTCGAGCGCCTATTACACAGCGCCGGAGATTTTCCAAGGGCAACCGGCTAGCGTGCGATCGGATCTTTATAGTTTGGGAGCCACATTTTACCACGCCTTAACGGGGCGTCTGCCGGGCGAAGGCGCTACTGTCGAGGAGTTTTTCCGCCGACGGGGAGATGTTCCGATTCAGCCGATCGGAGCGCTCCTGCCCGGATTGCCGCCTGGGATGGGGGCAATGATCGATCGGCTGTTGCTGAAAGACCCGGGCCTTCGGTTTTCTTCTGCCGGGGAACTGGTGGAGATGCTCCAACGGATGGGCGGGGCGATCGGCGGTCCGGCAGTCAGATCGGCGGCCCCGGCGACGGGTTTTCCCCCAACGGCGGCGGCTTCGGCGTCCCAGCCGCTGTCGGCCCCTCTCGGTCCTAAAACTCCAGCGGCGACAGGGGAAGAATCTGCCGGATGGTGGGCCAAAGCGATCGCTACCTGGCGGAACGCTTCCTGGAAACTTCGGCTTGGCGTTGGTCTGGCGGGCCTCGTGGTCCTGGTGGTAGTCGTAAGTGTTCTTTGGATGTTGACCATCGGGCGACGGACGTCGGAGGTTCCGCCGGAAGAACCTCCGTCCGCTCCGGCAGCGGTCCAAGCTCCCTCCCCCCCAGAGCAGCCCAAATAATCGCGACTTTCCTGACATTGTGGAAATATTCTGTAGATGCCTGTGTCCGGAGCAGCGAGACCGGCGAAAATCGCTGAATTAGCTTTCTTCAAACGCTGGCTTTATAAGATCAACTTTCTCCTGTTTCCCCTCTTATCGAAGAGAAACGCCTTTTTGGCGGCGCCTTTGGAGAATCCTAGCGAGCTATTTGGGGTTTAAATTAATGGAGGGGTTTGTGTTTTCGGTCCCTCCTGGGAGAGCATCCTGTGTTGGCCCCCGGTCTGCGAGATTGGCTTGAATGGCCTCCCTCCCAGACCCCTACCGTCTGACAGACGGCGCTCCGTACAAGCGAGTGTCCCCTCCGGAGACTCTCGGGTGAATGTACGAGGGAATCGCGGCCTCCGTAAACTCCCGGTTTTTTATACTCGTGTTCCTTCTGGGGGCACACCCAACGGACAAGATGCCTTACAATAACAGAAGCGTTTTTCTTTTTCGCAGTTGACCGGCCAATGGAGAACGCCGATGATTCCGAAACCTTGGAACCCTACCGACATGTGCCGAGACGCCGGCAGAGCCGGAGTATCCATAGCCAGGGGGATCGCCGTTTTGGTCGTCTGGGGACTGCTGCTAGGGCTGGAGGGGGTGGGGTTGCCGTCAACCGCCGGAGGCGCCGAGAGCGGAGAAAAAGCGACTGTTTTGGGATGGGGCCACGAGAAAGATTTAGGATGGGTACACTTGGAAGAGGCTAACCGTGCGGATGGCTCAGAAAATCAGGCTCCTGCGGAGAAGAAGCCTCCGGAACCACCCTCCGCTAAGCCGAAGGCAGAAAAACCATCCCCTGCGTCGGAATCGTTGTCGGCGGAAACAGCGAAGCCTTCCCCCGCAGAAGCGAAGTCTCCGGCCAGCCCGGCGGAGAAGGAGAAGGAAAAAGCGGCGTCCACCTCCCCGGCGGCCAGCCCGGCAGAGATCGCCCGGTGGATCGAGCAATTGGGGCACGATTCATACCAGGTTCGCGAGCAGGCGACTGCGGCTCTTTGTCGGGCCGGGCTAGCGGCGACGGAAGCCCTGAAGGCCGCCCTGAAAAATCCCGATTTGGAAGTACGGCGTCGCGCCCGCTGGATTTTGGCCGACATTTTAGAAGCGGACCATCGGCAACGGTTGGAAAAGTTCTTGGCCGATCCTACGGGCAGCCCCGATCATCCGTTGCCGTTGTGGAAGCGATATCGGGAGTTGGTGGGGCATGATGAAGGGGCACGGAAGCTATTTGCGGCCATGCAGCGGGCGGAAGGGCCTCTTTTGGAGGCTGTCGAAGCCGGCGGCCCCGGCGGTGTGGAAAGCGTGCGTGCTCGACTTCAGCAGATCATCCAGCGGATGCAGGTACCCAACTCGATTCCCTATCAACCTTCGTTGGGAACCAGTGCGGCTTTTTTATTTGTGAGTTCGCTGCCGGAGTTGGAATTGCCCCAAGACGTGGCGGAAACTCATTATGTGGTCAATCTGGTGCATCAACAGGGTTTTCTGCAATTGCTCAATGGGCCGGATAACGCCCAGAAAGAGGCGGCCCGTCGGGTTCTAGGGTTATGGATTCTTCGTCCCATGGGGCCGCAGGCCATTCAGACGGGCATGATGCACAATCGGCTTCAATTGGCCCTGCAATATCGGATTCCCGAAGGACTGTCGCTGGCGGTGGAATTCCTTCGGGCGAAAGAACAGATCAAGTCCCAGGGCTATATGTACGCCCAAGCGGTTTGCGCCTTAGGAGTTTTGGGCGGAAAGCCGTATGCAGAACTGCTGGTTCCTTTTCTCGACGAATCCCAAGAATGCATCCGGATAGGGATCAATAATAAACAGATAACTATCGAGATTCGGGATGTGGCGTTGGCCTGGCTGGTGCATCTGACGGACCAGAAACACGCCGACTATGGAATGGCCGAAGCGGCTCGGGAGTTTGAACGACTTCGGCAAATGCCGCAGTATTATCCGAACTTTGCAGCCTTTCGTTATTCGGAGGGGGCAAGCCGTGAAGAGGCCGTCAAAAAGTTCAAGGCCTGGTTGGAGGCGCATCCATTGCCCAAGGCGCCGGAGCTGCCCAAACGGCCTGCCTCGACAAAGCCGCCGGAAGAAAAACCGGCCGAAGCCAAACGGGCTAATGTGCTGGTCGTGCCTTTGGGGATGGCCGGGGCGGCACGAGCCAATCCGCCGGCCAAGCCCGTTTTGGAGGAGCAACAGAGTCGGCAGAAGTTTTTCTTGCCGCGTGCGGATCGGCTGCTGGTGCGGACCTTAGTGCAGGCCCAGGAGGCCATTGGGCAAGGTCGGTTTGCCGAAGCCGCCCGCATCCTGGGCGAAATCCTGGCCGCCCCGCAAGACTACGCCTTTCAGCCGGACACGGGGGAACCATTGTATCGAACCCTAAAGTCGGAAGCGGCCCGGTTGTTGGCCCTGTCGCCCCCAGAAGCACTGCAAATCTATCAGACCTTGTATGAACCCCGAGCCAAAAAAGCCCTTGAAGAGGCAATCGCCGCCAGAGATACGGAACGACTTTTGACCACGGCGGAAAACTTCTTTTTCACCTCTTCCGGGGCGGAGGCTATGTATTTGTTGGGACTGGCCTTTCTGGATCGGGGCCAGCCGGTACAGGCCGCTTTGGTGTTTCAACGGCTGCGCGGGCATCCGATGTGCCAGCGGTTCGAACCGATGCGATCGCTGCTGGAGGCGTCGGCCTGGTATCGGGCGAGGGAACTTCCGTCGGCGCAAACCGCCTTGGAACAACTGCCGCCGGAACTACGCGGGGCGATGGTCCTATTGGCCGGTCGCCAGGAAAAACTCTTCACCCAAGCGGTCGAGGGGATTGGCTGGTTGCGGACGAAACTGGGTTTGCCGGCGTTGTCGGCCTCGCCGAGTGGATGGTTTTTTGTTCATTTCAATCCCGCACATAACCCTGCCGCCGACGTAGGTCCGGCGTATCTTCAGCCGTTGGCTCATTGGCCGGTCTGCCAAGAACCGATCGTCGCCCGATCGGCCCAGCAGATTCGTAAGAAGTTTTTCGACGAGCTGAAACCGGCGATGGTCCAATTGTATCCGTTGATTGTCGGGCGAAAGGTAATTTTCTATACATCGACCAGCCTGCGGGCCGTCGATCTGGATACCGGCCGACTTCTTTGGGACGCTCCGATGGAAGACCCGCTGAGGCTGTTCTTACAGCCGTATCGAACCGGCCTGTCCAAAAGTTCTCCGGAAGAAAAACCTCCGGCCGAGCGGCCCGCTGAGTCGCAGTCTAATCTGACAGGGCGGATTTTGGCGGGTGTGTTGGCCCGGCAGTTACGATCCTTCGTTCCTGTTTCGGCTCCTCAAGAGGAGCTGGATGAAACCAATCTTTCGCCGGAAAAACTTCGGGAGATTCTTGCCGGGGGCGTCCAGGAGCGGTTTTGGGGAGAGACGGCTTTTGGACTTTCGTCCAGCGACGGGCGGCGGGTCTATGGATTGGAAGACCTGCCGTTTCGATTTCCAGTCCAGTTTCAGCGGGTGGTGGTTACCGCCGACGGCCGACGAAGGCCGGAACCTGTCTTGCAAAAAAGCTACAACCTCCTGGTAGCCTACGACATCCAAACCGGTAAGGCGATCTGGGAAGTGGGCGGCCCGCCTGATGTGGAGGGCATGACCTTGGCCGGTGCCTATTTCCTTGGGCCGCCCATTCCTCTGGCTGGCCGTCTGTATGTGGTTGCCCTGATCGAAGAGGAAACTCGCCTGATGGAATTGGCCTCGGACACGGGCCAGGTCTTGAACCAGTTGTCGCTTTCGGGCAAACAGACCGACCCAAACTCCCATCGGGCCATGCTCTTGGCCATGGGATTGCCTATCGACCGATTTCGCCTGGGCGATGCGCCGGTTTGTCTGCCGGCCTATGCCGATGGGATTTTGGTCTGTCGGACGGCGGAGAATCACTATGTGGGGGTGGACTTACTGAGTCGGTCGGTTCGGTGGATTTACGAGGCGGCCCAAGAGGAAGACGACTTGGAAGGGGCGGCCGCCATGTTGGGCCTGGTTCCGGCGGCGCTCCGGCGGGCTTATGCAGCCCTGAAAAATCAGGATGACCGTTGGCTGGAAGCCGGCATTACCATCGGCGAGGGCTATGTGCTGTTGACCCCGCCGGGGAGCAACAAGCTGCTATGCCTCCGGCTGGCCGACGGACATCGGCAATGGACTCTGCCTCGGCGGGACGGCCTATTCGTGGCCGCGGTCGCTGACGGACGGGCCGTGGTGGTGGGCCGAGAGAGCCTATGGGCGGTTCGGCTCCAGGACGGTCAACCGGCATGGTCCTCCGGCGACATTGCTCTGCCGACCGGTGCGATTCCGGCTGGTCGGGGCTATCGAAAAGGCCGATATTATTATTTGCCTCTTACCACAGCGGAAGTGGCGGCCTTTGATTTGGAGGCGGGTCGGCTGGCGGCCCGGAGTAGGTCCCCGCAGGGAATCGTCCCGGGCAATCTGGTCGCCTGCGGTCAGGTGATTTTGTCGCAGGATGTGGATGGCGTTTATCAGTGGGAGATTTTGGACAATCGGGCCAAGCAGACCTCCGCCGCTCTGGCCCAATCGCCCAACGACCTCCAAGCCCTGCTGGATCATGCGGAGGTGCTTTTGGCCCAAGGCCGATGGCAAAAAAGCTTGGACCTGTTAGAGCGGTCAAAAACGGCAGTGGGGCCAGCCGCCCAAGATCAGCCCAGGTTCCAACAACTGCTTACCGCGGCAGCTCAGGACGCCTTCCAATCGGACCCAGAGGGCTTTTTGGCGCGGCTAAACCAGATCGAGGCCCTCTGGAAGCCCAAGGAATTCCAAACCCAGATTCTCCCTTTGCTGGCTCGGGTCTATCAGCAGCAGGGCCAGATAGAGACTGCCTTTGAAAAATATCTTGCCCTTCTCCGCCTGATTTCTAACCCGACAGACCATCAAGAGCGGATCAGCACCTTGCACACGGTTCGGCAAGACCGATGGATCGCCGCCCGATTGGCGGAACTGTATCAGCAGGCATCACCGGAAATACGGGTTCGACTGGAGGGCCGCCTTGCTCCCTGGAACCAGCCGGATCGGCTGGAAGAGTTTGTGCGATATTTCGGATTCCATCCGGACGCCCAGATGGCCCGGCTGCAACTGGCCCAACGCCACGTCCAAGCGGGTCGGCTGGTACAGGCGGAATGGCTCTTGCAAACGGTTTTTGAGCAGGCCCAGCCGGCGGAGCAGCGATTGGTCGCCGTTCGGCTGGCCGAGCTGTATCGAAAAGCGGGCCGGCATGAGTCGGCCTTGGAAGTGTATCGGCTTTTGTCCGGGCCGTGGGCCGACCTGCCCTGCGCCGACGGCAAAACCGGTCGGCAACTGACGGAAGCCTTACCGGCGGACGATCCGGTCCGCCGCCTGCTGGCCGCGGAGTCTCCTTGGCCGTTGGAGACGCCGAAGGTAGAAATCGTTGCTAGGCCGACTCCGATGAGACAATGGTTCTTTGTTCTTGTAGATAAAAAATCTTCCATCCGCCCGGCCTTTTCCTTCCGGTTCGATCCCAATCAACATCAACTGGAATTGGTACATCCTTCGGGACGAAAAGGAGAGACCGTGAACATCCCCCGGCCCCCGATCCAGGGCGGCGTCAACTACAACATCTACAGCTATGCTCAAGGTTGCCAGCGAGGCCATCTGCTGATCGCCTGGTTGGGGACCTGCACGGCCAGTGTGGATATGCTCTCCCAGCCGGGACAAACCCTCTGGGTCCAGCCGACCGCACCCACCGAACCTCAACATCCGTTCTTCGGAGGGATAATCCTTGGAGGCCGACAGCAACTCCGCCAAATGGGGCCATTTCTGGCCAACGAACCACTGCCGTTGATGGTCAGTTCGCATACGGTTTGCTTCCAGCAGGAGAGGAAACTGACGGCGGTCGATCCGTTGGCCGCCGGCCACCAACTGCCCCTTTGGACTCGGAGCGATCTGCCCGAACAGGCGGATTTGTTCGGCGATGAGGAGGTGCTTTTTGTAACCGGCCCCGGCCAACAGGAAGCAACCGTACTGAGCACCTTGGACGGCAGACGCTTGGGAACTCGCCGCACGCCGGACAGGAAAGAGCGGTTGCTGGTCCTGGGCCGACGCATCCTCTGCTGGAAAACTGCTCAAGAAAACTGCCAAGCGATGCTGGTCGATCCCTGGACGCAGCAGACCCTTTGGCGCCGCTCATTCCCGGCCAAATCCCAGCCGTGGGTGCTTGCGGAAGAAGGACGGCTGGCGGTACTGACGCCCTCGGGCGCTTTTGGGCTGGTGGACCTGCAAACCGGTGAGGAAGTCTTCCACGCTTCGGTCGATCCGGAGCCGAACCTGGACGGCCTGGTGGTGCTGGCTTCCGCCAATCGGTATATGGTAATCGCCAACCGACCGTTCCAATCGACCGGCCCGGTCTTCATGGGCCGACAGGTTGCCGAGACGATCCCCGTCCACGGCCGAGTAACTGCCATGCACCGCCAAACCGGTCAGCCCCTCTGGAACGTCGAAGTGCTCGAACAGAATTTCCGCCTAGGCTTTCCCACGGATTTGCCGGTGATGGTGTTTTATAATATGACCTATAAACAGGAGAAAAATGCTCAGAATGTTGTGATGACGAAGGCTGTGCAAAGTCTTCTTTGCCTGGACGCCCGCACCGGCCAGGTGATCCACCAAAGCACCAAAGATGGCGCCGGAGGCTTTTGGTACGAGATTGCCGTCGATCCGGAGCAACGAACCATTTCCATCGGGACGGCCCGGGAAACCGTTCGGCTGCGGTTCGCCTCGCAGTAGTCCTTCCCACCTTCCGAGCCGATGGCGGCGTCGCCTCCGAGCTAACAACCGCTTACGCGAGCATCAAGACTAGCTTCAGGCTATGGTGGCTGAAGTCGCACACCGCCACCGGTCCGCCTTCCGGCTGTTTTTGCAAAAACAAGCCGTTTCTGGTACACTAGGGTAGCTCGGCGGCGAATTTTGCCCCCCTTGTTCGGCGCCGCGCCTACCGGTTGGTTATCCTTCCAAAATCAGCCCCACACAAGTGTTTCTGTAGGGGCGGTTCCTGAGACAGCCGGCTTCCGTAAGGGAAAACAGTGTCTTTGTGTTTCTTGGAATCTGTGAGAACAAGGAAATAGCGATGAAACAATGGCAGTTTGTGTTGGTCGGTTGGATGGCGATGATTGCGGCAGGTATAGGCCGAGGCGATGAAACCCCTTCGACGCCTACGCCCACTCCCGCCGACCCAAAAACAGAATCGGCCCCAGGGGCGTTATTCCCTTTTGTGGTTGCCTATGAGGCAAGCGAAGCAGTGCCGAATCTAAGCGGCTGGTTGCATCGGCCTGCGGGGAAATATGGATTTGTGCGGGTGGAGCGGCAAGGCGAAAAGGCCCGGCTGGTAACCGATGCGGGGCCGATTCGCTTCTGGGCTACCAATCTCTGTTTCGACGCATGTTTCCCCAGCCGAGAAGAGGCCCAACGTTTGGCCGCCCGATTGGCCAGCCTCGGCATAAACTGCATCCGACTCCACCACATGGACAGCTATCCTATCTGGGGCAAAAGCGGCAACTTGACCACGATCGACCCGGAAATGCTGGATCGACTCGACTGGCTGATCTACCAACTGCAAGAGCACGGTATCTATACAAATATTAATCTCCATGTTTCCCGTTGGCTGGACGATCGGGACGGTTTTCCGCATCGGGATCGTCGGCCTCATTACGACAAAGGGCTAGGCAACTTTGAACCCCGGATGATCGAGTTACAGAAAAAATACGCCCGGGACCTTTTACGCCATGTGAACCCTTACACAAAACTTCCCTACGCCGAAAACCCAGCGATCGCCTTCGTGGAAATCAGCAACGAAGACGCTCTGTTTGCCGAGTGGGGCGGCGGCCACCTGGACGACCTGCCCGATCCGTATGCCGCCACCTTCCGAAAACTTTGGAACGCCTGGCTACGGGCCAAATACGGCGCAACCGAAAAGCTCCGCTCCGCTTGGCAGGCGGGCGAACATCCCCTGGGCCAGCAGATGCTTCAAAACGGCGACTTCGCCAAGCCGCCGGACCAGGGCTGGCACATGGAACGGGATCCGCTTACGGAGGTGTCCTGGACGGCGCTTGCGCAGGGCGGCCCCGATGGCAGGCCTTATTTGCAGGTGGTGGTCCGTCGGCAGGGAGAAGTGGCCTGGCGTCCACAGTTTGGCCAGGCCCGTTTGGCCATCCAAAAAGATATGCCCTACACATTACGGTTTTACGCCCGAAGTCCCCAGACGCGAAAAATCACCCTCACCTGCATGATGGCCCACCAGCCGTGGGAAAACCTCGGCCTTTACGCCGCCGCGGCCCTCACGCCGCAGTGGAAAGAATATTCGTACACCTTCTGGGCCAACCGCTCCGATCCTAACGCCCGAATTACCTTCACCGGCCTCCAGCCGGGAACTTATGAGCTGGCCGATGTCCGCTTGCAACCAGGCGGCATCGTCGGTCTGGCTAAAAACGAACGCCTCGAAGACGACTCGGTCCCGGTACTCCGACGCTGGCAGGATCAGCGAACGCCTCCCGCCTTGGCCGACTGGATCGACTTCCTCTGGGACCTGGAACGCCAATACTGGCACGGCATGTACCGGTTCCTGAAAGAAGAACTGGGCGTGCGGAGCCTGGTCTCTGGCACCCAACTTAGCTATAGCCCCCCTTACCTCCAAGCGGGGCTGGATTATATCGACGCCCATTCCTACTGGCAACATCCGTATTTTCCCGGTCGGCCTTGGGACCCGGCCAATTGGACGGTCCGGAACATCGCCTTGGTGAATTCTCCGGGCGGCACGTTGGCCGGGCTGGCCGAGCGGCGGATACTCGGTCATGCCTTCACGGTGAGCGAATACAACCACCCGGCCCCGAACGTCTATGCAGCCGAAGGATTCCCCATGCTGGCCGCTTTTGCCGCCTTCCAGGGCTGGGATGCAATCTATTCGTACACTTATAGCCACTCCAGAGAGTTTGAACCTCGGCGCATCACTGGCTTTTTCGACATCAAAAGCGATCCGAGCCGACTGGTCCATAGCCCCGCCTGTGCGGCCATGTTCCTACGCGGCGATGTACAACCAGCGCAAAAAACCTACGACGTTCCCGTCTCATTGGCCCAAGAGCGTCAAAACCTTCGGGAACATCAAAACGCCTGGTCGGTTACGGCTCAGCAGTTCGGCCTGGATCGTCAATGGGCGCTTCTGCACGGGATCGGCATGAAACTGGTCGATCCGATTCCTTCGGCCTTGGGTTCGGATTCGGTCGGCAAACCGGCCCCCCAAATTGGTCCGAAAAAAGATTCTCGTGCTGAGAAGAAGCCCGGTGCTGGGACCGAACCGGCATCCCAGCCTGGTTTGCCCGGTGTGGACAAAGAGACAACCACCTTTGTTTCAGATACGGGCCAACTTCGGTGGGATGTGACAGTCCCTAATGCGGGGTATTTTACGGTGGATACTCCCCGGAGCAAGCTGTTTACCGGATTTGTGCGAGGTCGAAGTTTTCGGATCGGAGAGGTGGAACTTCGGATCGGCCGGACTCGGCTGGATTGGGCTACTGTATCCATGACTGTCTTAGAGGGAGAGAGTTTTCGGGGGCCTGGGCGTATCTTGGTTGCTGCCACCGGATGGGTGCAGAATACCGGAGCCGTTCTAAAAGAACTCGCTGAACAGCAAGTTACTTTGGGCAATCAATGGGGGCAGGAACCGATCCTTTGCGAAGGAATCCCCGCCGAATTGGTTGTACCGGTGCCAGCCGATCGGGTTAAATTTTATGCGTTGGACGAGTCAGGCCGACGTAGGCAACCCATTCCCGTTGAAAAATCCCCCACTGGTGGGACACTTTTGCGTTTGGGTTCCCAATATAAAACCCTCTGGTATGAGGTGGAAATTCGGTGAAGTTTGGGAAGATACGACAGCTCTGGCAGAACTTGGCCGGAAAGCAGATGGGTACGCGGTAGAAATGTTGGTGAAAGTTGGTTTGCCCTATTCCGGGGGGGACGGACAGGGTCCCCTCCCTCTATAGGGTTAGGCCAATAAACGCAATCGTCTCCTTACAGAACTGGCAAAACGAAAGAAAAATTTCTCTTTCCGAACAGAGGGGATGTTTTTCTAAGTTTTTATTTTACAAAGACTTGGGATGATTGTTTTATTTCGAGGGGCGGTTTCCTCAAAGGCCGAGGCGTCCGAGTAGGCTTGCAAATCTCCGGATACTTGTTAGACTTTAGATTTTAGAAGTGAAATGGGTTTGTTTTGTATGGTAGTAGAGGAGTTTTCTTGTCGATCGGGAAAGGTGCGGCTTCGAGAGACGTTTCCGGATCGGTTGGTTTTCACTGACTGGTAGAGGACCATGAGGATCACCACAGAGCAGAAACGAGAGCTGATTGAGCAGTTCAAACGGGGCGAGAAGGATACGGGATCTCCTGAGGTCCAGATTGCGATCCTGACGGCCCGTATCAACACTCTGACCGAGCATTTGCGGGGCCATCGGAAGGATTTTGCCAGTCGTCGGGGCCTGCTGATGCTGGTTAGTCAAAGGCGGGCTTTGTTGGATTATCTGAAGCGGGAGGATCCTCAGCGGTATTTGGAGATTCTCCGTCGGCTTGAACTGCGCAAATAGCCAGCGAAGCGATTCTGCTGTCTCGGTTGGCTTTCCTCAATTCTGCCTGGATGGTCGTTTTCCTCGAGGGTGAACGAGCGTGGGTGTTTTTCAGGAAGTCGGCCTTTCTCGCCGGGCAAGAAAGCTCTTCCCAGATGACAGGGAAGGTGGAGTACCTTGAAAGTTCGTATTGAAAAGCAGATTGGGGCGAGTGTTCTTTCTTTGGAAACGGGGGAATATGCCAAGCAGGCCGGCGGCAGTTGTCTGGTGCAATACGCCGATACGGTCGTCTTAATCGCCGCCACGGTCGGAGAGGCCAAACCAGAGCTGGACTACTTCCCGTTGACGTGCGACTATCGGGAACGGGTGGCGGCCGCGGGAAAATTTCCCGGCGGTTTTATGAAACGCGAGGGCCGGCCCACGATGCGGGAAACGCTGATTTCCCGGCTGATCGATCGGCCCATTCGGCCCATGTTCCCCAAGGGGTTCACCCAGGAAGTGCAGGTGCAGGCTTCCGTGCTGGCCAGCGATCGGCAAACTGATCCCGACGTACTGGCCATGAATGGGGCCTCCGCCGCGCTGTGTCTTTCGCCCGCACCGTTTTTAGGGCCGATCGGGTCGATCCGTCTGGGCTATATCGAAGGGCAATTTGTTCCTTTTCCCACCTACGACCAACTCAAACAGAGCGAGTTGGACCTGGTGGTTTCTGGCGTCAAAGACGCCGTGCTGATGATCGAGGGGTTCGGCCGGGAAGTGCCTGAAGAGTTGATGGCCGAGGCCATTCTGACGGCCCACGGCTACATCCGCGAGATTTGTCAGATGCAGGAGGAATTTTGCGCCCAGGTGGGAGTTCAGAAACCGGCCTTCGAGGCGCCGGCGCCCAACCCGATCGAGCAGACGTTGAAAGAAAAATACTATGAGCCGCTCCGCCAGGCTAAACAACAGACCGGCAAACAAGCGCGTTCGGAGGCCTGCGATCAAGTAAAAGAGCAAGCCCTAGCGGAGCTGTTTCCCGATCTGACGGCGGTCGATCAGGCTGCTCTTGCCGGGTTTGAGACGTGTTGGCATGATTTGGAGCGCCGGGTAGTTCGGGACATGATTCTGGAGGGGCGTCGGCCTGACGGCCGAGGTTATAAAGACCTCCGGGAGATCGTCTGCAAGGTGGATGTCTTCCCGCGGGTGCACGGATCGGCGTTATTCCAACGGGGCGAGACGCAGGCCATGATCACCGTCGTTTTAGGGACGGTTCGGGATGCGCAAAAGGTGGACGGCCTGTTCGAGGAGTATCTGAAAAAGTTCATGCTCGACTATTATTTCCCGTCGTTCTCGGTGGGAGAGTGTCGGCCGATTCGGGGGCCGGG
>JAKPGL010000016.1 GCA_029550925.1 Planctomycetota bacterium
TAAGACGGTAACGTTTTAACCGAATGCAGTACCTTGGCACTGCCGCACAAGCGCCCAATCTAGGCTTCTTGCAGCCGCTGCTTGGGAGGAATAACAAAGTAGCCGCCTCATAGGCCCCTGGATTGAGAGCTTTCGCGGGAATGACAGGGTACTGCATTCGGCTAAAGTGTTACCTCTTTCTCAGCTTTGGCAGGCAGAGAGATACCGGTGATTTTTTAGAATCGGCCGCTTTGCCCAGAAACCGCGTACCGGCGTCTGTTAGACGGCGACCAGCTCAGCCTGGACAGGCTAAGTTACGTACCGGTGTCTGTTAGATGGCGACCAGCTCAGCCTGGACAGGCTAAGTTACGTACCGGCGTCTGTTAGATGGTAACCGAGCTAGACAGCCTAGGTTACAATTTCCCCGGCGGTTAGAACCGGATTTTCTTCAGTTCCGGGACATCGCTGGGATGCACCATCTCCAGCAGTCGGAAACCGAGCTGATAGAAACCGGCGCCCATGGGGTTTAGATGCACCGCCTTGGCCTTGATGAAATACATATCCCCCTCCCATCGGAAGGCCAGGATCACCTCGTCGGGCGCCCGAGGTTCGGAAAGCACCAGAGAAAGCCCCGCGGTGGCGATTTCACGGGTAACCGCTGCAAAAACCCGGTCCATCTGGGGTTGGTTCTTTTCCAGCGGGATCACCACCACAGGCACACTCATATTCACCCGATGTTCCAGCCGGGGACCTTCGACCAACTGCTGCAATTCCGAGCAGTTGTTGTTGACCAACTTCAAAATAAACGTTTGAACAGCAACATCTTTACGGGCCTGAAACAGTCTCACCGATCTACTCCTCGGATGTAGGCGTCCTCTGTTGGATGGCAATCAAGCCAGTCGAACAGACTCAGGTTACAACCCAGGTATTCTTTCCGGGTACCTCTTGTCCAGACGTTGCAGGTTTATAAAACCTCCCCTATTTCGGGTGGGGCGGTTCTATGGGATTAGCCGTTCGATTGCCCCCTGAAAAGGGGGAGGATTTGAGAAGGCTGCAAAGCCCCTCACTAAAACTTTACCTTTTAGAAATCCACAGAAAATGGGCAATCTGCAAAAAACAGAAAAAGACCGCAAAAAGTTCCATTTTTCTTGATTATGCCGATTATTCAGCCGATAACGTCCTGAGAAGGAGTTCCGTTTAGAGAAGCGGAAGGGCTGTTTTGCCCGATAGACGGAACAAAAATACCTTGGGAAAACCGTTCTCCAGGGGGACTCGGAAGGTATGGATAGCCATCCCTCCCTAGAAGACTGGCTGAGGAAAAAAAGACCCATCCTTTTCTTAGGGGGACAGAGAACATGAGAACTTGGATACTTCGTCGGCCTGAGAAAGTACTTTTTTGGGCTTTTCTCGGGATGGTGATTCTGATTGGCGGTTGCTGTGGGCCGGGAGTCCAGCGGCCTTTGCGTCCTTGGTTTCCGCCGTGCGATCCCGCCCAGTGTGGCGGAGGGTGTTGGGAAGAAGGGGGGTGCAGCAGCGGTTTTTGTGGTGGGGGCGAACGCCGGACGGACGCTGACTTGGCCTGCCAAGGCTGTCTGCCCACCCCGCAGCCTGCCGGGTGTTATCCGGGGCCGTTGAGCTGGCTGTTTTCTCGGATTTTCTGGCCTTACACACCTGGTTTTGCCGGTTGCGGCGAGCGCTACTGGAGTCCCTGGGCCGCCGATCCGCCCGATTGCTGCGATCCGTGCGACGGGTACGGCCAATGGACAGGCGCACAGCGAGGCGTCGGCTATAGCAGCATGTATCCGAACCTCTTTCCCGGCGGCGTCTCTTCGGACGCACCGATGCCGAGCGAAACTGAACCCACACCCGCCCCACCGCCCCCATCTCGGCCCGGGTGTTCGGAGTGCGGCAAAGGGCATCAAGTTCGGCTCCAGCGAATACCGGTTCCGCCGAGCAGTAGTCAACAAAATTTCATGGATCCTCGGGTCTCTCCCACAGGGTACTCCAACCTGGCCCAACGCCCCCGCCAACCCTATCGGGATCCGGCGGCCCGGTAAAGAGAGCCGGTTGCATTGTGGGCCGTCAACCACTGTCGCTTGAAGCCTAGCATCATGATGCTATCGCAAGCGGTTGGAGGTCGGAGACGACAGCGCAACCGGCGCCGAATTTTCGGGCAAGCTCTTTTCCCTGCCTCTCCGGGATGGTAAAATCCACTTTCCTATACGTGGGGAGTGCAGACGGCGGCCAAATGACCGTCAGTCCGCCCCATTGGCGTCCGGAGAGAGGTTTCGCCACCGTATAGGGAACATTTTCCCCTACCTGTTTAGCCCACCCAAAACGGAACCCACCTGGAACCGCTTTGCCAAACGTGCGGCAAAGCTCCCCTAGACAAGGCTTGGGAAAACGTCGTTGGTTTACACGCCCCTGTTGTGCGCCCTGGCAAACACTCTTTTTACAAAGGAGAGAGAAGATGCCTGCTATGACCAGATGCTTGGTGTGGATCGTGCTTCTTACCGCGGCAGGAAGCCTATTGTCCCAAGGGGCGACCCTGGCGGAGGAGAAACCAAGTGCCTATTCGGCGGACCTTTATGTAACGCCGGACGGCAACGACAGTTGGAGCGGGCGGTTGCCTGCGCCCAACGCCGACCGGACCGACGGCCCCTTGGCCAGCCCGCAAAAGGCAACCCAACTGGTTCGGCAACTCAAATCGGCCGAGCCGAACCGAAATCGGCCCGTTCGGGTGGCCTTTCGCGGCGGCGTATATGAACTGGCAAGCACCTGGGTTTTGGATCCGGCCGACTCCGGCGCCGCCGAAACCCCGGTCATCTACGAAGCCTATCCGGGCGAGCGCCCCATCCTGAGCGGCGGCCGGCGGCTTAGCGGCTGGCAGGTGCAACCCGACGGCCGATGGACCCTCCAATTGCCAGAGGTGAAAGAAGGCAAATGGATTTTTGAACAGCTCTTCGTCAATGACCAGCGCCGCTTCACGCCCCGGTTGCCCAAAAAAGGCTACTATACGATCGCCAAACAAGTCCCCGCCACCGCAGACGCAGCGCCGCACGGCCATAACCGATTCGGTTTCCGGGGCGATGACATCCGGGCCGCTTGGGCCGGTACGGATGTTGAACTATTGGGCTTCCATCAGTGGTCGGCCAGCCGGCTTCGGATCGCCGCGGTGGACCCGGAGCAAAAGATCGTTACCCTGGCGGGGCCTTCGGTGGGCGCCAGTTACTGGGGCGCTTTTCCCGAAGGGCACCGCTATCTGCTCTTTAACGTCAAAGACGCCCTCAGCGAACCGGGCGAATTCTATCTGGATCGGCAGACCGGCCAGTTGACCTATTTGCCCAAGCCGGGCGAAACGCTGGCATCGGCCGTCGTGGTCGCCCCCCGGCTGGATCAGCTTTTGGCCTTGGTGGGCGATGTGGCAGGCCGAAAATGGGTGCAATATGTACAGGTTCGGGGGTTGGACTTTGCCCACTCCAACTGGAGCTATCCGCCCGGCGGCGTTCGCCATCCGCAGGCCGAGGTGGGGTTAGAGTCGGCCATTTTGGCCCAAGGCGCACGGGAAGTGGTGTTTGAGGATTGTGCGGTTCGGCATACGGGCGGCTACGGGATGGCCTTTGGCATCGGCTGCCGGCAGATTCGGGTCGAACGCTGCGAGATGATCGACCTGGGCGGCGGCGGGGTGAAGATCGGCCATGCCGGCGCCGCCTCCTGGGCCGAAGCCCACCGGCAACCGGCCAACGAGGACGAAGAAGTCTCTCATATTACGGTTCGAGACTGCACGATTGCCTTTGGCGGCCGGTTGCACCCGGCGGCTGTTGGCGTATGGATCGGCCATAGCCCGCACAATCTCATTGAACATAATGACATCTATGATTTTTACTACACCGGCATTTCGGTCGGTTGGGTCTGGGGCTACGCCCCGAGCCGGGCGCATCATAACCGCATCCTTTTCAACCACATCCACACGATCGGCCAGGGCGTGCTTTCGGATATGGGCGGCGTCTATACCCTGGGCGTCTCGCCCGGCACGGTCGTCAGCAATAACCACATCCACGATGTCCATAGCTATAGCTACGGCGGCTGGGGCCTCTATACCGACGAAGGCTCCTCACAGATCGTGATGGAAAACAATCTGGTCTATCGGACCAAAACCGGCGGCTTCCACCAGCACTATGGCCGAGAAAACCGCATCCAGAACAATATCTTCGCCTTCGCCCTGGAGCAGCAGCTCCAGCGGACCCGCACCGAACCGCACATCTCCTTCTATTTCGAGCGGAATATCGTCTATTGGACCCAGGGGGCGCTACTGGGCAGCAATTGGAACGACAATAACTTCCGCATGGATTGGAACTGCTACTGGAACGCCGAGGGCAAACCGGTGGTCTTCCCCGGCAACCTCTCGTTTGCCGAGTGGCAGGCCAAGCGGCAACAGGACCGAAACTCCATCATTGCCGATCCCGGCTTTGTCGATCCCCAAAAGGGCGATTTTCGTCTCAAGCCGGATAGCCCTGTGCTAAAACTGGGCTTCAAGCCGTTCGATTACACGAAGGCCGGTCGGATCAGCCCAGCCAAGCTCGTAGGCCGCCTGCCCACGCCTCCCAAGGCGTTCGATTAACGCCGGAAAATCAAGCCGGCCCCTATTACATAGGCTGTTCCTGGGTAAAAAATGATCCGTAAAGAAGTGGTTTAGAAGTGGAGGACTACCAGCCGTTGTTTCGAATGCCGTTCCGAGGCTATTTCGGAGGCTATTTTTTGTGGATCATTTTAAGATGGCTGAAACTGCTTGAGGCTTTCCGGCCGCCTTGGCGCCCATACAGCCTTATTTCAGTTTCTGGCTTCTTCGGTGGTGTAACTCGTCCAAAGGAAGTATTCTTTCTTAGGGCCGGGACAAGGTCCGTGTCCATACTTCGGCAGTGGCCTCTTTCGGCTACATCAATACGTGGATGAGAACGGCGAGGGCAACCGGAATCGTCATCCCGATCACAATCATCACAAGACAGCCACGTCCTGTGATCATTCTGCCAATTTTCCTTTGTCGTCCGCTTTTGGTTAGTGGAATACCTATGGATCGAGAAATCCTAGACTTTGCTGCGGATATCCCGAGGAATCTCTTCCACGAAAAGCCACCTCGGTTCATGTTAAACTTCCTCCTCTTGCCTAATCCGTTAGGGAACATTTCAGCCGAATGCAGAGGAGGCTGATTTTATGGCGGAAATTGCCCGGAATTGTCATTCCCGCGAAAGCTCTCAATCCAGGGTCCTATAAGGCGGCACATTGTTATTCCTCCCAAGCAGCGGCTCCAAGAAGCCTAGATTCCTGCTTGCGCAGGAATGACAAGGTACTGCATTCGGCTAAAATGTTTCGGAACAAGAAGCATAGGTTTAATTTAGGGATTTTAGCACTTGGACGGCTTGGTGGGCCAGTTGCTGGGCGTCGGCTTCGGCGCGGGCCTCGGCCACGATGCGGCAGATGGGTTCCGTATTGCTGGGGCGTACCAGGAGCCAACGGTCGGGCCAATCCAGGCGCAGGCCGTCCAGCCGATCCGCCCGACTGTCCGAAAAATGCCGTTCTAGCCGATCCAATGCGTCCCGCACTTTGCCCGGCTCCAGGGGGACTTTGGTTTTGATGATTTCATAGCGGGGCAATTGCTCGGCCAAGGCGGCCGCCGACAGGCCGGTCTGGGCCATCGCCTCCAGCACCAGGGCCATGCCGACCAAACTGTCCCGCACATAGCCGACGCGGGGATCGATCGGGCCGCCATTGCCTTCGCCGCCGAATAGGGCGTCTTTGGCCAGCATGAGATCCACGACGTGCGGCTCGCCCACCGGAGATCGAAAGAAGGGGACATCGTATTTTCGGGCCAAGTCTTCGATCATTCGGCTGGTGGAGCAATTGGTTACGATGGGGCCTTTTCGGGTTTTCAGGACATGATCCACGCAGAGGGCCAGGGTGGCTTCTTCGCCGAGGTAGCGGCCGGTGGCATCGAGGATGGCCAGCCGATCGGCGTCTGGGTCCTGGGCAAAGGCGATGTCCACGCCGGATTGGCGGACCAGGGTAGAAAGACTGACGAGGTTTTCGGCAGTCGGTTCTGGGGGATGTTCGAATTGGCCGTCCGCCTGGCCGCCCACTAGCACCACCTGACAACCCAGGGCGTCCAGGAGACGACGGCCTGCTTCGGCGCCGGCACCGTGGTTGGCGTCCAGAAGGACCTTAAACGAGCGGGCACGGATCTGCTGGGCATCCACCACGGCCAGCACCGCCTCGATATGGGGGGCGATTGGGTCTGGACAAGGCTGTCCAACGCCGATCCGGTGCCAGGGAACCCATTCGCCAGGGCCTCGGCGATACCCCTCCAGCACCTGTTGGCCGAAGTGGTTGGGCACAATCCGGCCTTCGGAAGCGAAAAGTTTCAGACCGTTGTATTCGAGCGGATTGTGGCTAGCTGAGATCATGACCCCACCGGCTGCTTGGTGCTTTCGCACCAAAACCCCTAAGGTGGGGGTAGGGACAATGCCGGCTTGAAAGGTGTTTCGACCGGCGGCGTGCAGGGCGGCCAAGACAGCCTCCTGGAGCATCAGGCCGCTGGGTCGGCTATCCCGGCCAACAACGATCGGCCCGGCCGGCGCCAGCCGGGCAAAAGCCGCCGCATACCGCAATGCCGCCTCCGGCGTCAAGTGCTGTCCGACAATCCCACGCAAACCAGAAACACTGATGATCAGATGGGCCATGCCGCTGCTCTCCTGCCAACGTCCTCCAAAGCCATAGTATAGACCAAAACCTAGGGGCCTAAAAGCGCCGGCGCACCGGGGGACTCCCGTCTGTCAGTCAGGCTTGATTAGCCCTGCCTACGAGGCATCCAGGGGGGTGGGGGAACGTCTGGACATTTGGACTGCCGCTTGCGAGGAAATGACAATAAGGAACCAGAGGGGAATGAGAACTAAAAACCAGATAGGAACAGCCGACCTCTTCCTTCGGCAGGAGTGGTATAACAAAAGGGTTTCAGAGTCCGTACCTCTTTTCTTCGCTCTGGAATTGGGCAAAATGATGTTTTCGGAACGAGGGGCAGGAATACCTAGAAACATTAACTTAGGCGATTTGGGTGGTTTGGGAAGTTTAGGGCGGCGTTTGTTAGTGCTTTCGGTTTAAAGGGGCTAAGGTTGTTTTGTGGTTGGGGGAGGGGTTCCAAGTGGGGGGCGGCGAGACAGATGTATTTTGGAAATCACCCGATGGAAAGGAGTTGACCATGAAACGGAAAGAAGAGCGACTCGATCTTCAGGAGATATTGGCCCTTTTGGACCAGGCCGCTGCGGCCGGAAAGCTATCGGCCAGTGCGGCGTCCTTTATCCGCACCTGGCTGACCGAACCTGCCTACGCCGAGTACGCTCCCTTGGTGGCCGAGCACATCCAACAAGGCCGCTGGGCCCAATTGGATGAGGTCTTCTGGCAGGTGATCCCGTTCGGCACTGGCGGTCGTCGCGGCAAGATGTACCCTATCGGAACCAATGCGATCAACCATCGGACCATGGCCGAGTCTGCCCAAGGAATGGCCGACTACGTAACCGACTATATCCGTTCCCATCCGACCGGAGAGCCGCTCCGTTGTGCGATTGCCTACGACACCCGGCATCGGTCGCCGGAATTTGCGCGGTTGTGTGCGGAGGTAATGGCGGCCAACGGGTTTCGGGTCTATTTTTTGGAGGGTTTCCGCAGTACGCCGGAGCTGTCGTTCGCTGTGCGGTACAAAAAATGTTCGTGCGGCCTGATGATCACCGCAAGCCATAATCCGCCGGAGGACAATGCGATCAAGGTGTATTGGTCCACGGGGGGCCAATTGCTGCCGCCGCACGACGAGGGGGTCATTCGGCGGGTGATGGCCGTGCGAGAAATTCGCCGGGTGGATTTCCAGCAGGCCGTAGCTGAGGGCAAAATCCTCATCTGCCAGGAGGAAGTGGATGCGGCGTTTCAGCGGGCGGTGCTGGAGCAAAGTCGGCCTGGGCCTCGGGAGCTGAAGATTCTCTATTCGCCGCTTCATGGCGTGGGGACTTCGGCGGTGGTCCCGGTGCTGGAAGCGGATGGATTTAGGCAGGTGGAAGTGTTTGGTCCTCATGCGGCGCCGGACGGCGATTTTCCGAACGTGCCCCGCCATGTGGCCAATCCGGAAAACGCCGAGGTATTTAATGCGATGATCGAATATGCCCGGAGCCACGGGTTTGAGCTGATTTTGGCCACCGATCCGGACTGCGATCGGGTCGGGTGTGCGGCGCCGGTTCGATGGGAACAAGGCGCCCCCTGGCAAACCCTGACCGGCAACCAGATCGGCGCCCTGTTGGCCGAGTATTTACTCCAGCAGGCCAAGCAGGCAGGCCGACTGACGCCGAACCATTATGTGGTCAAAACGGCCGTTACCACGGAGCTGATCCGGCGGATTGCCGAGGCGTATGGGGTCCGGTGTGTGGGGGACCTTTTGGTGGGCTTTAAGTGGATCGGCGGGGTGATCGACGAGATGGGGGCGGAGGGCTTTGTGCTGGGCGCCGAGGAATCCTATGGTTTCTTGATCGGGGCCCATGCGCGGGACAAAGACGCCGCCGTTGCGTCGATGGTGCTTGCGGAGCTGGCGGCCCAGGCCAAAGCAGCCGGTCAAACCCTGTACCAAAAGTTGCACGAACTTTTCCGTCGGTACGGTTGCCATCAGGAGTCGGCTTTTTCCGAGCAGATGCCTGGGGCGGAAGGGATGCAAAAAATGCAAGCCCTGATGAACCGCCTGAGAACCCAGACGCCGGCCCGGATCGGCCAATTTCCGGTAACGGCGGTGCGGGACTTCCTCCAGGGGCTTCGCACCGAGCCGGGCCGATCCCCCCAACCCTATTCAACGCCTCAAAAAGGCGATATGCTATTCTTCGATCTCCTGGATCCGGCTGAGCCGGGAATTGCCTATCAGGCGGCAGTTCGGCCCTCGGGCACCGAGCCGAAAGTAAAATTTTATTTATTTGCCTATCAGCCGCCGAACATGCAGGACGATATGAAATCGGCGGTTTCGAGTTTGCAGGACCGATTGGCCAATCTCCGGGCGGATCTGAAAGGATATGTAAAGCAGGTGGTAGAGTAATCTCGTCCGTGTTTGGCGGCTCATCCCCCTTGGTCGGCAACAGCCCGACGGAGGCGGCGGGCTGGTCGAGGGACCACAAGGAGAATTTTTGTTTAAACTTGCGAGGGGGCCGTAGGCTTCGATGCGACTGATCATGATGGGGACCGGCCCATTTGGGGCGCCGACGTTTCGAGAGCTTTTCGACACGCACCACCAGGTGCTTCTGCTGGTTACCGGGCCAGTGCGTCCGGCGTCTGGCCGAGCAGCGCCGCCGGCTTCCCCGATGCGGGACATCGCCCACGAACACGGGATACCCATTTTCGCCCCGGAAAATATAAACACCCCAGAGGCTCAAGCCCAGCTAGCCGCCTGCGGCGCTGATCTGTTGATCGTTTGCGACTATGGTCAAATTCTTTCGGCCCAGACGTTGGCGACGGCTCGGTTGGGCGGCATGAATCTGCACGGTTCGTTGTTGCCCAAATATCGGGGGGCCGCGCCGATCAACTGGGCACTTTATCACGGCGAAACCGAAACCGGGGTAAGCGTCATCCACATGACGCCGGAGGTGGACGCCGGCCCTTGCGTCGGCCAGGTGCGAGTGCCCATCCATCCGGATGAAACCGCCGTGGAGTTGGAACGTCGGTTGGCCGAGATCGGCGCCTGGTTGGTACGCCGGGTGTTGGACAACATGGAGGCCGGGCAACTCGAAGCCCTTCCGCAGGACCCTTCCCAGGCCTCGAAAGCCCCTCGGCTTAAAAAAGAACACGGTCTCATCGACTGGTCCCGACCAGCCCTGGCCATCAAAAATCACGTGCGGGCCATGGAACCCTGGCCGAAATGCTACACCTATTGGCTTCGGCCCAACGGCGAACCGCTCCGCTTGATCCTCGGCCCCGTCCAAGTGTTGCCGCCGGAAAAATACCCCAAAGCAGAACCGGGAACCGTACTGGCCGTGGAGCCGGACCTGCTGGTCGTAAGCGCCGGCGACGGGCCGGTAGGGATTACCTGCGTGCAGCCGGCGGGGAAGAAGATGCTTCCGGCCCGGGCGTTTTGGTGCGGTTATCGGATTCAACCTGGGGACCGGCTTGGGTCCGGCTGAAAACGTTTGATCAACGTAACCTGGTTCCCTTTTTCGTTGTAGCGGACCTCATCCATGAAACTCCGCATGAGGAGGATTCCGCGGCCGCTGCATTTTTCCAGGTTGGCGGCGTCCGTAGGATCGGGCAGACCATGGGGATCGAAGCCGGGGCCTTCGTCCGCGATGACAAACCGCGCTTCTTCCGCACTGAGAGCGGCTTCCAAAGAGACTTTGCGGAAACAGTAGGGCGGCGTAGATCGCCGCTGGGTCAACAGGGTTTGAAACGCCTTTTCATCCATATCTTTCAGTTGGGAACTTAATTCAAGATTGCCGTGGATGATGGCGTTTGAAATCGCTTCTTCCAGGGCTACGCCGATGCGGGTCCGTTCGGTGGGGTCGTTCACGCCCAGTTGGGCAAGGTTTTCTTGCAAATATCCCACCAACGGGCCGATCAAGCTCAGGTCATTTTCCAGCAGGAATACGCAAGAGCTTTCGGTGATACAGCCGAGCAGACGGGTAGGCAAATGCTCTTGGCGGGCGGCGGCAAGGACTTTGGCGACGGTCTGCAAGAGGTGGTCGGCCAGGCGGTGTTTGGAAATATAACTGACTGCTCCTCGGCGGAGGGCCTCCACGGCGGCCTGTTCACTGCCCCGAGAAGTCAGCAGGATGACCGGCGCCGCGGGATAGCGGCGGTGGATATGTTCGACCAATTGCAGGCCGTCCAGGATCGGCATGACCAGATCGGTGATCACCAGGTCCGGAACCATCTGGGCCAGTTTTTCCAGGGCCTCTGCGCCGTTGGAAGCGCATTCTACTTGCAGTTCCGGATCGGCCCGCAGCAAACCTGCGATATACTGACGATCCGTTCCGGAGTCGTCCACCAGCAGAATCTTAGGCATCCAAAGACCCTTCGGCCGAAGAATTCCGAAGTTGCTTCCTCAATTCCTCCGTTAATTTTCGGAGGGCCTCGTCTAATTGTTGCACGCTTTCGGTCGAGGGAAAAGAGCCAGCCTGGGCGAGTTGTTCGATGGCCCACGCTTGTTGATAGATAGATGTATCGCCGAAAATGCGGACCGAGCCTTTCAAACGGTGGGCGGCCAGGCGGAGGGCGCGAGCGTCCTGCTGGGCGATGGCCTGGCGGATTGCCTCTTGAAGTTGGGGAGCTTCTTGCAGAAGGGTTTCTACTACGGAACGCAATAAATATTCGTCGCCTCGGACCGCCCGCTTAGCCGCCTCCCAATCCACCAGCCCCACCAAGGCGGCCGCAGACAGTTCAGAAGGGTTTTCCGCCGGCGGCTCAGAGAGGCTTTGCGCCGTGTGCTCGGTCGGGGCTTGGTTTTTTTGCAGGACATCGGAGATGGCTTGGAAAAGGCGCCGGACTCGCAGAGGTTTGGAAATGTAATGGTCCATCCCATAGGCCCGCACTTTGACCAGTTCCTCGGAAAGTTCATGGGCGGTCAGAGCGATAATAGGCAGATGGCCCCCCTGCTGCTTTTCCCAACTGCGAATCGCTTGAGTCGCCTCCCAACCGTCCATCTCGGGCATGTGAAGGTCCATCAGCACCACATCAAAAGATTGAGTTTGGACGGCATCCACCGCTTCCCGGCCTGTTCGGGCCAGGGTTACTTTATGCCCATATCGCTCCAACAGGCCGACGGCCAGTTGTTGGCCGACCGGACTGTCTTCGGCTACTAGAATCCGTAGCGGCGGCAGCGCCGGCACCCCAGAGGGTTCCTCACGTTTCGGGCGCTGCAGGGGCAAAGGACCGACGCCCACTCCCCACAGAACCAACTCCAACAACTCGGAGGGTGTATAAGGTTTTATTAACGTAGCCCCTTGCCAACGAGCGCCCGGGAACACCTCCGAACCAACGCACCCCGCAGGCGTCATCCCAATGACTCGGCAGCGGGTCTGGACGGACTGGCTAAGCCAGTCGGCTATTTGGGACTTCTCCTGCGCCGGCCAGGCAGCGGTCATAAGCAGCAGATCAAAACCGCCGCCCTCTCTAGCAGCGGCCTCCCAATGGTGTTTTGCCTCGGCGAGGTTGGACGCACAGCTCGGTTCCAGGCCCCAGCTTCGGAGCAATCCTTCCAGGTTTTGCCGTTCCAACGGATGCGGCTCGAGGACCAATATCCGGCGGCCCTGAAGCGGGGCCAGTTGGTCAGGGGCGGGCCAAGGTTCTTCTTTCGACGCCAACCCAAACCGGGCGGTAAAGTGGAAACAACTTCCTTGGCCCAGTTGGCTCTCCGCCCAGATGCGGCCCTGCATGGAAGCCGCCAAACGAGAACAGATAGCCAGCCCAAGCCCTGTGCCGCCGTATTTCCGGGTGGTCGATTTGTCCGCCTGCTCGAACATCTCGAAGATGTTTTCCAATTTTTCCGGCGGAATACCGACGCCGGTGTCCCGCACCTGGAAGTGCAATTGGACGCTGTCGGCTTGCTGGTCCAGACACTCCACCTCCAAGCAAATCTCCCCGCGATCGGTAAACTTGATCGCATTGCCTACCAGGTTGCTGATCACCTGCCGCAATCGCAACGGATCGCCTACGAGCGTTTCCGGCGTATCCGGCGAGATATACCAAAGCAGGAGCAGACCTTTGCCATGGGCCAAAAAGGCGAGGTTCTTCAACGTCTCCGCCGTGAGTTCTCGTAACCGGAAGGGAATCTGTTCCAGTTCCAACCGCCCCGCCTCGATTTTTGAGAAATCCAATAAATCATTCAGGACCATCAAGAGGTTTTCCCCGGCGTCCCGGATCATTTCGACATAGGCCTGCTGAGCCGACTCCAAGGGGCCTTCTAAAACCAACTCCGTCAGCCCAAGCAACGCATGGAGCGGGGTGCGGATTTCATGGCTCACATTGGCTAGAAATTGGCTTTTGGCCTGGTTGGCGGCTTCGGCGGCTTCCTTGGCCGCCTTCAGTGCCTCGGCCGCCAACTTCTGTTCGGTAATATCGCGCGAAATGCCGTAGGTCCCGATAATCCGTCCCTCCGCATCCCGCAGGGGCAGCTTGGTGGTGGAAACCCAACTGATATGGCCGTCCGGCCAGGTTTCTTTTTCTTCTTTGTTCAGGATCGATCGGCCTGTTGCCAGGATGTATTGTTCGTCGGCCATCGCTTGTTCGGCGTGTTCCGGGGTGAAAAAGTCGAAGTCCGTTTTTCCCTCGGCTTCGCTGGGATGAGACAGTCCGAAGTACCGGGCCATGGCGCGGTTGATGCGGATGAACCGGCTCTGGTGGTCCTTGAAATAGATGTTATGGGGTAAATTGTCCATTAGGGTCTGGAGCAAGGTCCGTTCTTTTTCCAAGGCCATTTCGGCCCGCCGGCGGTCCGTAATGTCCCAAAAGATCACCTGAACGCCTACGATTTGGCCCGCCGCATCTCGAATGGGGAATTTCATCACCTGAACATATTTTCTTTCTCCCTCTTGCACATTTTCTTCCACCGTCTCCAAAAACTGCCCTGTCTCCATCACCCGACGGTCATCCGCTCGGTACTTTTCCGCCAAATCCGAGGGATAAAGATCAAAATCCGTTTTCCCGAGTATCTCCTCCAACGGCCGTTTCAAAAGCCGGCAAAAAGCCTGGTTAGCGAAAGTGAACCGCCCCTGGACGTTCTTTCGCAACACAGCCACCGGCAACCCTTCGACCAGCGAAGAATATAACGCCTGAGACTCCTGCAGCGTACGTTCTTGAAGTTCCAGGTTCTCTTTGGCCTTCCGGAGTTCGGCGGTTCGACGCTGCACCAAGGTCTGGACCTGCGCGTGCCGAGAGAGCACAAGATGAACATAAGCCAACAACACGCAGAGCACGGACAACCCGCCCATGAATATAAGTTCTGGCGCCAAACTGGAATGCTTGGCCAAAAAGGTCGGCGTCGGCGCCCCGTACAATCGCCACGGTTGGCCGAATATCTCCATCGGAGAATGCTCATGGAGCCCGGCAATCAACTCCGCACCGCTCAGGGGCCTGGTCGATTCACTCCCTACGTCCCCAGGCCAATAGCAAATTAACCGTCCGTTCTCTTCCGCCGAGCCGTGATACCAATAGAGATCGATCCCCAAGGGAGGCAACTCCTTGAGAGCCTGCTCCATGAGCACGCGGGCCTGGGAAACGCCAAAGACCACTCCTTCCGAAGTGGCCGATGGGGCTAACCCCGTTCCGCCTGCTCCCGGGGCCTGCCCCGCCAATGCGTCGTCTTCCCCGGAAGGCAAATCAACCGAGCGGCCTGCCGCAGAACCCGAAGATCGGCTCGCCGATACACAAATGAAGTAAACCCATTCGTCCCGCTTGCCTCCCACCGCGATTTGCCCGATCGCCCTCTCCGACTTTCCAAACCCAAGTTGCTGAAGGATCGCGTCGCTTCCGCTGAGGGAATCTAAATCCATACCTACCTTTAAAAAAGCCGGTTTCAACGCCTCTAAGTAGTAAATCTTTAACGCCTTCTGGCCGATCGGCGAACCGGGCGATTTCAGGGCGCCTGCCGGCGAATCCGCCGCGGACGCAACCGGTTCTTTAACGCCTCCCGGTGCAGACCCCGAAGGAGAACCCGGCTTGACGCCCGGCGAACTTCTCACGCCGGTCCCTTCCAAAGTCCCCCTGTCAGGTCCAGCCCATCCAAGTTCGTGCAATCCTGGATGCTTGGCCAGCAGCGGGCGGGTGAACGTTTTGAACTCTTCCGGGGACACATACTGAGAAGCCTGAAAAAATGCCCCGACCTCTTCCACCGCCTCGAACGTGTTCCGAATGTGCTCTTCGATCGTATGGAACCGCTGCTGCACCTGGAGCCGGAAGTCCGTCTCCCGACGGCCTTGCTCCCAAAGAACTAAGCTATGATACATGGCCAGACAGCCAGCAACGCCCACGAAGGCAATCCCTCCCAGGATCACCCACCGGAGTCGCACCGACTGCACCCACTGCGTCTGCGACATAACGTCGCTACCTCGCTGCCCCATCTTCGCCTACCTTTGTCCAGATCGCTCCCCGCTCAGAAACGACGCTGTTTTCAAAACCCAATCACCTTACTTTATGAAAAAGAAAATTACAAGACTTCTAACCCAAAAACAGGAAAAAAACGTGAACAAACTAACCAGTCCTTACTCGGCTGGATATTTGCCGCAGGATTTTTAACAGCGATTTTGGGAACCCAGAAAGCTGGGGAAGAACATTTTCCAGGAAAAGGGGCTTTGGCATCCTTTTGGGTGCTTCTTTTGAGGGACTTTTTCCCTTATCTTTTATCCTAGGAAGGTTTCTTTGCGCAAACAAGCCTAGTATTCCAGGGAGAGGCTCAAAATTTTGGTTTTTCCACCAAGGAAAGAGGATGGCTGAGGAAAGTTTAGCAGCTTTGGGGTCAGGACGGTTACATCCGGTGGAAACTCGGTTAGCCACTGTCTGGCCCCCCCAAGAGTGGCTATCCCGGGGGGTGATTCTTGCCCTTTCCGGAGGGCCGGATAGTGTGGCCCTGTTCCGGGCTATGCTGGCCCTGCGCCAAGACCAGTCCACCGATAACGGGGGGCTAATAGTAGCCCATTTTAACCATCGGCTTCGGGGACCGGCTTCTGACGAAGATGCCCAATGGGTGGAAAACCTTTGCCAGCGGTGGGCGGTACCGTGCCAAATCGGTTCCCCTCGTTCGGCCGATGAGCTGATGACCCAAAAAGGCAGTCCCTCCGAAGCCCTGGCCCGAAAAGCCCGTTATCAGTTCCTCCGCCAAGTGGCCGAACAGTATGGGTTCCGATATGTAGCTACCGCCCATACGGCCGATGATCAGGTCGAAACCATCCTCCATCGAATTTTCCGAGGTACCGGTATTGCCGGGTTGGCCGGCATGAGCCGGGCCAGGCTCCTCAGCCCAGCGGTTACGCTCATCCGTCCTTTTTTGAGCTTCAGCAGGCAGGAACTGCGGCAATATCTGGCCGATCTGGGCCAAGATTATCGCCACGATGCCTCCAATGAAGATGTTCGGTTTACCAGGAACCGGATTCGGCGGCAATTATTGCCTCTTCTTAGGGATCAGTTTAATCCCCATGTGGAGGAGGCCGTTTTACGCCTGGGCCGATTGGCCGGGGAAGTTGCCGAATGGATCCACACGGAAGCTGCCCGACAATTGAAAGAAACGGCTTTTCACGAGGGGCAGACGTGGGTGTTTCGGGCGGATCGCTTGGCTAAATTGCCCAACTTTCTTATTCGGGAAATCTTTCGCAGTTTATGGCGTCAACAGGGCTGGCCCCAACAACAGATGGGCCAGGCCGAGTGGGAACTCCTGGTAGAGGCAGTCCGGCAGGCCATCCACTTACCCCATCAAAGGTTAGTCCGCAGGACCCTGCCCGGAGCGATTTTCGTGGAGGCGGTGGCCGGCCAAGTACGGGTTTACCCTCTTAAGGGGTAGTATCCTCTCCTTTGAATACGTATAAAAATATCCCATTTTATAACAATTTTGCCCAAATTAGGCCATTTCAGGTTATCTCGGGATCTTGGGCTTTCCCCCTTTCTTTTCCCAATAATGGGTGTTTACAAAATAACCCAACACAAAACCGGGTAACACGTTAGCCGAATGCTGTCCTTGGCACTGCCGCGCAAGCGCCCAATTTAGGCTTCTTGCAGCCTCTCCTTGGGAAGAATAACAACGTAGCCGCTTCCTAGGAACTGGATTCTCGCTTGCGCGGGAATGACAATACAGGGCAAATTCCGCCCTAAAATAAGCCTCCTTTGGATTCGGCTAAAATGGTACAAAACCGGAAACTTTTTTCCCGTCCGGTGCGTCCAAAAGATGAACACACTTTTTGATCGGCACGGCTGGCTGAGCAGCGGCCAGGTTATATGGACCTTCTTTGCAAGGAGTTTGGCCATGAGACGACGCATTATGGGTTTGGGGTTGGTGTTGGTGTTTCTCCTGCCTCTGGTGGCGCAAGCCCAAGGGGTTTTAGTGGTGGAGGATCCGGGGCAATCGGTACGGTTGCCCCGGCCGGGCATTATCTGGCCGCCGCCTTATCCGCCGCATCCCCCGCATCCGGTACCCCCGCCGCCTCCGCCGCCGGCTACCTATAAGATCAAGGAACTCAGCGTCAATGCTCGGATTGTCGATCAGGTGGCCAGTGTGCAGGTTACCCAGTCGTTCGTCAATACCGGGAGCCGACAGTTGGAAGTTTCGTTCGTCTTCCCGTTGCCCTACGATGGGGCGATTGATCAACTGACCCTGATGGTCGATGGGAAGGAATACCCGGCCAAACTGATGAAGGCCGAGGAGGCCCGCCGACTCTACGAAAACATTGTTCGCAAGAACAAAGACCCGGCCCTATTGGAGTGGATCGGCACGGGGCTGTTTAAGACCAGTGTGTTTCCGGTGCCGCCGGGCGCAGAGCGGAAGGTGATCCTCCGCTATAACCAGCTTTGCCGAAAGTTCGAGGGGCTCACCGATTTCCTGTTCCCCTTGAGCACCGCCAAATACACGTCCGATCCGGTCGATGAGATCAATTTCCGGATCAGCATCGAAAGCCAGGATGAGATTAAAAATGTGTATAGTCCCACCCATCCGGTCGATATCAAGCGCCCGGACGATAAACACGCTACGGTAAGCTGGAAGGTGGAAAAGCAGATACCGGCCAGCGATTTCCGCCTGTTCTACGATATTGGCAAAGGGACGGTCAGCACTCGGGTCGTAAGCTATCGGCCCAACGACAAAGACGACGGTTATTTTCTCTTGTTGGCTAGCCCCAAGATCGAGCAGACCGGGGAACGGCCTAAGAAAACGGTGATTTTCGTAGTGGATCGTTCGGGCAGCATGAGCGGCAAGAAGATCGAGCAGGCCCGAAACGCCGCCAAATTTATCCTCCAGAACCTCCGGGAAGGCGACACATTCAACATCATCGCCTACGATAGCACGGTCGAAGTCTTTCGACCGGAGCTTCAGCGCTATAACGACGAAACCCGTCGGGCCGCTCAGGGATTTATTGAAGGGCTTTATGCCGGCGGCAGCACGAATATCGACGGCGCGTTGAAAGCCGCCCTGGCCCAACTGACAGATCCAAGCCGGCCCAGCTACATCATCTTCCTGACCGACGGTCTGCCCACCGCCGGCGAAACCAACGAAATGCGGATCACCGCCAACGCCAAGGAAAACAACAAGGTGCGGGCCAGGATTTTCGCCTTTGGCGTTGGCTATGATGTGAACGCTCGGCTGTTGGATCGGCTTGTGTCGGAGAACTTCGGCCAGAGCGAATACGTCCGGCCCGAGCAGGACCTGGAAGATGCGGTGTCCAGGTTCTATCGCCGGATCGAATCCCCGGTGATGACCGATGTAAAGATTGAGATCACGGTGGATACGGCCAAGCCGGAGGACGGCCCGATCGTCAACCGCATGTATCCCAAGGGGCCGATCGACCTGTTTGCCGGGCAGCAATTGGTCCTGGTGGGCCGATACAAAAAGTCCGGGGCGGCCAAGGTGGTTGTCCAGGGCAAAGTGGGCGATCATGTGCAGAAGCTGGACTTCCCGGCCAATCTGGTGGAAAAAAGCCCGGATGAAAGCCTCGGCTTTGTGGAAAAACTCTGGGCGATCCGCCGGATCGGCGAAATCCTGGACGAAATTGATCTGAAGGGCAAAAACGACGAGTTGGTCAAGGAGCTTGTGGAGTTGGCCACCCGGCACGGCGTGGTAACCCCGTACACCTCGTTCTTGGCCGACGAGAATGCCCCGATCGGTGCGGTAACGGCCAATGTGGATCGGGCCAACCGACGGCTGGAGGCCCTGGCCCAGGCCGACGGTTTCGGCGGCGTTGGCCAACGGGCCTTCCGCGGGGCAATGAAAGCGGCTGAACAGGCAGCGCCGGCGCCCAGTATGGGGCTGCCTGGAGGACCGCCGCCTGCAGCCGAGGCGGCTCGGGCCTTCAAAGAATCCGGTAATGCCCTCGGAGGCGCTTTGGCTAGGGAGGCCGCCGACGCCGATCGGGAAGTCCTCCAGGCTGGCCAAAACATGCGCCAGGTGGGCAACCGCACCTTCTACCGTCGGCAAAACCAGTGGATCGACTCCACCCTGATGGAAACCCAGCAAAAGAACGTCCAGCGCATTAAACAGTTTAGCCGAGAGTACTTCGACTTGGCTAACCGCTACGGACGGACCATGTCCCAGTACCTCGTCTTTGACGAGCCAGTCATGGTCAACCTGGGCAACCAAGCCTACTTGATCGAACCGTAAATGGGCGGTGGGGCTTCCCGGCGCGTTGCCCCCCTATGTTTTCACAGTCAACGAGGGTAAGGGCGGGTTTTGAACCCGCCCTTACTGTTTCAAGACTGTCTCAAGTGCGATGAAGCGACGGCCAACAGGATTTGTCCCAGGGCGATGCCGCCGTCGCCGGGCGGTACGTGCTGGTGCAGATATACGGTAAAACCGGCTTGGTGGAGTCGTTGGTAGGCAAATTGGGTCAGCAAGGCGTTTTGGAAGCAGCCGCCGCTCAGAGCTATCCGACGTACTCCCCACTGCTTTGCCGCCCAGTGGGCCGCCTTCAAAGCGCCCTCGACCAAGGCGGCATGGAACCGTCGGCTGATCTGTCCTACCGATACCCCCACCGACCGATCCTTCAAGACCGCCTCCACCATCGGACGCCAATCTAAAAGCCCAAACCGTAAGCTCTTTTCCTCCGGCGATGTTCCGGCGATCTTCTCTGGGAGGTCAGATTTTTCAGTCCCTTCGATCCACGGGAGCGGATAGCCCGGTAGGCGGTGGACTGGTTCTCCCGGTTCTTCCAGGGCGGCGAACTCCAGGGCCATGGCTGCCTGGCCTTCAAAGCTGATCTGTTCTCCTAACCCGCACAAGGCAGCCACCGCATCGAAAAGTCTGCCCATGCTGGTAGTCCGTGGACAGTTCACCCCCCGGTGGAGCATCGATCGCAGTCCAGACTGTTCCATCGGGCTAAACCAGTCCCGTAGCGGGGCGAAGCTATTCCAGGCCCTTTCGCCCAGCAGTTCATACAAAACGGCCAGGGCAGATCGTCGGGGCTGACGCACCGCCTGGTCGCCGCCCGGTAAAGGAAAACTCCAAAGGGCGCCGACCCGTTCCACCCGACCTGCCTGCCACAAAAGCACTTCGCCGCCCCAGATGACGCCGTCCCGGCCATAGCCGGCGCCGTCCCAGGAAAAGCCCAAGATCGGCTCGGCCAAGGTTTCCGGTTTGAGTCCTTGCTCGGCCAAGCAGGCCGCCAAATGGGCCTCGTGATGTTGCACCCGCAACAAAGGGACCTGCCATTGGCGGGCCATGTGCTCGGCGTATTGGGTGGAGGCATAGTCTGGGTGCAGGTCGCAGACCACCCGGTCCGGTTCGACCTGGAAAAAGCGGAGAAGGTCTTCTACCGTGTGCTGGAAAACCTCTAGGCTAGGCACATTGTCCAAATCGCCCACGTGCTGGGATAGGACCACTTGGCTGCCCAGCGAGAGACCGACCGTATTTTTCAAGTGTGCGCCCACGGCCAGGATGGGAGGCATCTCAAACGGCAGGTCGATTGGCCGGGGAGCATATCCCCTGGCCCGCCGAAGCACTTGAACAAGCTGGGGGCCTGCGCCAGCAGGCACACCCCCACCGCCGTCCGAAACCTTCGACTCTCCCCCAAAGAGACCTTCTTGCTCGGCAGTTTTGGCCTTCTCTTCCGGCGGCAACCTGAGCACCCGGACTACCGAATCGTCCACCGGCCGAACTATGGGCCGGTTGTGCGTGAGGATCAGGTCGGCGATTCGGCCAAGTCTGTCGATGGCTTCGGCGGTCCGGTAGGACATCGGTTCTTCCGAGAGGTTGCCGCTGGTGCAGACGATAGGCCGACCTACCGCCTCCATGAGCAGTTCGTGCAGCGGGGTGTAAGGCAGCATCACCCCCAGATACGGATTGCCGGGCGCTACGGCCCAGGCAATCTGCCAGCCGGGACCATCGGGGTCCACCGGGTGATTTAAGGGAACCGGCTCTTTTCGGCGGCGCAAAAGCACGATCGGTGCTTCGGGTGATTGGAGCAGGACGGCTTCTGACTCGGAGACCCAGCAGACTTGGCGGACTTGGTCCAAATGGCTGAACATCAGGGCAAAGGGCTTGTCGGGTCGGCGCTTACGCCGGCGAAGTTCTAGGACCACTTCCTCCTGGGTCGCATCCGAGAGCAGTTGAAACCCACCCAACCCTTTGAGGGCTACGATCCGGCCTTCCCGAATGGCTTGAGCGGCCTGCTGCAAGGCGTCCTCTGCCTCGGCCACAGGGACATACGCTGGAGGGGCGTCTTCTTGGGCCGCAGAATGGCGTCTCAGGCTGCTCCGCACCAGCAGGCGAAGCTTCGGGCCGCACCGTGGGCAGGCGATCGGCTGGGCGTGAAAGCGGCGATCAGCGGGGTTTTCATATTCGGCCTGGCAGTCCGGGCACATGGCAAAATGAGCCATGCTCGTTCGAGGCCGATCATACGGCAAACCCCGGATGATCGACCACCGGGGCCCGCAATGGGTGCAGTTGGTAAACGGATACCGATAGCGCCGCTGGCTGGCCGAGAGAATTTCCGCCCGGCAGGCAGCGCAAAGGGCCAGGTCTGCGGGAATGATCGGACGAATCGCTTCCTCCAGGCTGCTGGCGATGATCTGGAAGTCGGCCATTGTCGGACCGGCCGGCTGTTCGACCACCTCCAGAGCGTCGATCCGAGCCTGGGGTGGGCAATTCTCTCGAATGGCCTGGACAAAGGATTCCAATTGCCCCGAGGGGCCTTCGACGAGAATATCCACCTGTCCGCTGGTGTTTTTTACCCAACCGGCCAGCCCCAGCGCCCGGGCCGTATTATATATAAAAGGCCGGAACCCCACGCCCTGTACAATCCCTCGCACCCGGAGCAGCCATCGGCAACGCTGCGAGACGGCGGGAAGTTCTGATTTGTCTGACTGGTTGGGTAAATCGTGGGGTTTTTTCATGGGGCAGTTTCTGGGCTGTATTGGCGTCCCAAAGCCGTCCCCCCTTATCGAAAACACCTTCCTGAGACGCCCGTCTTCCTTCCTTAAGTGTATCGGGCGTGCATTGGGAAGGTAAGGGCGGAGAAGGTGCGTCGATCCCCCCAGGCAATTTTCCCCAGAAGTAGGGTCCGCTTTGCGCCGAAGGCAACCTTACCTATCATATACCCATTTCCCCTCCAACCGACGGCGATCCGCAGGATTGCCCTTGGTCGATCTCCTTCGGAGGGAAGTTGCGCAGGCAGTCATTTTGGGAGAAGGATTCCCCCCAACGATGGATACCGGATTGAACGAAGCCCAACGGGAAGCGGTGGCAACCCTGTCCGGGCCGCTTTTGGTCTTGGCCGGGGCTGGCGCCGGAAAGACCCGGGTGGTTACCTATCGGATAGCGGCCCTGATTCGGCATAAGACCGCGCCGGATCGGATTTTGGCGGTTACGTTTACGAACAAGGCGGCCCGGGAAATGCAGGAGCGGGCAATGGCCTTGCTGGGTCGGAAAAAGCGGACGGCGGCTCGACCAGAAATTTCTACGTTTCATTCATTGTGTGTACGGATATTGCGTCGGCATATAGATCGGCTTGGTTATCCGAAGGAGTTTGCCATCTACGATCGGGCGGAGCAAGAAGGGGTGGCTCGAACTGTCCTGCGGGAAATCCAGGCCCCTACCGCCCTTTTGCGCCCCGGCGACCTAGTCAGTTTGATAAGCTGGTGGAAATCCGCAGGCATTCGACCGGCAGAAGCCATCGCCCAGGCCCGCACCGATCGGGAGCACTTGGCGGCCTCGGCCTATCGGAGATATCAAAAAGCCATGCAGGCCGCCGGCGCCGTGGATTTCGACGACCTGCTCCTGTGTACCGAAGAACTCTTCGAGAGATTTCCTGAAGTGCGCCAGGCCGAGGCCAACCGATTCGACCACATCCTGATCGACGAATATCAGGACACCAATGCGGTACAGTATCGGATTGTCCGTGCATTGGCCTTGCCGCACCGGAACCTGGCCGTGGTGGGCGACGACGACCAATCCATCTACGCCTGGCGGGGCGCCCAAGTGGAGCATATCCTCCGATTCCAGCACGATTGGCCGGACGCCAAAATTGTTCGGCTCCAGATCAACTACCGTTCGACGCGGGAAATTCTTACCTGGGCGAATCGGTTGATTGCGTTTAACAAACATCGACACCCGAAAGAGCTTCAGGCCACCCGTTCGGGGCCGCCGCCGCGGATTTTGCAGTTTCCCGACGAGGCCGAGGAAGCCGCCGGGGTGGTGGGAGAAATCAAGGCCCGTTTGTCTGGGGGACAGGCCAGGCCGAAGGATTTCGCCATTCTCTGCCGAACCAATGAACAGTCCCGCCCGTTTGAGCAAGAGCTGCGAAAGGGGAAAATCCCCTATGTGCTGGTGGGCGGCATGTCGTTTTTCGACCGCAAAGAGGTGCGGGATGTGCTGGCCTATTGGCGGCTGCTCGTGCATCCGGAGGACGACCAATCGCTGCTGCGGATTTTGAATCGTCCGCCGCGGGGAATCGGACCGGCTACGGCGGAAGCCTTGGTAAATGCTTCTATCCAGCAGCGGGCGCCGGTTTGGGAGGTGTTGCAGTCCGAGCGGCGTCCGCCGGACCTGCCGCCCACGGCCGTCCAAGGGCTGGATCAATTCTGCCAATTGATTCAGGAGTTTCGCCGTCGGGTGCAAAAAGGCCCCCTGGTCGAAACACTTCGCGAAATGCTGGACCGGGTCGGTTACCGAAGGGAAATTGAAAACAGTTATCCTGACCCCAATGACCAGGAATCCCGTTGGGCTGCCGTCGAAGAATTGATCAATGCGTTGAGCCTTTACACGGCCCGTGCCAAACAGCCTAATCTGAACGAGTTTTTGCAGGAACTGGCCCTGACCGGCCAAGACCAAGAAGAGGAAAACCTTCTGGAGCGGGACGCCGTGGTGCTGATGACTCTGCACAGCGCCAAGGGCCTGGAATTTTCCGAGGTCTATTTGGTGGGCATGGAAGAGGGGCTATTGCCGCATAAAAAGTCGATCGGCGAAAATGAACAGGCCATCGAAGAAGAGCGTCGGCTTTGCTATGTGGGTATGACGCGGGCGAAAGATCGGCTGACGTTGACCTTGGCGCTAAGCCGACGCAAATGGGGCAAAGCGCGCCCCACCATTCCAAGCCGATTTTTGTACGAGGCCCTTGGCAAAGCGGATAGCCCCAACTACCAGAGGGTCAAAAAAGGCCGCCGTCCCGCGCCGCGGCCTGCCAAAGACCAAAAGAAAAAATAGCCCCCAAAGGAGGGCACATCCTATGGGCCAGGTCGATTCCGTGCAGTTGCTCCAGCAGTTGGTCCGTATCCCCAGCGTCAATCCCATGGGACGGCCTGTTTCTTCCGAACCGTCCGCCGAGGGACCGGAGCCGGGAGAGTCGGCGGGGATGTTCTCCGAAGGGCGGCTTACGGACTTTCTGGAACAGTTTTGTCGGCGGTTTGGGCTGGAAGTGTTTCGGCAGCCGGTCTTACCGGGCCGGGAAAACCTGATCCTCCGGCTTCCGGGCCATCCGCCGCCGGAACAGGGGGGCCAGATTCTGCTTTGGGACGCCCATCAGGATACGGTTCCGCCGGGCCAAATGCCCAATCCGTTTGACGCCCAACTGCGCCAGGGCCGACTTTATGGTCGGGGGGCTTGCGATGTCAAAGGCGGTTTGGCGGCGATGCTGGCGGCGTTGGTCCGCTTGGCGTCTGAGTCCGTTTCGGGCCAGAGCGGATCAGCGTCGTCCGGAACTGCCCCGGCCCGTCGGCCCACTGTCTATCTGGCCGCCACCGTCGATGAAGAGCACGGTATGAGCGGCGTGCGGGCGGTACAGCAACTTTGGCAGGCCGGCGGGGGCGAGATTTTTCCGCGTCGGCCCGATGCAGCCGTCGTGGCCGAGCCGACCCAACTCCAGGTGGTTGTCGCCCACAAAGGCGTGATGCGATGGCGATGCCACACCCGGGGCCAAGCCTGCCATAGCAGCCAACCCAGGGAAGGCGTGAATGCGATTTATCTCATGGCCGAGGTGCTCCAGGCCCTGCAGGAGTATGCGGCAATGGTACCCCAATTGGGCTGGCATCCGTTGTGTGGGCATCCCAGTTTGAGTGTGGGGCGGATTTACGGCGGCCAGAGCGTCAACATCGTGCCGGACCGCTGCACCATCGAAATCGACCGTCGGCTTCTGCCGGACGAGTCGCCCCAGCAGGCATGGGAACATTGTTTGCGGTATCTTTTGGGTTGCTTCACGCAACCGGACCGATTGGAACAGGAACCGCCGTGGCCGCCAATCCCGGGCCTTTCCGACCAGGCAAACAGCGAGTTGGCGGCGAAGCTGTCGGGTTTGGTTACCGAGGTAACCGGCAAAGACTGCCAGCGCATCGGCGTTCCTTATACTACCAATGCGGGCTTTTACACCCAGGCCGGGGTCCCCACGGTGGTCTTCGGCCCCGGCTCGATCCAGCAGGCCCATACGAGCGACGAATGGATCGCCCTCGACCAAGTGGAACAAGCCGCCCAGGTGTTCTACCGGCTAGTTACCAGTTGGTATCTTGCTTCCTGAGAAACTCCATCTGCTCAAAGAAGGCTGTGGATAACGGGGTGCCCTAAACACGGAGAAAGGTCCCCAAACATTGCAATAGGAGACTCCTTTCCTTAACAGGCTCTAACAAAACGGCCTTTGCTACTCACTTCCTCAGGGAGGGAGAATAGGTGGAATCTTTGGGGGCTTCGTTTTGTTAGAGCTTCTAAGTACGATTCAGGATAGGGGAAATGGAGGTGTGTTAGGTGGGGCGAAAGCCAAGAAAACCAAAACGCCCGGCAGCGCTCGGGCTTACGACGCTGCCGGACGTCGGTGCGGACTGGGTGTTCCCTCCGGGAACCTCACAACCGGTTCCCGGCGCCAATCGCTCCCTGAAAAGGAACCTTGTTTCTGTAGGCCGTTGGGCCGCCTCTTTATGATCCCCCCCTGACCTACTCTTACTCCGCTTCAAAAGCCTTTAGGGCAGTAGTTCTGCTCGTTCAGGGCCGGTTAGAATGTATCCAGGATGAAGTGATGGCCTTGGTGGTAGGCGCGGGGCTGAGGATAAAAGTTTTGCCACCGCTTGTTGTACACCGGAATCCGCATCTCGGGCGGATACCGGTAGTACAGGTCTTCCGAACTGCGGTAATAGTCCGGGCCCCAGAAGTTCTGGGGATAATACACATAGGGATAATGATAGAAGCGGTTCCAATCCTGGAAGGTCATGGTGCGGGACCATTGTTGGCCGAAGGCCTGCTGGGCATAGGCTTCGGAGCCAAAAACCGCCCAAACTAACCCCCCCACAAGCAGCATGGCACATACAATTTTCCAACGTTTCATCGGCTGGGTTCCTGTCCTATTGGCAGGGAGTGTTCACGCACAGTAAGGTTCTGGTACCTTTAGGATCGGCTTGTGTTCTGCCCCGTATTGAGGGAATATTCCTTACCACCGGACTGCTCGGTATGAATGATACTTAGCAAAAAATTGATCATTTTGTGTATATTATCTGTTTTGCATATATTGAAGTTCCCAAGACCTTATTACTCTTTCCCATCCCACCCTGCCTTCTTAAAAGGAGCGATTTTTATGGATAACCTCGAATCCCGCCCCTTTGACCTCTCAAAAGGCCAAGCCCAAACCAGTCGAAGAGACTTCCTCGAAAAAGTCCTGTTCGGCCTGAGTAGTGTGGCCCTCGGGGGAAAGGCCGTTGGAAGTCTTGCCGCCGACAAGGCCGCCCAAGGGTCAGGGGGCCTTGTCGCATCGGCATCCACCCCGCCCGCCGGCATCCAACCAGCCTCAGCCGCAACGGCCAATCCCCCGGCCCTGCCGCTAGAAAAAACGCCGATCGTCGATACCCACCTGCACCTTTGGGACCTCAAGAAACTTCGGCTTCCCTGGCTTCGGCAGGGCGATCCGTTGTGCCGGGATCATCTGCTGGAGGAATATCTCCGGGAGGCCGAGGGGTTGAACATCGTCCAGGCCGTGTATATGGAGGTCGATGTTCACGACGAAGACCTGGTAAAAGAGGCCGAGTATGTGTTGGACCTTTGCCAAAGGAAGGGCAGTCTTTTGGTGGGGGCGGTCTTAGGCGGTCGGCCTGGCACGCCGCAGTTTGCCTCGTCTATCCGTCGGTTTAAGGATTCCCCCTGGGTGAAAGGGGTTCGGCGGATTCCCCGGGATGGCAATACAGCCGTCTGGCTAGAAAAGCCGTTTATCCAGGACATTCGTCTTTTGGGGGAATTGGGGATGTGTTTTGATCTGTGTATGCCGCCGCAGAAATTATCGGATGCGGTGAAACTGGTCGATGCTTGTCCGGGCGCCCGATTTGTTTTGGATCACTGCGGCAACGCCGATCCGTTGGCTTTTGCCTCCGCACGGGCCAAGGGCGAATCGGAATCGTCCGGCGAGAAACCTCCTGCGGGATCGGCCAAGGTTCCTCCGCCGTCGCGTGCGCCGGCGCACGACCCGGAGCAGTGGCGGCGGGACATCGCCCAGCTTGCCCGGCGGGAACAGGTGGTTTGTAAAATTTCCGGCATCGTCGCCCGGGCGGAGAAAGACCGTTGGCAGCCGAAGGACTTAGCGCCCATTGTGAATCATTGTCTGGAAGTTTTTGGGCCGGATCGGGTGATCTTTGCCAGCGATTGGCCGGTCTGCACCCGGACGGCCAGGCTCCGGCAATGGGTCTTGGCCTTAAAGGAGATTGTGCGAGACAGATCGGACGTGGACAACGGGAAACTTTTCTGTCAGAATGCGGTGCGGTTTTACCGACTGCCTGCGCCGACCTAGGGGATGGAAGGACGCCGGCTGGTTTTTTGTCGTTGCTAAGTGGTCGTTTAGCGTAGCAAAGGACCAAAGCGGCCCCTTTTGGGGAAGAAGGTTGTTCATGGCGGATTTGATTGCTCAAGGCGTTGGGGCGGAGCATCGGTGGCGGCGTCCGTTGCCGCTGCGAGAGCCGATTGTGTTGGGCCGGTCGGCGGGCGAGTGGTCGGCGTCTTGGGACCTGCAGATTTCCCGCCGCCACGCCGAACTCCTTTGGGACGGGCGCCGCTTACAGGTCCGCAAATTACCGGAGGCCAAAAACCCGATCTTTTTCCACGGTCGGCCGACCTCGGAGTGTCGGCTGCTGCCGGAGGAGCATTTTGTGATCGGGCAGACCTCGTTTCTTTTGGTCGAGCAGCCTTGGATGGTGGAGAGGGATCTACCGCCGCCGGAACATGAACATCAGTATAGTCTCCAGGACCTTGCCGCCGTCTCGTTTCGGAACCCGGACCGCCGAATCGAAGTCCTGAGTCGATTGCCCGAGGCGCTTTCCCAGGCCGTCAGCGATGAGGATATGTGTGTGCGTTTGGTCAGCATGCTTTTGGCCGGTTTGCCGCGGGCGGACACGGCAGCGGCGGCGGTCCTGGCGGCGCCGACGGAGCAGACCGCGACGTCTGTTTCTCGCTCCCCGTCTGCCGATTCCGCACAAGCGGAAGGGGTGGACCGTCCTATGGAAGAGTTCCCTCTATCGGGGGCGATTCGGGCGTTGTATTGGGATAGTCGGTTGGCTGGTTCCGCGCCGTTTCGCCCCAGTCAACGGTTGATTCGAGAGGCGGTGCTTCGGCGGCGGACTCTTTTGCACCTGTGGCGGGGCGGGGGGGAATCGGATCGGCTTTTTACGGACACGGGCCAATATGACTGGGCCTTTTGCACGCCGATCCTCCCGGAGGGCCTTCCCCCGTGGGTCATTTATTTGGCGGGGCGATTTGCGCCGGCTGCATATTCTGCTGAGGAAAGTCCTCCTTGGGAACTGCGCGAGGACATCAAATTTACGGAATTGGCTGGGGCAATGGTGGGTTCCTTACGGCGGATGCGACGCCTGGAACGGCAACAGGCGATCCTCAGTCAGTTTTTCTCGCCTTTGGTGTTGAAGAATTTAGGCGGCGAGGCGCCGGATCGGCTTCTGGAGCCGCAAGAGACCGAGGCTTCGGTGCTTTTTTGCGATCTGCGAGGTTTTTCCCGGCGTTCGGAGCAGGAGTCGAAGAACCTGCGGGACCTTTTGGACCGGGTGAGCCAAGCCCTGGGCGTAATGACCCGCCATATTCTGGAAGAAGGCGGCGTGGTGGGCGATTATCAGGGGGATGCGGCGCTAGGGTTTTGGGGTTGGCCGGTGGTTTGGGACGATATGGTCGAGCGGACCTGCCGGGCCGCCCTGGCCATCCGACAGCAGTTCCAAACAGCCGCTCAAAATCCGCAGAGTCCGTTGGCCGGTTTTCAAGTGGGGATTGGCATTGCCGCCGGTCGGGCGGTGGCGGGGAGGATCGGCCCACCGGAGCAGGCGAAAGTTACCGTGTTCGGCCCGGTGGTCAACTTGGCCGCCCGGTTGGAAAGCATGACGAAAATCTTCCATGCGCCGATTTTGCTCGATTCAGCCATGGCCGAGGCGGTGCGACGGAAGGTCCCGCCAGCCGTGGCTCGTGTTCGCCGGGTGGCGGTGGTTCGGCCCTACGGGATGGACAGCTCGCTGGAAATCGCCGAACTGCTTCCGCCAGCCGATCAATACCCACTGCTTTCCGACGACCAAATTCGCCTCTACGAAACGGGATTGGATGCATTTCTGGCTGGTCGATGGCAAGAGGCGTACCAATGTCTGCACCAGCTTCCGGCGGAAGACCAGGTGGCCGACTTTCTGACGGCGTTTATCACCCAACAGAACCGTCAGCCCCCGCCGCAATGGGACGGAGTGATCCCGATTCAGAGTAAATAGTCCAGAAGCGGGACGTATCTTCCACGGCGTCCGTACAGGGAGTTCTTCGAGGCTGGATGAGAGGGGTTACCTTCCGAGCCTCCCGGCTCAGGCTACCTTGGGCAAAGAGGCCCTTGCGTCGGCTTCCAGAGAAATCGAAGAGGAGGGATCCGAAGTGGGCGTGCCGGGGAATCGGTTTCGGCAGGGGGAGTGGGTAACCACCTTTTCTCCGGGTTTTCGGACGCCGGAGAGGGCCCACTGTTCTGCTTCGGCGGTTTGTTGATTGAGCTGGGTTTCGAGAAGCAGGCGATACCGTTCCAACATGGTACGATCGGCGTTTGGGGGGACGTAGATTTCTTCGCTCAAGATAGCCCGGGCGCGAGAAAACGGACGGGGGACGGCAAACTGGTCCCAAGCCCGTTGGAACCGCCAGGGCCGATCATAACCGATTCCCACGAGCACCACCGGCATTTCCAATCGGGAAGCTAGATAGACCGCCCCTGGGGCTAGATGGCGACGCGGTCCACGGGGACCGTCGGGGGTAATGCCGATGTGGTAGGATCGGCCAATCCGGAGGAGTCGGCACAGGGCCTCTGCTCCCCCCCGCTGGGTGGAACCGCGAATCGGTTCAAAGCCCATCAGTCGGCCAGCCTCGGCCAATATCTCGGCGTCTCGATGCCGACTCAAAAGGATCGCAATATCACAATGGCCCCGAAGATAAAAAGGTAGCAGCAGGTATTCATGCCAAAATAGATAGATACGCCGGGGAAAAGGGCCGAAAGCGGGATCGACACTGGGATCGGTAATCAGGAGCTTATATTCCAGGCTGCCCATCCACCAGCGGACCCAGCCGGAAGCCAATAGCGCCCCCAGTTTCATTAGCCAAGGGTGATCCAGTTTCACTCGGTTGCCTCCATGCGACAAGGGGCAGTCAACCTACCCCTCTAATGAAGGGGTATTGGGAAGGATACGATTCCCCAAAGTCGAAAGGGATAAGCGGCCCATTCTTTCTTTTGTTGTCTATTTTGCCTATTTGATTTATATTGGCTATCTTGCCGCAACGTCTCCTTATTCATTCTTCGTCGAGTAACCAGTCTTCCCCGGCTTTCCAAATGCCGCTGAAGACTTCAACGGCTGGGCCGGTAAGATACACATGAAGGTCCGTTTCCGACCAGAGCAGTTCTAGGTTGCCGCCTGGGAGATGGGCCAGTAGTTGTCGGTTGGTTCGGCCCGTAAGAACCCCGGCCACGCAGACGGCGCAAGCGCCGGTACCGCAGGCCAGAGTTGGGCCGCTACCGCGTTCCCAGACGCCCACTTTAACCTCTTGGGGCGAAAGGACTTGCACAAACTCTACATTGACCCGATTTGGGAACCGAGGATGGTGTTCGATTTTAGGCCCAAGGCCCAAGACCCACTCGTCGGAGAGTTGATCGACGAAGCACACACAATGGGGATTGCCCATAGAGACGCAGGTTACGCGGAGAATGCGATCCTCCACGGGGAGTTCGACATCCACGACGGCCCCCCCATGCTGAGGGTTCCCGGGCAAGGTGGTAGGGATTTGAGCGGGCGTGAGGATCGGCTCGCCCATATCGACCCGGACCCGCTCGACTCGATTATTGGAAACGTGCAGTTCCAAACTCAGAATGCCTCGGCCCGTTTCGATCCGAAGGGTGGGCTTTCGAGCGATTCCGTGATCGTAGAGGTATTTGGCCACGCAACGGACGCCATTGCCGCACATTTCGGCTTCGGAGCCGTCGGCGTTGAAAATGCGCATCCGGGCGTCGGCCTTTTCCGATGGGCAGATCAGGATCAGGCCATCCGCGCCGACGCCAAAATGCCGATCCGAGACCAGGCGGGCCAGTTCGGCGGGGTCTTCCGGGATCGGCTCCTGAAAACAATTGACAAAAATATAATCATTACCTGCCCCGTGCATTTTGGTGAACCGCATGGTAATCTCTCCCCAACAGGTCCCTTCTTATCCCAAGTAGAGCCAATTGGGAAACCGGAACCTCTCTTATTCTTATTCCTCCGCATCCGCTCGTCCAGCAACCCCGGCGATTCATTATAGATCGCTCCATTACTGAAAATCAGAGAAAAGGATCGTGAACATCGGATTGGGGGGCCGATGTTTGGTCCTTTTGCTTTCTGCGCGCAGACCGATCCCTCTTGCCACGAAGTGAATTCTTCGTTCGATGAGCCGGGAGGGCCTTTTCTGAGTCGTTTGGAGTAAGAATTTGTACAATAGAGAACGGGGGGAAGCCATGTTTTTCGGTTCCCCAGTGCAGAAAGAGAGCGCAAAAGCTCCCCTTGGGGAACGCAAACTCCCCACCGACGGCCTTGCCAACGAAGGCCGACAGATAGGACAGGTTTCGGGCGGGGCGGGGTTAGAGACTATCCGCGCTCACGTCGTCCGAACCGACCCCCTCCAGACCCACCGCCGTGAGGCTTTCGGGTTTCGGCCTCGTTGACGCGGATTCTCCGGCCGTCCAGTTCAGCGCCGTCCATCTCCGCAATAGCTCGGTCTGCATCTTCGGCTTGAGCGAAGGTAACAAAGCCGAAACCACGAGACCGGCCGGTATCCCGATCCACAATCACCCTGGCTTCGAGGACTTCACCGAACGCCTCGAACGCCCGGCGCAGGCTGTCGTCGTTGGTATTCCAACTTAGACCGCCGGCAAACAACTTCTTAGACATCGCAACATCTCACTTGAGAAAACCCCGCCGCCATCAAGCGGCAACAAACATACACAAGCACAGGAGAGGTCGAAAGCTGAGCCCGTCCCGGTGCAGCCGACGGCGCCAATGCCATCGCCTCTAGTAGCATACCATGAATTGGCCTGAATACAAGCCCAGACAACCCGGAATTCTTGCGATTCTCCTCCGATCGGCTTCCTAGGCGCCTTTTTTACCGTAACGATCCAACACGTCTTGGAGGATGAAATTGGGCGGCAGGCGGGGTTCGCCGATGCGGCCAAGAACTTTTCTATACCGTTCGATCATTTCGACCAATTCTTCGCCGGTGGTGCGGTCGTCGAGCAATTTCGGATGGGCGTCGAGGACCTTGCGCCAGGCGGCCATGCCTTTTTCGTAATTTTCTCGGGCCTGGGGCAGATCGAGTTCTTGTTGGTCCGCCTGATAGATATACTGATGGGCCTGGAGCGTGAGGGGGTCTTGTTCCACCTGGCAACGGAGTCGCCAATACTCGAAGTTGACGATTTGGCGGTAACGGTCGATATAGTCGGCCATTTGCTCGGCCAAGGCGGCCTTGGAGGCATGGTCCCGGGCAACAGCACCTTTCGGGCCGGTAATGCGTTGGGCAAGTTCTTGATGGGTGACGGCGAGTTTACGTTGGGCGGCCTTGGCCAGTTCATATTCTTGCGGGGTGCGCTGGGCGGGCGGAGTTTCCAAGGCGGCGCGTTCTCGTTTGGTCAGGGCGGCCCGCTTTTCTTCCTCCAATTGTTGGCGGAGTCCTGGGGCCAACGCCTCGATGGCTTTGATGTGGTTTTGGGCCTCCTCCAGGTAATGTTCTTTATCGTTCAGATGGATGAAAAGGGTTTCCCCGGTGCGCGGGTCGCGAAAAGTGGTTTCGATTTTTAAGTTGCCATACTCTTTCCATTCTGCGTCCGCCCGCCGCCACGCCTCCAGGGCCACTTCGCCGAAACTGCCCTCGCTGACAATGGCGTCGGCGTAGTTGATCTGGCATTTGGGGGCGTCGGAATGGAACAGCAACGGACTCTTGCCTTTCATCTTGTGTCCGGCCGCATCCAATCGCTCCGCCGCCAAAAAACAGCGTTTCCCGCACAGCCAGTTATCACGCGTCGGGTCCCGCAGGTCCACAGGCAACGAATCATGAAAATCGTCGTCTTGGCGAAACAGACGGCGGAACTGCGTTTTTTCATCGGCCCGGCCGATCTTGTGTCCCGTAAACCAACCTTCATCCCAGAGCAAGCGGGGTTCGTATTGGTTGTAGTTGATCCCTTCCCGAAGATAGTGGATACCTTTGATGACCCAGCGGTATCGGTCTCGGTAATCGTCGAATTCGACCGAGCAATTGTAGGCCACATTCCATGCTTGGAATTGCCAGACCGAGATAAAACGAGGCTGCAACTTGGCCAATTGCTGCAACGTGGCCGACAGGCCGGTCCAATCTTTCTTCATTTTGCACTCATTGGCCCGTTCCCACAGCAGCAGGACGGCCACGCCGCGAAGTCCCAGGGTGGCCAACTTGATGGTTTCTCCGGCGGCGTCGATTTCGCCCAAATTCGCTTCGGTCAGGCCGTAGTCGGCCCGAAACCGGGCCAGTGCGCCGCCCGGCGAAATCTGCCCGCTGGCGTCCCGTGTGGAAGGGGCGCCTAGGCCATACAGTAAAAGGATACATATACATATACCCACACCATAGCCGATCTTCCAATACAACGCCCGTTCTCGATGGGTCATCCGGGAAACCCTCCACTCGGAGATTGTTTATCGGAATGCTTCTTCCTTTTTCTGGACTCGTTACGCCCTGGCGGGCGAGCAGAACCCTCGCCCCGACGTCCAAGACTCTTTTCGCAGGCTCACTGGGCCAATTCCTGGCTTTTCAAAAATCCGTATCCTAACACAAACACAGGCAACAAAAACGCCAATGCATTGGCCGTATTGGCCAACACCATGGCCGCCGGGAAATCAAATCCGTCGGCTACGAAGCTAGAGCAGTCGAAATCGCCGAATCGAGGAAGCATTTTGGACATGACCCATAGCGGTCCGCTGGCCAGTTGGTCGAGCATTTTGGCCGCCGTGGTCCGCGGGCTGGGTTCCAGTTCGGAGATGACGTTCTCCTGGGTTACTAGGCGGATCAGGGATTCGACCGGGCCGCCGCCGTAGGTTTTGCCGACGGCCAGCCGATACATGAAATCCCCGAAAAATCCGAGGACCAAAACGCCGCCCGTGGCCACCATGGCAACCGGGCCGCTCAAAAAGGTGCTCAGCGCCACTCCTAGTCCAACAACCAAAAGCACCTGGAGTCCGATGCCCAGATACCCCTTGAAGAAATTGCCGACAAACGAGGCGTCGCCAGCCCGAAGATACAGGTCGGCCTGCGAGACGCCAAAAAACTGGGCGCGATCTAGGCACTTCAGACCGATCTCCAATCGCCCCCGGTCATCCACAAAATGCTCGAACAAGTCTTTGCCTTTGATCTGCCGAGGAATCCAGTGGGAGTCGATCTGGAATTCCTTGGCCGAAAACGTAAAAACCTCTACAAAACTCCTAGTGGTCCGGTCCCGGAGGAGGAGACTTCCCCGGATGGGTTGTTCAATCTCGCCTTTCCAGCTTCGGAACACGCCCAGGGTCATTTCTACCAGCACCCCTTCCGGAAACCGTTCAGGTCGAATGTCCTCAAAGGTCCAGATGGCGGCGGCATTGGTGTCGCCTTCGATGTAACTACGGTACTCCCATTCTTCGCCGACATTGATGCCTTTGTCCGTGGGACGGCCTTGGCGGTCCAAAAATTGCAATTTGCCGTACTGCGGCACGCGGGCGATCAGATTGCCTTCCGGCGGGCCGACTTCCAACGAACCGTCTTCCCTCGGAAAGACCCGATGGGTATGCCCCTGTTCCATCGCCAGCCAAAAAGTCCCCGGCGGCGTTTGCCCTTGCGGGGTAGAAGAAGCAGAGTCTGCCGGTTTCCATAGAATGGCGTGACGATGGTTGTGGACCATGGTGGTCATCACGCCAAACTCTTTGGTGGGGCCGGTCTGCGCTTGTTTGACGGCTTCGGCGGCCATTTCGGCGGTGATTTCATGCCGATGGGACAGCCCTCGAATGACAAACACATAACTGATCACTCCCATCACCGCCAACAGGCCCGCAGCGACCAGAAAAAAACCTAAAACCCGGCCTAGAACAATTTCGCCGGCCCGGACCGGTTTGGTTACCACCGTGTGGATCGTTTTCGTGCGGATGTCCGTCGGCAAGCTGAATGTGCTCAAAAAAAGCATCAGCGGAAGCATCAGATAGCCGGTCGTGGTGAGCACAAAGTGCAGGTAAAGCCGGGTGGGGTTCACACTGCCCGGGTCCAAATACCAACCGGCAAAAAGCATCAGAAGCAAAAACAGCACAAACCCAATCACAATCCGTCGGCGCACCGCCTCCTGGATCGCCAGCCGAGCCAACGCCCACACCCGCCGGGGAGAAAGTCGAAACACATCCTCGGCCAATTCGGTAATCGTCCGATCGACCACTTTCAGCGCCGGCAGAGGACCATGTCGAATGACCGCCGCCAAAAGCCCTACCAGCACCACACCCCAAGTAACCACCGACACCATCCCTAGCCATTGGTAAAATGTCCCTTCCTGCCAGCCGGGGCCGAACAAGAAATCCCCCGCTCGGAGTAAGGCTTTGGAGAACGAAACGCCCTCAGCAGAATCGGCCTGAGCAGAATCCTTCGGGGACGAAGCCGACGACTCCGTCGCCTCCTTGGCCGATGAACTGCTTGCCGATGGGGATAACAGGAATATCCCCATCAGCAGGATGACCAGAAGGGCAACACCCAGGGTTCCATAGCCTACGATTCGGCCCAAGGATCGGCTCTGCCGAGGGGTCAGGGGCAAACTCCACCGGACCCATCCGGAACCCACCAACACCACCAACGCCAAACCTGCCAGCACCAACACCCCCAGCAGATACAGCAGCCAAGGGAAAAGTATCCCGTCGTGCCATCCCGGCCCCAACAGCCACCCCCAAAAATCCGCAATATATCGTTCGACGATCATGGGCTAGTTTTCCCTCTGGATGTTCGGCTTCTCCCCAGATTGCGACGAAGAGGAACGGGGGCCTGAACCAGTAGAAGAAGGCCCCGTCGCTTGCGAACCGGACGCCGCCGGAATGGTCCGAGGAGGTTCTGCTTCCAAGACGCCCCGGACCCGTCGGCCCGGATGGGCCTCGCTTTCCCGAATGATCCGCACAAAGAGCTTTTCCAACGTGGTGGTTGGATTGCCGCAAAAATGCACCTTGCCGCCCAACCGCTCCACCACGGCGCAAACCTCACGCTCGGCCTCAGGACTAAGCCCAGAGCATTGGATTTCGGTCATTTCTCGAACTTTCAGCAGGTCGCTCACCCGCCCCAATTCCTTCAGCTCCCCCTGGTGCAAAATGCCGACCCGGTCGCAGACATCCTGTACGTCGTCCAACTGATGGCTGCACATGAGGATGGTTTTCCCCTGGTCCCGCAGTTTGAGTAGAAGGTCTTTCATCCAGCGGGTTCCCATGGGGTCCAGCCCGGTGGTGGGTTCATCCAGCAGGAGCAATTCAGGGTCGTTGATCAGGGCCTGCGCCAGTCCGATCCGCCGGGTCATCCCTTTGGAATACTCCCGCAATTGGCGGCGTTTGGCCCAGCCTAGCTCTACCATCTCGATCAGCTCGGCCGCCCGTTGCCGACGCAGCATCGCCGGCATATTGAAAAGCCGACCATAAAAATCCAACGTTTCCTCGGCCGTCAGAAATCGGTAGAGGTACGATTCCTCCGGTAAATAGCCGATCCGTTCGTTTTTTGTTACCTCTCGGGCGTCCTGGCCGAACACCAACACCTCGCCGCTGGTGGGAAAGATCAGGCCCAAGATCAGCTTGATGGTGGTCGTTTTGCCCGAACCGTTCGGGCCTAACAGCCCGAATATCTCGCCCCGGCGAATCTGAAGGTCCAGGGCCTTCAAAGCCCGCACCTTCTCCCGGCCCCAAAAATCCCGATAGACCTTGGTTAAATTACGGGTTTCGATGACAATGTCTGAGTCCATAGTATCCCCTTTGGGCCAACCTAGGCTTCAATACAATGGATACGAACCGCTGTGCCAGGTGGTTCATCAAGTACCCCGTTGAAGATTCCTCTGATTCTAATAGGAGAAAGTCTCCTACAACATGCCCCTCCTGCCAAAAGAAGTCGGAAAAGTTCTTATTGTAAGGGATTGGTATTCCAAGCGAGGAAATCTGTAAAACGCTTCAGACCATTTCTGTTGGGGTTTTTTCGCCAAAGTACCCCAATGAGCAGGAGAGACACTGCCAACATCCCCTATAATGGGTTGTATTATACTCCGTCATTCAGGGAGATATACTGCGGATGATCCCTTTCGATCCTTCCATGGCCGAAAGTTTTCCCAAACCGTTCGGCTCTTTCGAAGAGGCGTTGGATTGGCTGGCTAGCCGGATCGACTACGAACGGACCCGGCTCATGCCGTATGAAGAACGTTGTCTCCATTTGGACCGGATGCGTGGGCTGCTAGCCCTGTTGGGGGGGCCGGAAAGGAACTTGTGGGTGGTCCACGTAGCAGGGACAAAAGGGAAAGGTTCCACCTCGGCCATGATAGCCGCCATCCTGCAAACCGCCGGTTATACGACCGGACTATTTACGTCGCCCCATTTGGAAAAGCTTCAAGAGCGATTCCGTATCAACAGCCAAATGCCCACCGACGAGGAACTCCTCCGACTTTTCAACGTCATTAGGCCGGCGGTGTGCCAGATGGACGAGCAGGCCGCCGTGCGAACCCCATCGGAAAAAGGCCCCACCTATTTTGAAATCCTGACGGCCTTGGCCCTGCTCCATTTCGCCCAGCAGAAGGTCCAGGCGGCGGTTTTGGAAGTAGGGCTGGGCGGTCGGCTTGATGCGACCAACGTCTGCCAGCCCTTTGTGTCGGTCATCACCAGCATCAGTTTCGATCATACGCAACAGCTCGGCAACACCCTGGAGGCCATCGCCGGGGAAAAGGCCGGCATTATCAAACCGGGCAGGCCGGTCATCAGCGGGGTCGTTCAGCCGGGACCACGGGAGGTCATCCGACAGGTCTGCCAAACCCGACAGGCCCCTTTGATTGAATTGGACACCCACTTCCGATACCAGTACTATCCCCCCAAAAATCTCCCAGAGGGGCGTTCCTATGGCCGGATGGACTTTGAGTATGTTGGTCCCGGCGGCCCGTGGCGGTTGGCGGGGGTGGAAATTGGGCTGCTGGGTCGGCATCAGGCGGCCAACGCTGCCCTGGCCTTGGTTGTCATGGCGATGTTCCGGCAGGCAGGCTGGAAGATTTCCGAGGAGGCTTGTCGGGAGGCCCTGGCCCGCCTGGATTGGCCCGCCCGATGCCAACTGCTTTGCCGACGCCCGGCTGTCGTGGTGGATACGGCCCACAATGTCGCCTCGGTAGAGGCCCTGTTGGCCGTGCTGGAGGAATCGTTCGGGCCATGCCGACGGCTGTTGGTCTTTGGTACGACCCAAGATAAAGATGTCTCCGGAATGTTGGCCCGATTGCTTCCGAAGTTCGACCACGTGGTCCTGACCAATTACTTAGATAGTCCCCGGGCCCTGCCGGTCGAGGAGTTGGCCCGGTTGGCCGCCCAGATCGGAGGCCGGCCATATCCCACCGCTCCCACGCCGGCCCAAGCATGGGAAATGGTCCGCGCTCTGGCCAAGCCAGAAGACCTGATCTGCATTACCGGCTCGTTTTTTTTGATCGGCCAGATGCTGCCCCTGCTCAGGGCCGCTGAAGAGAAAAACGTAACATTTTAGCCGAATGCAGTACCTTCTCACCGCCGCACAAGCGCCCAATCTAGGCTTCTGGCCGCCTCTACTTGGGAGGAATAACAATATAGCCGCCCCACAGGACCCTGGATGGAGAGCTTGCGCGGCAGTTACAATCTCCGGGGGATTCCCGTTAGAGCGGCAGTAACAATCCCGGGCAAGTTTCGCCATAAAATAAGCCTCCTTTACATTCGGCTGAAATTCAAAAACTCTCGATGCTTGGCAGAGGACATCCGCCGGGGCTTGCCGGAACATTTCCGGAGGGTTATCATTCTTCAATAGACGTGTGTTCCGCATGAAATTCCCCAACTTCGCTGTGGATAGAAGAGGCTGGTTGTCGTGAGGCAGATGGGTGCGAATCGGATGCTCGGTTGGCTGATGGCCGTCCTGTACGGTACGTTGGCCGTTTGGGGCGTCCAATTGCACCAAATGGCTGGCATCTCCCACCATATGTCCTTGGGGGCCTTCTCAGGGACGACTTCTTGTTGCCTCTCGGGGGACGCCCCTTGCCAGTCCGTTTTCCTGCAAACTCGGTTTGGGCAAAGGGCGGAAGATGGCATTGGACCGATCGGCAACGCCCCTCATTGGGAATGGGTTCCCTCGGAAGGGAAGTCTGTTCATGACCCGGCCTGTTGCTCCATCTGCCAGTATCTAGCCCAGGCGAAACTGGCGGCGTCGCCTCTGAAGGGCTTCTACGGCGGGACGCCCGCAGTTGCCTTCGTCCCGCTCGTGCCGTGGACAATACCCGCTATTTATTTCTGGACATTCTACGCTCGGGCGCCGCCGACTCTCTAAATCTCTCTTGGGCAGCGATAGGAAAAACTTCCGCCGGATTGGCGTGGACGCCATCTGCGGAAATCCTCTTTCGATAGCTGCTTCGTTCTTTGGGTCGCGACCATATCTGGTTGCCTCTGTTGTCCGGATAGGGGGCGAAAGCCTCTTTTCCTACGCCGTTTAGGTTCAGGAAATGGGACGTTTTAGATGAACATAAGATCGCATCTATGTTCCCTTTTCCAGATGCGGCCAATCGTCATGCCCACGAAAACGAGAACCCAAAACAGGCCGTCCCTCTGAAATCCTTGGACTTCTGGTTGTCCAAGCCAGAGGGATACCGACGCCAAACAACGGAAATGCGGCAAGAGAAGAAATTTTTAAGAATGATATTTTATCGAAAAAGGAGATAAATATGTTCATGTATCGAAGGGGTTTCACCTTGGTGGAATTGTTAGTGGTCATTGCGATCATCGGGATTTTGATTGCCTTGCTGTTGCCGGCAGTGCAAGCGGCCCGAGAGGCGGCCCGACGCGCCCAGTGCTCCAATAACCTTAAACAGATCGGCCTGGCCTGCCACATGTATCACGACACCTGGAAAGTGCTGCCCGCCGGATGGTTCGGCTATAATCCGAGCAACGGGCAGCCGCATTGGTTCGGCGTGCCCGGCTGGGGATGGGCGGCCAGAATTCTCCCCTACATGGAACAGGGCAACGTATATAAAAACGTCGTCCATTTCGAGTTGCCCATTACCCATCCAAGCAACGCCGAAGCCCGCATTTTTCCCATCGCCACATTTCGTTGCCCATCGGACATCGGCGGCAAGACCTTCCAGCTCGCCAAAGGGGAAGACACGCCCTGTTTAGATTCTGGCAGTGGTTTCCCGTTGGAGTTGGCCGTGGGCAATTACATCGGCATGTTCGGCGTGCTGGACCTTCACGATGTCTGCGCGGCGGCGGGCAGTCGATGTGAGGGCGATGGGACTTTCTTTTTGAATCGGGGAGTTGGATTCCAAGAGATTACCGACGGTCTGAGCCAGACCCTGATCGTCGGCGAACGGAGCTCGAAATTGGCGCCTTCTACGTGGGTGGGAGTGGTTACCTGCGGACAGCATGGGCCGGCCCGTGTAGTGGGTATGGCCTGTGCTCCGCCAAACTCCCTGGAAGGCGAAGACCCCTTCCATAACTTCAGCAGCTTTCATCCTGGCGGAGTTCATTTTCTGCTGGGCGATGGATCGGTGCGGTTCTTTTCCGACAATATCGAGATGAAAGTGTATCAAGCCCTTTCCACCCGCAGCGGCGGCGAAGCGATGAGTAATTACTGAACCTGCTGGCTGCGGCCACGAAGGGTACGACGCAGGGATAAAACCCATCGACGGCGCGGCGGCGGTCTATCCGGCAGTGCTGGCTGGCGGGACCTTCACTCCTTGAACCACTTGCCTTCGTGCTAGGGGGCGGGGCGGCGCTTGGGGCAGAATCGATGCTGCCGCTTCGTTGCCGACAAACTCGGCGTTATGGCAGCATTTTTTCAAATTCTTCTTCCGTGAGAATCGGCACGCCGAGTTGTTTGGCCTTGGCGAGTTTACTGCCCGGCTCGTCGCCGACGATAAGATAGTCGGTGTTTTTCGACACGCTCGAGGTGGGCCGACCGCCGTGGCGTTGGATCAGCTCATGGATTTGGTCCCGACTGTATTTCTTCAAGGTTCCGGTAACTACGAAGGTTTTTCCCTCCAAGGTGCGGGAGGCGGTCGGCTCAGCGGCCTGCTCCATCTCGACGCCCACGCGGCGAAGCTCTTCGATCGTCTCTCGGCCGAAGGGGCTGTGCAGATAATCATAGACGCTCTGGGCGATCACCGGGCCGATTTCGTAGATGCTGCTTAATTCCTCGACGCTGGCCTTGCAGAGGGCGTCCATCGAGCGAAAATGCTCGGCCAGAACAGCGGCCACCTTGGCCCCCACATGCCGGATCGCCAAGGCGGTGAGCAACCGGGCCAGGCCGCGGCTTTTGCTGGCCTCGATGGCCCGGAGCAAGTTTTCCGAAGATTTTTTGCCCATCCGTTCCAGTTCGACCAGGTCTTCCAGTCTGAGCCGATACAGGTCGGCATACGAACGGATCAAACCGCGACGCACGAGTTGATCGACCAGCTTTTCGCCTAGCCCTTCGATGTCCATTGCGTTTCGGCTGGCAAAGTAGAGGAGGCGTTCGCGGACCTGATCGGGGCATTGGAGATTGGGACACCGGATATAGACGCCGCCTTCGTCCCGCACCAACTTCGTCCCGCAACTGGGGCACTTTTCAGGAAAAACAAACGGCGGGAGCGGTCGGCTGCGCTGGTGTTTTTCCACCCGAACCACGTGCGGAATGATTTTGCCAGCCTTTTCCACTACCACCACGTCCCCCACCCGCACATCTTTGCGGGCAATCTCATCGGCGTTATGGAGGCTGGCCCGGCTGACCGTAGTGCCGGCGATTTCGACCGGCTCCAGGTCGGCCACCGGCGTGATCGTCCCGGTCTTGCCCACTTGCACTCGAATCTGTTTGACGCGAGTGGTCGCCTCGTATTTTTCAAACTTATAGGCGATCACCCAACGAGGGCTTTTCGACGTAGCGCCCAGACGCTCCCGTTGCTCGAAGCTGTTGACTTTCAGCACCAGGCCGTCGATCTCAAAGTCCAGTTCGTGAAGGTGTTCGATCATCTCCTCGGCGTGGTCGCAGGCGGCCTCGAAATCGTCAAAGCATCGCACGAGCGGGGTCGTTGGCAGTCCATAGGAGGCCACCTCTTCCAAAAACTCCATATGGGTGCGGGCCTTCAGCCCTTCCGTATAGCCCACCCCATGACAGAAAAAGCGCAACCGACGCTCCGCACACAGCTTCGGGTCCAACAGCCGAATCGTCCCCGCGGTTACGTTCCGCGTATTGGCGAAAGTGGGGAGCCCTTTTTCTTGTTGCCGTTGATTGAGTTCCACCAGGTCCGAGTTGGTCATGTAGATTTCGCCCCGGACTTCCAAGACGCGGGGGACTTCCTTGCCCAACAGTCGCAGCGGGACGCCCCGCACGGTGCGGACGTTATGGGTGATGTCATCGCCGACCCGGCCGTCGCCCCGGGTAGCCCCTCGGACCAAAAGGCCCTCTTCATACAGCAGCGAGACAGCCACCCCGTCGATTTTCAACTCCACGACCCACTCGATCCGCTCGCCGGGCAAGAGTTTTCGGACCCGTGCGCCATAGGCGCGGAGTTCCTCCCGGCTATAGGTATTGTCGATCGAGAGCATGGGGGTGCGATGTTCGACGGTAGCCAGTTCGCCGACCGGCTCGCCGCCCACGCGCTGGGTGGGGCTATCGGGGGTGATAAGTTCCGGATGTTCGGCTTCCAGGGCCTTCAGGCGGTCCATCAGCCGATCGTACTCCCGGTCGCTGATTTCCGGGGCCGCCTCGACGTAATACTTGCGATCGTGATAGCGGATCAGCTCCCGCAGTTGAGCGATTTCCTGGGCAGGACTTAGGGCCATGAGCTGTAACCTCCCGACACGAACCAACCCGGCGATTCCCCCATAAGAATTGAATGTAGTAGAGCAGTCTTGGTTTCACAAGCGGGCGGGGGAAGAGAGGCCTTGATCGTCCCCTCAATAGCGGGGCGCAGCCGTTGGGGAAATGTCTGCCGCCGATAGTCCACCGGGTGAAAAGAAGCGTTTTCGCCGCCCTCTCGAAAAGAGCCCGCCCAAGCGGGGGAGAAAGACGGCGGGAGCCGGCGAAGAATAAACTTTTGTTCCTTATTGACAATTTTGTCAAAAATTTTATCTTGGAGGTTTCTTTTAGTTCGAACACTCTGCTCTGAAAGATTCTTCCAGGATTTCGGGATAGGCAAACCAGGAAGATTTTTCTGATCATGGCGTTTGGGAAAGGAGCCTGCAGGTGCCGAAGTCTGTCTTAGAGGCGATCAAGTTAGGCCAATGGGACTATGAACCGCCCGAAGTATCCTTAGAACTCTACGAAGCCACCGATGCGATGCCGGGTACCCCGGCCAAACTGGAGATCATGGCCGAGCGGGTTCGGGCCGGCTTGCCGCTGTGGCATCCGCTGGATCGTCAGGACATGGAGGCCGATCCACCCCCAAAAAGCCGTCCAAAACTCCGCTCTTGCCGGCCAAAACCGAAATAATGTCGCTGATTTTTAATCGTTAGATCAGCCCATTTCGGCCAGTGTAAGGAAAGCCTAAAAATACAACGTCTGTCGGGGCAGGTGGGCTTCGCGCTCCATTCCAAGAGCAATGGTCGGGGCATCTTCCGAGGGCTAGGCCGCGCCTTGAAAGTGCGGGAAAAGATTTGCACCTTCCCTAGATGGCGACGGCGGTACTGCTCGATTCCGCTCATCTATTCGTCTGGTTGGTTGGGGCGGAAGCCTTCCATAGGTTTCGGGTAGGGCATGGGGATGATCGGCTCGCGGTGGACGTAAACCCCATAATGCACCACCGTACCGCCGAAACTCACTCCGCCGCCAGCCAGCCCCAGGTTGTCCGTTCGGATGCCGGCGCCGGAGCCAGGCGTTTGCGCCCGATGACTACCCGCTCGAACAATCCGTTTGAAGAACTCGATGGCTTCCCGATCCACCCCGGCCCGTTCTGCGGCCGGCGTGTCCTTCTCTAACAGGATGCAATCCACCGCATAGGCGTCCAAAAGTTTCGGCAGCAACTCTTGGGCGATCCGGGCGTCGCCGAACATCTCCGCCCCTACGGGCCGACGGCCCTGCAAAAACAAAAAACCCATCGTTCTGGCGGGGATTCGGGGGGCAATCTCCTTTTGTACTTTGTCCAAATCCCGCCGTACGTGCGGGGCTTCCAGGGCCATCTGGAGGTTTTCGGAAGGGCTTGCCGCCTGAAGTTTCTGAGCCAATCCACGGACCGACTCCCATACACTACTTTGACCTTCCCCTTGGACAATCCGCTGTTGGACCGCCAAAGGCGCCATCCGAGAACTGCCTGAAAACTTCTCATCGCCATGCCAGCGGCCTCGTTCGACGCAAAAGACGTTCAACTCCACCCGTTGCCCGGGGGCCAGGATCACATCCTCCCGAACGGTGCGGGTCTGTTTGCCGCCCGAAAGGATCTCGCCGCGCATGATAAAGACATATTCGTCCCGACTTCGGTTTTCGACCATCACCACCGGCACGCTGCCGCCCTCCTTTTCGGTAATCACCAGGACGCCTCTACGCATGGCCTCGTCCAGAGTCCACCATCGGCCTTCTAACCGCCCGCCATGTTCGAGAAAGAGAGGATAGACGGCCAGTTGGCGATAGAAGATCGGTTCGCCGATCTGGACCTGATCCAGATAGCGGGCCAATTCTGGCACATGGGCGTCGCTGGGGGGACGGGCTGAGGAGTGTCCTTGAAAGCTGACCCACTGGAGCAGTTCTTCCGATTCTCCCTCTCTTGGAGTATAGATGATGCCCCATTCGTCCGCTTCATTCTGGGGAGTCCTCTGAAAAAACTTCTTCGTTCTGTTTTGGAGCTCCTCGGACGCCAAAAGAAAACCGAACCCTATTACTCCTAGGAATGCCCCTCCAAAGAGGCATGTAAATAACACCCGTCGGCTTGTTTTCTGTTCGGGTACCCATTCCGCTCGCACTAGTTCGCCTTTTGCCTCGCCCATTGTTCGGTCTCCTTTATCGTTTAGACCGTCTGTGCCCTCTAGGAAGAGTGCTTGGGAACCCCGGGGCAGCCCAACCATCAACTCCTCTTGAATTTAGATGGCTTTTCCGTCCGAAAAGTTCTATGGCGCATAAAACCGCGGAAAACAAAGATAGGGGAAAAGTGCAGTTTAATGAATATAGATAAGATAGGTAATTTTTCGGAGAGATTTTTCACCTCCCGGGGACATTCCTATCCCGGAACTTCTTTCCCGTTCTGTTGGTTCCGCTCTAGGGGGCCTGCTCCAGGAACCCCCTTTCCCTTTTCTTGGGGGAGATTTCCTCATTTTTTTCTATAGATAGGACATGAACAACGACTTTTTCAGCCGACACGGCTTCAAAGTGCTTTTGGTGATTGCCTTTTTGGCCCCGATGATGTTGGCCGGGACCCGACGCTCGTTGCAGAGCAACAGCAACGACGTGAAGGCCTGGTTGCCGGATGCCTATGAAGAGACAGCCGTCTTCAAATGGTATCAGCAACACTTTGAAGGCGATACGTTTGTGATGGTCAGTTGGGAGGGCTGTACGCTGGACAGCCCGGCCCTGAGTCTGATGGCCAAAAAGTTGCAGCCGCCTCCGGTGCCCGAAAATCAGCCCTGGCCTACGGAGCCGGAGTTTTTTTCCTCCGTGCGCACCGGCAAAGACATCCTGCAAATGCTCATCGACGAACAGGGGTTGGAGCCGGAAGAGGCGGTCAACCGCCTACGGGGTTTTTTGATCGGCCAAGACGGCAAGCAAACCTGTCTGCTTTTGACGATATCCGCATCCGGACAGGAGCGATGGGAGGCGGAATGGGCGGCGGGGAAGCGGAAACAGAAGTTTTTGCACGCCGCCTTGGATCGCATCCGTCAGGTGGCCTCGCAGGAATGCGCCATTCCGGAAGCCGACCTGCACATGGGCGGTCCGCCGGTCGATAACGTGGCCATCGACTTAGAAGGCCAACGCTCTTTGTATCGCCTGGCCGGGGTGTCGGCGGTGGTGGGAATCCTGATGTCCTGGTGGTGTTTGCGCCACTGGGGGCTGACCTATATGGTCTTTACCTGTGGGTTGTTTACGGCGGGTTGTAGCTTGGCGGTGGTTTATCTGACGGGGACGCGGATGAACGCCATTTTGCTCACCATGCCGTCGCTGGTGTATGTGGCGGCCATTTCGGGAGCGATCCACCTTGCCAATTACTATCGGGACGAGGTTCGACAACATGGATTGGAGGGGGCGCCCACCCGGGCCGTCAAAGCCGCCTGGTTGCCGCTGTTTTTGGCCACCGCGACGACGGCAATCGGTCTGGCGTCGATGTACATAAGCGAATTGGTCCCCATCCAGCTTTTCGGGCTTTACTCGGCGATTGGGGTGGGCATTAGCTTCGTGATCGTTTGTACCTATATGCCGGCGATGCTCCAGTGGATTCCCATCCGCAGTTTCGCCGATCCCCAAGCCGCCAATTCGTCCGACCCATTGCTCTCGGCCCGTTGGCAGTCGGTGGGTGAGTGGATACTGCGACGATGGGGGCTGGTGTTGGGGGGGTGTTTGGTCCTGATGGCCATCGGGACCTACGGCGTTACCCAGGTGGAGACCTCGGTGAAGCTGATGCGGCTGTTTTCCTCCAAAGCCCGGATCATTGAAGACTATGCGTGGTTGGAAAAACACCTGGGGCCGTTGGTGCCGCTGGAAGTCGTGCTGCGGATCGATCCGCAGAAAAGTGGGCTGGATACCTTGGACCAATTGCAACTGGTCGAAGCGGTGCGTCGCCAGGCGGCGAAATTGCCGGAGGTGGGCAGCGTGCTGGCCGCCTCGACGTTTGCCCGGCCTATACCGGAACGCCCCGGCATGATCGAACGCCGCACCTGGAACGTCCGGTTGGAACGCAGCCGAAAGGCCCTGGCCGACTTCCTCCAGGCCGAAAACCAACAGAACCTCTGGCGCATCAGCGTGCGCGTGGGAGCACTTACGGACCTGGACTACGCCCTGTTTATCCAAGATATCCAACGGGAAGTGGAGCAAGTGCTCGACGGCTATCGGTCGCAGGGAATCGAAGGCGTGGAAGCCATCTATACCGGAGTGGTCCCCCTGGTCTATAAAGCCCAGCATTCCCTTCTGGACAATCTTATTTTTGGATTCGCCGGGGACCTGATCCTCATCTGTGTGGCCATGGTCTTCTTGATGCGGTGCTTTACCTCGGGACTGCTTTTGGCCTTACCGTGTCTATTCCCGTTGGCGGTGGTTTTTGGGACGATGGGGCTTGCGGGCGTGGTGGTGGATACCGGCACGGTGATGACGCCGGCGGTGGCCTTCGGCGTTACGGTGGATGATGCGATCCATTTTATGCTGTGGTGTCGGCATGGTCAGGAGCGAGGCATGAATCGACGGCAGGCGATCATGTTTGCCTACGAAGATTGCGCCCGGGCCATTTATCAGAGTTGGGGGGTGATTGGGCTGGGACTGTCGGCCTTTGCCCTCAGCTCGTTTACCCCCACGAGACGATTCGGCATCTTGATGCTGACGATGTTGACGGCATCGTCGTTTAGCAACTTGGTGTTTTTACCGGCGCTACTAGCCAGTCCGTTTGCCCATTTCTTCTGGAAAGGCGGAGAGAAGCAGCTTCGGAAACACCGGAAAGAGAAGCAACTCGGTGAACAACCCAAGCCTCATTTTCCTGCCGGTGTTGCCGAATCGCTTGCCGGGGAGGAGGTATTACATCCTGCGGGAGGGAATCAACTACCTCAAAAGGAGGAAATTCTCCTGGCCGGTCCCCATTTTCCGAAAAAATTTCAAGATACTTCTGAAACTTCCTTATCTTTTTCCGGTCCCTTGGGAGTAGAATAATAGGAAAGCGAACCTTTTAGCCTAATGGTTCCGTAAGAACCCAAAGGCATCCCCACCTTCTGTTATTATTTTCCAAAGGACCCCCCCTATGTTTGGCATCGGTACCACAGAGTTGCTCGTCATTTGCATTTTGGCGCTGATTTTGTTTGGCAATCGGCTGCCTTCGGTAATGCGGTCTTTAGGGCAGGGTATTACCGAGTTTAAGAAGGGGCTGCGAGACGAAGACGTTGCTCCACAGTCTCCCCAGGAAAGCTCCCAATCTTCCCCAAAAGATGTGTCCGCATCCCACCCATCTGGGTAATTTGGACTGGATCGGGCCAGACCAGCCGCCACAAGTTATTGCAGTAAAGACTGTTATCTTACCATCTATGGCGGTTGCGTAGCACACCGGTAGCCTTCCAAAAGAGCCTGCCGCTTTTACGCCTTTCCTTATTCCTTGTAATTATTCAGCCGAGTGCAGAAGTACCGGAATTTTCTTAGCAAACCCCGAGATTTTTCCGGCGAATATGTCATTCCCGCTCTAACGGGAATCTAGGCTTCTTGCAGCCGCTACTTGGGAGGAATAACAAGGTCGCCGCCTCACAGGACCCTGGATTGAGAGCTTGCGTGGGAATGACAACGTACTGCATTCGGCTAAAATGTTACCACAATTTTGATTGTGGCGGTCAACTTTTATTGTTTCGGTCAACCTTCGGCCTAGCGGGCGAGGCTCAGTCCAGCTTATTGTCTTTACGAGGGGTTTTGGAGGTTTGGGACAGATAGGAAGTCTGAAAAGAATGAGAAAGTCAGGGAGCTTTAAGAAAAATAAATGAATTCTTTGGATTTTTTCGGGGATAACACAAAAGGGGGCGAAAGTTTAAGAGACATCCCCTAATAAGCGGCCGGGAAAATACTTTTCCGGTAAGATAGGCAATCCGCTCAGGAAGAAAATCGGGGAAAGGGAAAAAATTCCCGTTTCCTTACAAGAGTTTTGGACATTATAATTGGGCCTTATTTCCGCCGATCGACGGAGCTACTTTCACGGAACCCCGGAAGGGAGTAAGACGTTAGGCGGGCTTGGCTAGCCTATCCTAGGCGTCTGTACTCATTCCTTGGGGCTATTGATCCGCTCATTCATGGACGGAGATTATGTCTGCGGAACGGATGCCGCAAGAAGAACCTTCGCTTTTGGCCAAGCCGATGGCTGCCCTGACCGCCTGGGCTGTCCGGTATCCGGTCCGGACGCTAGCGGTAGCCGCTGTTTTGGCCCTTCTTTGCACGGGGTTGTCGGCCCGCTTTCTCCGTCTGCACACGGCCCGCAGCGATCTGATCAATCCCCAAAGCCAGTATCACCGCTATTGGCTAGACTACACCCAAGAGTTTACGGATCAAGAGGACGTGGTGATCGTCGTGGAAGGGGAAACCGCTCAGCAGGTTACAATGGTAACCGAGGAAGTCATTGCCGCCTTAGAAAAACATCCTCAGTATTTTACTTCTATTTTGCACCGGATCGACTTTTCTCCTTTGCGGGCCAAGGGCTTGTATTATCTTCGGCCGGAGCAGTTAGAGAAGATTGAAAAACGACTCCAGGAGGCGGAGCGACGGCTCGCCAACTTCCAGCAGATCGGGGATATTTCTCAGAGCGGAAGTACACCTCGTCTGTCCGTACCCGGGGGGAAAGTCGCCCTCGCTTCCGATCCGAAAGGTTTCCTTGGTTCTTCGTCCGGCCGAGTGTTGCTTCCTCCTCCGGTACGGTCTTCGCAGCCAGGCCGATTCTTTCCTTCCAAAACGTCTCCTCCCCAACAGGGCCTTGGTGGGGATGCTGGGGGCGAATCCGCTTTGGGCGCCGTTGGTTCGGTGTTGGAGGACTTGTCGCCTGACGGGGCGGTCCTGCAATGGACCTCCGACGGTCTGACGAGTCCGGACGGGCGGATGGCGTTTGTCCTGCTTCGGCTGGTCAAAGAGGGCGAAGAGAAGTTCGCCCGGTATTCGGAACAGATTGACACGCTTCGACGAATGACGGCTCATCTTCGGCAGCGGCATCCGGGGGTGAGCATTGGGCTGACCGGTTTGCCGATCATCGAAAACGATGAAATGCGGGCCAGTGAAATCTCTTCTGCCCGATCTAGCATCCTGGCCCTGGTGGGGGTGATGGTGGTATTTGTGATGGGGTTTGGTGGGCTTCGGCATCCGCTGTTGGCCAACGCCGCCTTAATGTGTGGGATGATTTGGGCCTCGGGGTTTACGACGCTTTCCATCGGTCGGCTGAATATATTGAGCATTGCCTTTGCGGCGATTTTGATAGGCCAAGGAGCGGATTTTGGGATTTATTACATTGCCCGGTATCTACAGCTTCGGAAGACCACCCAATTGCCGCCCGCCGAATCGCTGATCGAGACCGGTCGGACCGCCGGTCCGAGCATCGCCGACGGCGCCCTGGGTACCGCAGCCGCCTTCTTCATGGCCGGGCTTACCGATTTCCAAGGAGTGGCGGAATTAGGCGTCATTGCCGGCGGCGGCTTGATCCTGTGTTGGTTGGCCACCATGCTGGTCTTGCCGGCCATGGTCCGGTTGGTAGATGGTTCTCGGCTATTTCGTCGGTTGCCGGAACCGTTAGACCTATTACCGTGGTTTCGGCCTTTGTATTTTTCTCCCCGGCTGACTCTGACCGCCACGCTGGTGTTGACGGTCGTCTTAAGTGTGGGCATGAGCCGACTGTGGTATGACCATAATCTGTTTCATCTGTTGCCTACCGGATTGGAAAGTGCGGAGCTGGAACGGAAATTAGTAGCTCAAAGCGATAAAGCCGTATATTACGCCCTGTCGATCGCCGATAGCCGACAAGAGGTCCAAGAACGGAAAAAGCGTTTCTTGTCGCTTCCTTCGGTCCAGCGGGTGGAAGAAATAGCTTCCGTTTTGGCCGACGAGGCGGGGAAAAAACAACCGATCATTCTTCGCATCCGCCAAAGCGTCGAGAAGCTCAGCGCCCAACTGAGCCAGATGGAACGGTTCCTCGCCAGCGGCGAAAAAGCGGCGTCTGCAAGCCGTCTGGCGAGCCTCGGCAGGGCGTCCGGCAGCCAAGGGATGATTCCCTCGATGGAGGCGTACCTGGCGCAGCTTCGCGAGGGATTGGAGAAATTGGCCGCTGCCGCCCATCCCGATCCACCTCGCTTGGAAGACCTGCCTCGGGGGCTCACGGATCGGTTTGTGGGTCGCCACGGCCGCCATCTGATGAAAGTCTATAGCAAAGCGGACATCTGGGACCTGGAAGGAATGACCCAATTCGTCCAGGAAATCCGCAGTGTGGACCCCCGGGCCACCGGCAACCCCGTTCAAATCTACGAAGCAAGCCGACAAATGAAACAAAGTTTCCTCCAGGCCGCCTTTTACGCCTCGTTGGTCATTGTGCCCCTGCTCCTGTTCGATTTCCGCAACCTCCTGCACACTTTCTGGGCGCTGCTCCCGTTGGTGCTGGGCATGGTGCAGATGTTTGGGCTGATGGGTTGGCTCAATATTCCCTTCAACCCGGCCAACATGATCGTTTTGCCGATCATCCTGGGCATCGGCATCGACAACGGCGTTCACATCGTCCACGACTTTTTGCAACAGGGCCGGGGCTATCGCCGCATGAGTTCTTCGACCTGCATGGCCATCGTGATCAACTCCCTGTGCAATATGGTGGGCTTTGGCAGCCTGATGATCGCCAGCCATCAGGGATTGCAAAGCCTCGGTCGGGTGCTGACGATCGGGATGGCCTGCATCTTGGCCAATTCGCTGGTCTTGCCGAACCTTTTGGTCCTGTATCAGCGTCGGCAAACCGGGGAAGATTCTACGGGAAAAGAGACGCCCGTCTTGGCGGCCATTCCGGATGTGTCCGAAGGAGCGACTGCCGCCCCGGTCCCGCCCCAACGCCAGGCCGCATGACCTTCGCAAAGCCGGCGGCCTCGCCGCGAATCGGTCGGACGGATCGTCCCCTCTCTGCCCCTCTCTGCGCAGACCCCGAGCGATCGATCGTTCCAAAGAAATCGCCGACCTTAGCCAGCGCGGTTCATCGAGCGGAGAAAGCGATGCCTTCAATCTCGACGAGCAATTCCGGTCGGCAAACGTCGGCGATGGCGTAGATGGTGGGCAACTCTCCCAACCGCCGTTCGCACGCCCGCCGGACCACCGGATAATCCTCCGGTCGTTTGATATAGACCCGGACCAAGGCCAGCCCTTCCAACGGCGTCCCCAAGCCGGGCATCCCATGCCGAGCCAGGTTCTCCTCCGAAATGAGCGCCTGGATATTGTCCAGCGTCTCATGGGTCTGGGCTTCCGCATCTCCGATATGTCGAGTCTCGGAGCCGGTAATGCTGGCGGTGCCGGAAATCAAAATCGTGGCGTACGGCCCGCACGATAAGGCCATCGCCCGGGAAAACTTCGGACTTTTGATCCCGTATTTGACGGAGTATTGATAGGCCGAGGTCTGCCGAGGATTCTCTAGCGGGACAGCCCGAATATCCGATCGCTCCGTGGCAAAGGCGATGCAACTCATCAAGATGTCCCGACCGTCGGCGCCGATGCCGGTGCTGGCCGGATAAACGTCCCCCTGAAAACTCGGCAGAACAATGTCCCGTGCGAAACGGAACGGCTCGTAGAAATCGGTGCGTGCCCGATTGAGTTCTTTGTAACGCTGCGTATCGCCTTCGGGGCCGACAATGTCGCCCAGGTAAAGCCAGGTGCGGATCACCTGCTCGAAATGGACGCCTTCCTGGGCCAAAAGGGCCTGCATTCGGCCGAATGCATTCAAAGAGCGCTGATAGACGCTCGAAGCGTCGGTTTCCGGCTGGACCTGGGCCAGATGGATCCAACTGATCCCGTTATGGCGGGTAATGACCATCTGTTCGCTTCGGCGTTCGATCTGCACTTCGCCGAAGCCGCGACCTACGCCGAGGGCTTCGATGGCCAGCAATTTCCCGTCGCAGGGATGCTGGGGCACATAGGTGGTGGCGGGCAGTTCGTCGCCGTAGAAATCTCGCATGATCTGCCGACACTGGTCCGTCAAGCGGGCGTCGCTCAAAAAGACCGCCTGATGGACAATCGACCCCTTGGTGCTCTCTTCCTGAATCACAGCCTCCAAGGTTTTCAAGGCGTCGTGCGCCTGTTCGTGCAGGGTTTGTCCCGTCCGTGGCGTCGCCGCAGCATAGACATGCCGCACATCCTGCAACTCCACCACCGAATAGCCAATCCCCGCACTGGAACATTTGCGAATCATTTTCGGTCCCCAGAGGGGAGTCCGAACAGCCGGTCGGCTCGAAGTCGTGTAGGTAGGCATAGGTATTAGGCGGGAAAAAGAGGTAAGGCGGGAAGGAAATTCTACCTCTTAGTTTATCCAGCGGCGGGAAGTGTGTCAACACCCCTATATTCAAAAATTGAAACATTTTTAAAATATAGGAGGGTTGCCTTAAAATAATATCGGCAGGAGGGCACGCCCTACCGCCCTAATACCTCAGCCCCTCGGCAAAAAATGCCTATTTTACCCCTCTCCCCCGGCAGGCCAGACGCCGTTTGGCCTGTTGACGGGCAAGGGGGAAACGAGTTACTTCATTCGACGGAACTGTTATAAAAAATGGGTAACACTTTAGCCGAATGCAGTACCTTGTCATTCCCGCGGAAGCGCCCAATCTAGGCTTCTTGCGGCCTCTACTTGGGAGAAATAACAACGTAGCCGCCTCCTAGGACCCTGGATTGAGAGCTTGCGCGGGAATGACAGTGCCGGGCAAAATTCGCCTAAAATAAGCCACCTCTGCATTCGGCTAAAATGTTACAAAAATGGATATTTCCTGCCATGCCGCCGGCGCATCCTTGGGAGAGAAACTCTCCATGATTCGTTTGACCGATCACCCCATCCAGGTCGAAGCCGTTCTCCAAGCCAGTCGATCCCCGGACGCCGGGGCCGTGGTCCTTTTCTTGGGGACCGTGCGATCTGAAAGCCAGGGCCAAACCGTGGCATGCCTGGAGTACGAGTGTTATTCCGAAATGGCCGAGCGGGTCCTCCACCAACTGGCCGACGAGGCCCGATCCCGTTGGACCCTTCAGGGCTGCGCGATAGTCCATCGAATAGGCCGAGTGGAGGTCGGCGAAATCAGCGTGGCGATTGCCTGCAGTGCGGCGCATCGCGCGCCCGCTTTCCAGGCTGCCCAGTGGTTGATCGACCAAATCAAACAACAGGCGCCCATTTGGAAAAAAGAAGTGTTCGCCGACGGCGCCGTCCGTTGGGTTGCCGGTCAGGAACCGGGGCGCACCCACCCCGTTGGACCAGGAGGTTCCCCATGAACCCGACGCTGGGCAATCCATCTTCCATCGGCGGACCGCAACGTTCGGCCCCCAACAAAGTCGCTCCGGCCGACGGCGGGGATGGTTTGATCGATCGATGGGGCCGACGCCACACGGACCTGCGAATCTCCGTAACCGACCGATGTAATCTTCGCTGTTTTTATTGTATGCCGCCGGAAGGTGTGCCGCTTTTGCCTCGTGAAGCCATCTTGGATTTCGACGAAATTGTCCGGGTCGTCCACGTTGCGGCGCGGTTGGGCGTTCGGAAAGTTCGGCTCACGGGCGGTGAACCACTGGTGCGGAAAAATCTTCCCGCCCTCATTGGACGATTGGCCGGCGAGGCGGGCCTCGCAGACCTAGCGATGACGACCAACGGAACTCTTTTGGCTGACTACGCCCAGGAGCTTCGTCGGGCGGGGCTCCAAAGAGTAAACATCAGTTTAGACACCTTGGATCGTCGCCAGTTTCAAGCCCTCACCGGTCAAGACGCATTAGACCAAGTACTCCAAGGAATCGAGGCGGCCCAAGCAGCCGGGTTTTGGCCGATCAAACTCAACGCCCTGGCCATTCGCGGCTTCAGCGAATCCCAAATCGTCCCCCTGGTTCGATTTGCTTTGGAGCGGGGTTTGGAAATCCGTTTTATCGAGTTTATGCCGATCGGAATCGTCAACCAATGGAGTCCAGAACGGGTGTTGCCCGCAGCGGCGATTCTGAGCATCCTTCGGCGAGAGTTTGGCTCGGTCGAACCTGTTGATTCTTGGGGACCGGCCGAGTCCGAAGCCGGCCGAGAAGAAGAAACCGCCTCGGCGGTTTCGTTGGTTGCGGCGACAGAAACTCGGCGTGGGGCCTCATTCCAGCCGCCCGCCCGATGTTATCTTCTGGGCGACGCCGGCGCCCGGATCGGAATCATCAGCTCGATGAGTCGGCCTTTTTGCCGCAGTTGCGGCCGATTACGCCTGAATGCGATCGGAGAACTTCGCTATTGTTTGTTCGCCCAAAGAGGTTGGGACCTTCGCACTATATTACGCCGGGGCGGCGACGACGAGGAACTGATCCACATCTTTCGCGCCGCGGTCCAGGCCAAACCTTTACGCCCCAATACCCCCGGCCAACAACCTCAAACCCATCTTGCCATGTGTCAAATCGGAGGATAACCTTTGGACCCTCGCCCGTCGGCTCGAAAACGTCGAAAGTCTCCCTCAGAAAAGGTCTTCAGTTCGGTGAACGAGCAGCCGTGGTTCCATCAAGGACTCCGATTCCAATGCACCGGATGCGGTCGGTGTTGTACGGGAGGACCGGGGTTTGTGTGGGTCAGCCCGGAGGAAATCCGCCGATTGGCGGTTCATCTGGACCTGCCGGTGGAGGAATTCTTGAGGCACTATGTGCGAGTGCTAGGAAACCGCTATAGTTTGGTGGAACGCTCCAACGGCGATTGCGTCTTCTTGGACCCGCACCATCGGCGATGCACCGTGTATTCGCTCCGTCCCAAGCAATGCCGGAGTTGGCCCTTTTGGCTTTCTAATCTTCGGACTCCCGCCGATTGGGAATACGTGCGGCGCATTTGTCCCGGTAGCGGCCAAGGCCCCCTTTTTACCCTCCAGCAGATTCAATCGTTATTATGGTGGAGCGGTCTGGAGAGCGACGAACCCTCCACCACGGACGGCTAATCTCTCTGCCCGCCGAATTCTCCCACCTGACTTGGTAGCCCTTGGTAACATTTTAGCGATTAGCCAAACCCCCAAGCTGGTATTCCTGCGAAAACAGGAATCTAGTACTCCACTACTCCACCACAGAGATTTTTTGGGGAAAAATGCTCCTCTTGGGATTCGATAGTCCGGGCGTCTTCTCTGAAAGATAGAGGGGATTTTCCAAAATTCCTCTGCGGTTTCTTTGCGTTTTCCGCGGTAAAGGATGTTCGGTTTCCCCGCAGAGAACATAGAGGGGCGCAGGGAAAAAAGAGAGTTATATCGGATTGCCCAAAATAGGGGGGTGAGCAGCTCCGGCCCCTCCCTTGCCCTCCCCGGCACTCAACAATCTCTGTAGTGAAGTAGTAGGGCGGGAGATCAGGGGATTAACGCTAAAAATTGGCTAAATTAACCGTATTGAGGGGAGTGGTTTTGCTTCTTCGGAGGGGCAATTGGGAGAAAGAGAAGTTACGTTTGGTAACGAGTTTACCTTCTGGCTGGAGTTTTCCGACGGGAAAGCCGATATTTGTTTCCGCCCGAAATTTCGGCGGCTGCGATCTCGGAATGTCGATGTGTTGCCTCCCGTAAGGGGAGGATTACTTTAAGTCTTTATGGTAAAAGGACTTAGAGTTTCCTTTGTCGCCGAAAAGCCTGTTCTTTGACAATAAGGTTTCCGTGGGACACCTCTCCAAGGGGGGCTGGGGTTTTCCCTCCTATTTTCCCTTAAAAATGTTCTGAAATCGAAAGCCGATCTTGACTTTAGTTATTACGCCATTTACACTTGGAGCGTGATGAGTGGACGTAGTATTCCGGATCGGTTCGGTCTATCCGCCTCGGTTCTGGGAGGACAGTTTCGTGGTAACGAAAAAAGACATCGTTCGAGCCATTGCCGAAGAACTTGGCCTGACCCAATTAAAAACCAAGGAAATTGTGCAAAAAACTTTCGATGCCGTCATCGAAGCCTTGGTGCGAGAAGGTCGGATTGAACTGCGGAATTTCGGCATCTTCGAGGTCAAACAACGGGCCGCTCGAAAAGCTCGGAACCCGAAAACCGGCGAAAAGGTCTATGTGCCCAAAAAGTTTGTCGTTACCTTTAAGCCGGGTAAGGAAATGCAACACCGGGTCCGCCATCGAGAACGTGCGGCCCAAAAAGCGGCTGCCTCCTCCCATCGGGGGACTGTTTCCGAACCGGTAGGTACCTCTTCCGGGTAAAATCTCCTCCCTCCAGAGGCAAGTTCATCTGCGTTTTTTCCCAAGGGGGTGCTCTTCTGAGAAAATACCCCCGTTGCCCCATGAGAGATGATGACGCCCTTTTGATCCCAAAGGACGCGGTAGGGGGCGAGCCGGACTGATTCTTTTTCTTTAAAAATTGCTCTCGGCGCAAAAAAATCTTTTTGGTACGTTTCTCCCCACTCTGGGCGATCGCTCCAGAGGATTCACTACCTTTCCCGTAGCAATAAATCGCTTTTCTAATTCCTTTGTCCAACCAGCAAGAGTGTGGGCTGGGGAAGGGATCGTTTTTCCTAGTCCATAGGGCTTTTCCTACGGAAAACCGTTCCCTTCACGCTCATGGTATATCGAAACTGTCTTGGAAGGAGAATAAGGTATGCGGAAAGTGCTGTTCGCCATTGTTTCTGGATTGTTGCTGTGTACGGCCGTGGGGTGCATTATTCCGGGCTATTCGGCCGATCCGGTCCGTCGCACGCAACAGTTGTTGTTTACGTCGGAAAATCTCCGGCTTCTGCTGGATGAATGGGAACGAATTTGGTTCCTGGATATGCCCGATCATTGCACGCCTTATCGGACCCACGGCGGGGTCATCTAACAATAGCGCAGGCAGTTTCGTCGAAAGAGGGTTTCCTGGCCGCGCTTCTGCTGCCTGATAGGGCGGCGCTGCGGGGAGAATCCCTGGACTACTGCGCCCAGGTTTCGTCCAGAGAGAAAGAGAGAAGTTACGGTTTGGCCGAAGGCGGCGGGCGTTTCCAGATATCGACCGTCGCATCGTTTTTTTGCGTCGGGCCCGGCCGGGTTCGGCCCTCGGACACTTGCCGCTCTAAAAGTTGTACCAAGCGTTGCACCATCTCCGGGTGTTGGGCCTGGAGATTTTTTTGTTCGGCTGGATCATCGGCCAGATTATAAAGCTGCACTTCCGGCAGTCCTTGCCGACGGGCTTCCGCATCGCCTGGCCGACTCCAGCCCCCGCTTCCCGGCGCAAGGAGCAATTTCCACGGCCCTTGCCGGATGGCAAACTTGCCGCTGACCGAGTGCAATATCAATGTTTCTCGCACCGGCCCCGATGCCTTGCCCCATAGGACCGGCAGAAAGCTGAAGCTATCTTCGGCGGCGTTTTCCGGCAGTTGAGCGCCCACCAATTCGGCGCATGTGGCCATCAGATCCACCAGCCCCACCAATTGATCACTCCGACTTCCTGCCTGGACCCGACCGGGCCAACGCACCAGCAGAGGTACCCGATGGCCGCCTTCCCACAGATCGGCTTTCGCCCCACGCAGTCCCCCAGCCGGGTCGTGCCCCTTGGCCCGCAGGGCGCCGAAATCGGCTTGCGGCGACGGTCCATTATCGCTGGAGAAAAGGAGCAGGGTATTGTCGGCCAGGCCGTGTTTTTCGAGGGCCTGGAGGATTTGGCCCACGCACTCGTCGTTTTGCATGACAAAATCGGCGTAGGGGTTCAGGCCGCTTCGGCCTTGCCAGGCGTCCGAAGGCACAATCGGCGTATGCGGCGAGGCCAGCGCCAAATACAGGAAGAACGGTTTGCCGGATCGCGCCTCGGCTGCCCGACGTTCGATGTACTGGACGGCTTTTTGGGTAAGCGTCGGGAGCACGTTCACGGCTTCAAACTCCGCTGCGGCTGGCCCCCGGCGGGTCATGGCCGACCGACCTAGCATCATTGGAAACGCTTTATCTACGGTCGGCGCAATCTCTACTTGGTCGTTATGAATAAATGTATAAGGTACCATGTCCAACGAGCCAGCAATGCCGAAAAACTCGTCGAAGCCGGCGGTCAGCGGTCCTTCGGTGAGAGGCTTGGAGTAATCGACGTTCCAGCCTTCCGGCCCTTTTTCGATAGAGTCGGTAAATGGCTGGGTATTCGGCTTTCGGGGCCAACCGAGTCCCAGATGCCATTTGCCGATGCAGGCGGTATGGTACCCGGCCTTTCGGAGCAGGCCCGGCAACGTTAACCGCTCCGGCGGAATCAGCGGCGGCGACAAGCCACCCAACACACCGCTTTGGAGCCGACTCCGCCAACTGTATCGGCCGGTAAGCAGTGCATACCGGGTGGGCGTACAGACCGAGGAGGTACTATGGGCGTCGGTAAACTGCATGCCTTCCCGGGCCAACCGATCTAAATATGGCGTCGGAATCTTCCCCTCCGGATTATAACAGCCCACGTCTCCATAGCCCAAATCGTCGGCCAAAATGACCACAATGTTTGGCCGAGCCGACGGACCACCTCCCGTTGGATACTCCGACGAGGGTACCTTGGTTGCTGTGTCCGGTCCTGAAGGCGTCGTCTGCCCAGCCCAGGCAGCCAAGGTGTAAAAAATTAAACTCCACAGCACGCTACCAACCCTCGCCCGCATCGATGGATTTCTCCTGGTGGAAAAAAAGCAGTGTTCCCTAGGACTACCTAGGAGTCACTATTCAGAATGAATACTGCTGAATAATTACTGAAGTAAGATGGAACCTGGGAAGATTATAGAAGCTAGAAAAGATTCATTTATTTACGTAGATTTTCTATATTTCCTAAAAGTTTATTTTAGTTTCCTATTTTTTCTATTTTATGATGCCATACCTGCTACTCCGTTCGGTTGAATTGCTGCCCCTATTATAAAAAAAGATAAGAAGGTAAGGTATTCCCAGGGACGCTATTCGGGAAGAACGAGAGATTTTTGGGCAAGGGCACCCAATGATGCCTTCCGGAGAAGGCAATTCGTGAACCCCCTGAAAGAGGAGCCGCTCTGAAAACGCTCATTCGGTATCATGGGGAAAATGCTATATTAAATTGTGCGAGAAATAGGCAAATTGGGATTCCCGCGATATCTTTTTCAGGTACATAAGGACGACAGGGGATGACGAACTTTCTGCGAGCCTTGAATACCTTGTTGGCCAATCTTATTGGCCTGGGGGTTTTAGCCGCCCTTGCGGTGGGGGGATATGTTGGCTATCAGGCTTTGACCGGCGATAAAAGGGCGCTCAAGGAGGTGGAGGAGAAGCTCCAAGCCTCCCAGGCGGAGATTGATCGCCTCAGCGGCCAACTGGCCCAGCGTGCGCAGCAAATCCAAACCCTCCAAAAAGATTTAGCGGAAAAGCAGAAGCAGATCGAGCAGCTTCGCACAGCCGTTCGGCTATTGAAGGTGCAGCGCCGTTTGGCCCACTTGGAGGTATTATCCCAGGGCAAATCCCCTCAAACAGGGCAGTTGCAGACGCGTCTTCGCTTTATTGAGGTGGATGACTCAGGCAAACCGATCGACCAACCCAGGGAGTTTACCATTGATGGGGATGTGGTCCATGTGGGGGCCTTGGTCATTAAGTTTGCCGACGAATATGTGGAGGCTAACGACAACCTGCGTGGGGCGTCGATCTGCCTATTCCATCGGCTTTATGGGGACAAACAGCCCCCAGAAAAGGGGTTCTCTTTGGATCCGGTTGGTTCCCGGCCAGCCGTGTATCAGACCGGCCAACAGATGACCGATTGGGAACGGGAACTGTGGAAAAACTTCTGGGAGTATTCCAACGACCCGGCCAAAGCCCACCAAGTGGGCATTCGAGCCGCCCACGGGGATGCCGTCTATCAGCAACTTCGGCCCGGCAAACGCTATAAGGTCCTGCTGCGAAGCACCGGCGAATTGACCATCCAGCCCGACGAGGCGGCAGGGTCTTCTCCCTCTGGGGAAACCGCGTGAACCTTCCACGTGCTATTGCTCTGAAGACGCCCAGTAGGGAAAAGTCCTTCTTGCACCCCAAACGTCCTGCTTCCCCCACCGGGAGTCCGGATTCTTAGTAACGGAGATTCCCGTCTGCACCACCCTCGACAGACCCTAGGCAAGGGGAATAAGATGATATATCCCCATGGCCTCGGAAGAAACGATAGGACGGAACGATGAATTGGTTGGCAGGATTTGAGAAGATCGTGCGGTCAGACGAGCCGTTGGCTATGCACACCTGGTTTCAACTGGGCGGCCCGGCGGAGTTCTTTGCCGAACCACGTTCGCTGGAAGAATTGGCCGCCTTGGTCCAGCGATGCCAGGAGCAGCAAGTACCCCTGCGGGTCTTGGGACGCGGATCGAATATCCTGGTCCGGGACGAAGGCGTCCGGGGGGTGGTCGTGCAACTGACCGCCGGGGTCTTTCGGCAGATTCAGGTCCAGGGAGAAGAAATTACCGCCGGCGGGGGCGCCAGGCTAGGCCGGGTCGTAACAACGGCCGTCCATCAAGGGTTAGCCGGGCTGGAGCCGTTGGTGGCTATCCCCGGTTCTGTGGGCGGTGCGTTGCACACCAATGCAGGTGCGGTAGGGGCGGACATTGGCCAATGGACCGCCGCCGCCACGGCCATGACAGAAACCGGGGAAATTGTCCATCGGACTGGCGACGAATTGGTGTTTGGCTATCGACAAAGCAGCCTGGATGAACCGATCATCTTGGAGGCCCGCTTTCGTTTGGAGCCGGACGACCCACGAGAACTGGCCCAACGGTTGCAAAAACTCTGGATTCTCAAAAAAGCCAAGCAGCCGATGGGCCATCAGTCGGCCGGCTACATTTTCAAAGACCCTCCGGGCCTTAGCGCTGGAGAACTGATCGAACAAGCCGGCCTGAAAGGCACCCGCATCGGCGGCGCGGTGGTTTGCGACCGAAACCCCAACTTCCTCATTGCCGAGCCGGAATGCACGGCCCAAGATGTCCTCCGATTGATCGACCTGTTGCGCGAGCAAGTGCGGGACCGACTGGGAATCGAGTTAGAACTGGGATTGGAGATTTGGTAAACGGCCGGCTTCTGGGGCTGAGACGTTCAGGGGACCTAATAAGGACAAAGACCGACCCGTAGGTATCCGACCAAGAGGGCGATCCTTTTGGCGGGGGGAATGGTTCGTCCTCTCCCCTGACGAGATGGGCGGATGATGGGAAATGAACGGCAGTAAAAAGAAAACATCCTCTGCGAATCGGTCGCGTTGGCGGGAGGCCATAACGAGGTATTTATCTGGGCCGGGCCGTTGGCTGCTCTGGATTGGCGTTTTAGTGGGCCTATTTGTGTTGGGGGCGTGGCTTGGCTGGCAAGTGATCCGAGATAGGGTCCTCTTCTCAGAAACCTATCTTGTCCAAAAGGAACACATCTTCTTCGTCTCGCCTCAGCCGGAGTGGGTTCGTTCCGACGTGATCGGCGACGCCTTTCGGACGGCTGGCCGAGATGGCCCCTTGTATCTATGGCAAGATCGCCTCTGCCAGCAACTGGCCGACGCCTTTGCTCAGCACCCTTGGGTCGCCAGAGTAGAACGAATCGCCAGAAGCTATCCGGCCCGCATCGAGGTCCAGCTCCAGTGGCGTCGGCCAGTCTGCACGGTCCTGTGGCAGCAACAGCTTTTTCCCGTCGATGGGGAGGGGACGCTTTTACCCGGCGCGGATTTTTCGGCGGCAGAAGCGGCTCGGTATCCTCGGCTTTTGGGCGTCTCCACGCCGCCGCCCAGCGTTTCCGGCGCCCGATGGCAGGACGGCCGAGTGATCGAGGGCGCTCAAATCGCCGCCGCCTTGGGGCCGGTATGGGAAAAGTTTCGGCTGAGTTCTATTCGCGCCGTCCCTCTGACGGAAGGTTCAGCCGCCGAAACCCTCTATGAACTATGGACGCACGGCGGAAGCCGAATTATTTGGGGTCTGGGGCCGACGGTCCAGCGTCCCGCCGAACCCACCGTGGCCGACAAAATCGCCCGCCTCCAACGCTACGTGCAGGAACACGGCGCCTTGGATACCCCCCAAGGCCCGCAGACCCTTGATCTGCGCATGTTGCCTGCTGCTCCAGAACAAACAAAGGAACCCCCGATTGCCCCCAAGGCGACCTAGTCCTCCGGGGCTTGCTCTTCAGACGGCGGGCAGTTCCAGGACGAATCGGTTGTTAGCGCCGGGGGCCAGTTCCACGCTCTTTTCGACCTGTCGGCCTTGGACGGAGGCCCGGATCGTGTATTGCCCGTAGAAACCCTCCCAACGGAATATGCCGTGCTGGTCGGTTTTGCCTTCGGTTCGGGTCCACCACTGGCCCTTGACCAGTCGCCTGAGTTCCTCATAGGCCGGTTTGGGCGACATGTCTTTTCGCACGAGTCCGGCCGGCGCCCCCTGCCAGGCGCCCAGATCCGAAAAGTCCCACCAGGTAATGGCCTCCACCGCCGGATGGGAAAAGAGCATCGTATAAAACCGCACTACTTCCTGCGCCTGCCACTTTTCCCCTTCGGGTGTAGAAAGCCATTGGTCGGGCGGCAAAAACCAGCCCCGCTGGCCGGAAAGAATCGTCGTTTCGGTAAAATGCACGGGCAAGCCGAACCGGCCAAACCGCTCACAGACATCCCATATCTTTCGATTGGACCAGACGCCGCCGTGCTGATGACTCTGGATGCCGATGGCATTGATGGGCAGCCGACCATCAGAGCCTTTTAACTCTTCCAGCAGTTTTTCGTACCGGGGATCGACGATGTAGTCGTTGACCAAAAGAAAGGCTTTCGGCGAGGCAGCCCGTGCACGCTCCAGGCACCGTTTGGTAAACTCCACCCGACCCAGTTTGGCCCAGGCGGCCGTAAGCCGAGGCGCCTGACGCTGACACTCCGGCCGGTCAAACTCCACCGCCTCGTTGACCACATCCCAATAGTCCACCAGCCCCGCAAACCGTTTCACACAGTCTTCAATCCGGCCCAATTGGAGCCGAAGCACCTCCTCCGGGCTATCGGGCAGCCAGCGAGGTTCGCCCCAGTTCCAGGCCAACGGATGGCCTTTCGCGGCGATCTGATGGGCCTGACACCATCGGGCCACTTGTTCCGTATATTCATGCCGGGGTTGGCCCGCCTGAGATTCATAGCCCCACCAATAGAAGCCCAAGGTGGCGTAGTTGAACAGGTCGGCAAATCGCTGCCGATAGGCTTCTTGTAAGCGAGCCGTCGGATTATCGGGCCGAGCAGCGTCGATCGGCCGCCACAGGAAGATATTGCAACCGAACAAAAACCGATGGCGGGTTTGTTGGATTTGGACGACGGCTTCCGGCGCCGGCCGAGCGGCGGAGACCACCTCCACCACCGCGGGCGATTTTCGGCATCGGCGAATCCGCTCTTCCGCCCCGGCCAACAGTTCTTGGTCGGTGAGTTGAGGAGCTGGAGTGGGGGCAGCCCATCCGATTGCCGTTCTCCAGCCCACCGTCCCTCCGAGAATACCAAGACTTTTCAGGAAAGTTCTTCGTGCAACCGCATCGCTTCGGAAAGAAGAAGCCGAAGAAGACGTTTCATCGCCGGCCAAGGCCAAACGCTTTTTCAGAATGCGGAACTTTTTTTCATGATCCGACATAATTTCAACCTCCCGGGGAGAAAGAATATCCGTAACAGTTCAGCCAAATGGAGACGCCTCTAGTTGTCATCCCCGCAAAGGTTTACGATGGGGGGGCTCTTGGGCTTGCCTCTGGTAGGAATGATAAAGGTAGCAACCTCAGGGCAGCCTAGATTCCCGCTTGCGCGGGAATGGCATTCTTGGGACTGCCGTTTGCACGGCAATGACAATTTATGGGCCTTCTTTCCCGTAAGTCTCCTTCCCTCGGCCGAACTGTAAATATCCGAGGGTAAAGTTGCAGGAACTTTTGGAGCGGCCCGGAGGGACTCGCCGCTGCGGGGATAGACGCACTAAGACCCCACAGAAATTTTGGCAGGACTGCTCTTTCGTTTCTGACGCCGCATTTTATAATAAAAGTTAATCCTCCACAATGCTTTTGGTTTACCTCAGATAATCCCCCAAACCCGCCTCATAAAAGATCTCGCCAGAATCTACGTCCTACCAAACGAAAGGAGTTTTTCCCATGGCCGGTTTCGTTCCAAGACGCCGACGGATGGGGGCGGTAACGGTGCTTATGGTCTGTGGGTGCATTGCCGGCTGTCTTTGGGCGTCGGCGGATGCCTGGGCCGGTAAACCGACGCCGGGCCTGCTTAAGAAATTCCTCGAAGGCCCGATGAAGGACATCCAGGAGATTGTTTTTGCGGTGCGCGTGCCGGGCAGGGACCATTGGTATGTAACCTTCGGCAATTATTCGGACCATTCCGATACCCCGGCGAAGCAGTTGGGCTTCAAGTTTGAAGAGGGCGTCTATTGGGGCTACGGCGAAGGCGGCCGATTGTGCCGATTGAACCTCCGCACCGGGGAACTCAAGGTTATTTTGGATGACCCCCGCGGCGGCGTCCGGGACCCGCAGGTGCACTACGACGGCCAGAAGATTCTTTTCTCCTACCGCCGCGGCGGAGAACATCCTTTTCATCTTTACGAAATCCAGATCGATGGCGCCGGCCTTCGGCAACTGACCGACGGCCCCGACGACGACATCGAACCGACCTATTGCCCCGACGGCAGCATCGTCTTCTGCTCTTCCCGGTGTCGGCGGTTTGTCAACTGCTGGTACACCCGGGTGGCTACCTTGTACCGTTGCGAGGCCGACGGCAGCAACATCCGAATGCTTTCCAGCAACAACGACCACGACAACACCCCCTGGACCATGCCGGATGGCCGAATCCTTTACATGCGGTGGGAATATGTTGACCGGAGCCAGGTCCATTTCCATCACCTCTGGACGATGAATCCCGACGGCACGGCTCAGATGGTCTGGTTCGGCAACCTGCACGGCGGGGTGGCCATGCTCGACGCTAAACCGATTCCCGGCAGCCGAAAGGTGGTCGCCTCCTGGTCGCCTGGGCACGGACTGCCGGAGCATATCGGCCAGGTGGCGGTGGTCGATCCCAGTTTGGGACCGGACGCTCCGGAAGCCGTCCGCATTGTCGCCCCGGAGGTCCGCTGGAAAGACCCTTATGCGATCAGCGAAGATTGCTTTCTAGTGGCGGACCGACACGGGCTTTACGTCATGGACGGGCAAGGAAACTATGAACTGATTTATCAATTACCGGAGCAGGAACGCGCCCGGCTTCAGTGCCATGAACCTCGTCCGCTACTGCCCCGGCCGCGGGAACGTGTGATCCCGCCCCGTGTCGAGCTGAGCAAAGCCACCGGTCGGCTGATCCTGGAGGATATTTATCACGGCCGAAAAATGGAGGGCGTTCCGCGCGGAGCGGTCAAAAAACTGCTGGTGCTTCAGCAATTGCCCAAGCCGGTGAATTTCTCCGGCGGCATGGAGCCGCTGACAATGGGTGGTTCGTTCACCTTGGCGGAGATTGTGGGCGAAGTGCCGGTGGAACCGGACGGATCGGCCTACATGGAGCTGCCGGCCCTGCGATCCCTTTTCTTCGTGGCCCTGGATGAAAACGACATCTGCGTCAAACGGATGCATAGTTTCGTTACCTTGCAGCCGGGCGAAACCACCGGCTGCGTCGGCTGTCATGAACGGCGCGAAACCGCACTAAAACCGATCCGGAGCGATATTCTGGCCCTTCGCCGGCCGCCATCGCCGGTTCGGCCGATTACCGATGTGCCGTCGGTCCTGGATTTTCCACGGGACATCCAGCCGATCCTGGACCGCCATTGCGTCGGTTGCCATAACCCAGATCGGCGGGAAGGCGGCGTGGATCTAACCGGCGACAAAACCGCCATGTACACCATGAGCTACTGGACCATGCAGACCCGGAACTTGGTCGTGGACGGTCGGAACCAGCCGTTCGGCAATCGGCCGCCATATAGCTACGGCTCGGCCACCAGCCGACTGCTTAAACTCATGGACGGCAGCCACTACGGGGCCAAACCCTCGGAGCTGGAACGGAAGACGGTTCGGCTGTGGATCGAGACCAGCGCTACGTATCCAGGCACCTATGCGGCGTTGGGCTGTGGTTATTATCCGGTCCATTTGCCGATCGAACCGATGCGCCAGCGGTGCGGCAGTTGTCATACCGCCGAGGTGAAAGACCGAAAAGGGAAAAAAATCACTACCCTAGTCATCAACGACGCCTGGGGCCGGCAGTTGGAGCCGCTGACGAACCTTTCCCGGCCGGAAAAGTCGTACATGCTGCTGGCGCCGTTGGCCCGGTCGGCCGGCGGTCTGGAACTGTGCGAAGAGCCGACCTTCCGGTCGAAAGACGATCCGCTGTATCGGCAGATTTTGGCCGCCGTCCAAGACGCCCACCGCCGGCTAATGGAAGGCAAACGGTTCGATATGCCCGGGTTCCGGCCCAACGAGCATTACATTCGGGAGATGCAGCGGTTTGGCTTTTTGCCCAAGGAGCTTCGGCCCGACGAGCCGATCGACTGCTACAAGGTGGATCGGGCCTATTGGGACAGCTTCTATTGGCAACCGCAGACCCAAATGGCCCAGGGCAAATAGGCCCGGCCTTTTCTTCGGGGAATCCGCCATACACCGGTGCGTTCCTCGTTGCCTGCCGCTGCCGACTACCTGGGAGGAGTTTCGTCGGCTGAAAGAGCAGGCAGCCGAGAGCACCATCCAAGAGCTGGAACGGTTTGTCCTAGGGGCCCTTCGCCGGGCCGGCGGGAATGTCTCTCGAGCGGCTAAAGAAGTCCGAATGCTCCGCCCGAATTTTCACAAACTAATGCGAAAATACGGCGTTCGTCCAGAAGACCTCCACTTGGACTAATCTCTTCCCTTTCGGCTATCGGTTGATATCGATGCCGAAGGTCAGACCATGGACGAAGGCGTCCTCCTGGTTATTGGACATGTCGATCCCCATGTTGGGAAGCGTATAGTCGATCATATAGGGGGATCGGGCCAGGCCATCCATCCACATGCCGGTCCAACCCGCCCAAGGTATAAATTTTTCCCAGAAGATTTTCGGCTTAAAGGATGGTTTTCCTAACTTCTTGTATATTAAGGAGTTACAGATAAATATCATCTGTTCGGTAAATTTTGAAGTACTGATGATTGACAAGCGTCCGGAATAGGATAAAATAGAAGCATATTAATGGGGAGAATATTTGCCCCCTTAGGAAGGAGACCTTGCGGTAGGTTAGAGAATTGGTTGTTATTTTTTCCTAAAAGCTGAAGTTTTGCAAAATGGACTTGTTCAGGGGGGCCACTGAATAACCTCTGGAACCTCTGAATAATTCCCGTTTTTACCTTGTGGGCTTCGAAGACTGGCGAAAGGGGCTTTCTAAGCCCATGAGGACTAAAAAACACCCATTGCTATCTTCGTAGTATAATCACCCCCCCCCGGCGCTGTCAAGCATGTGGAAAAAAAATTTTCCCAAAATTGTACGAGGGGGAATTTTCAGAAAAGAAAAGTTTTGCTAACCTATTGGGCTACCAAGACTTAGATTAATTTCTTAAGGGAGTTTTTGAAAAGGAATTATGCAGAGGGGCGTCCCTAGAAAGAGGGGGAAACCATGCGAAAGGAAAAGTTCGAACAACTGGCTGGGCAACGGACCTTTGCCGCCGTCGGCTTTGACCAACGCCGCAAACCTACCCGGCGGCATGAGTTTTTGCGTACGATGAACCGCATCATGCCTTGGGCCGAGCTGATCCGCCTGGTCGATCCTTACTACCCAAAACAAAACGGCCCGGGCCGACCCACGAAGCCGCTCTTGTGGATGCTCAAACTCTACTTCCTGCAGATCTGGTTCCATCTGTCCGACCCGCAGACGGAAGAAATAATGCATGACAGTCATGCGGTGCAGGAGTTTCTGGGATTAGACCTGGGCCGAGACGCGCCGCCGGATGAAACGACGATTTGTCGGTTCCGCCATTTGTTGGAGGAGCACGAGTTGGGCAAACGCATCTTGGAGATTGTCAATCGCCGCTTGGAGCGGGCAGGCCTTCGGGTGCACGACGGCACGATCGTCGATGCGACGATCATCCATGCTCCCACGAGCCGTAAAAACGAAGAAGGGAAACCTTCTCCCGAGATGGGTTCGACGAAGAAGGCCAACCAGTGGCATTATGGGATGAAGGTGCACGTGGGGGTGGACGTCGAGACAAAGATTGTCCACTCGGTGGAGGTGACGGCGGCCAACGTGCACGACAGCCAGGTGATCGGCCAACTTCTGCACGGCAAGGAGACGGAAGTGTATGGGGATAAGGCGTATGCGGGGCAGGAAGGGGCCATCCAAGCGGCGGCGCCGGGGGCGAAGAGTTTTATTCTCCATCGAGGCCGTCGGGGTCATCCTCTGGCCTGGTGGCAAGAGAAGTTAAACCGGCTGTGGAATTCTACGCGGTCGCGGGTGGAACACGTTTTTGGCCTGCTAAAGCATCGGTTGGGATGGCGGAAGGTGCGGTTTCGAGGCTTGAAGAAAAACGCGGAATATGCGTATGCGGCCGTGGCCTGTGTGAACCTGTATCAGCATCGGGGTCGGCTTTTGGAATATCTGGAGGGAGGGAGTCCCGAACTTTGTTTTGGCTGAGGCGCTCGGGGTGCGCGCCGAGGTCGGCAAATGAAAACAAAACAGGCAATTTAGAAAAGCTAGACAGCCTTGCAACCCGCCCCCCCGCTCCCTGCTGACCGCTGAATAGGTGAAAAAAAAGACAAGGACAAAATTTTCAGTTATTCAGGGATTTATTCAGAAGTTCCTATAGTAATTAAGCGGTTCCAAAAGGTCAAGCAATTGGCTGAGAGAAAAAATCGAGTCAGAGTTTGTTGTCCTCCGATCGAGGTATGAGAAGTCCCTCTTCAACAGAAAGAGGGACGGCACAGGAGACCGGAATGAAGGTTTTAGGGAACATTGCAGCCGAATGCAGTATCTTGTCATTCCTTTCCTGCGCAAGCAGCAGTCCGGTGTTTATTGCTGGCAGGGTTAGGCTGCCCAAAGACCTTAAAGTGGTGATCGGCAGGAGACGAAAATGAAGGTTTTAGTTACCGGCGGGGCGGGCTATATTGGGTCCCATGCGGTCAAGCAGTTGATCGAAGCAGGGCACCAAGTGGTGGTCGTGGACAATCTGGTGCGGGGGCATCGGCAGGCGGTGCATCCGGCGGCGCAGTTTTACCGGATGGATTTGGCCGACACGGAGGCCCTGGCCGACCTGCTCCGGCAGGAGGGCGTCCAGTGTGTGATGCATTTTGCGGCCCTGGCCTACGTGGGCGAATCGGTCCAGCAGCCGTTGGCCTATTACCGCAATAATACGGCCGGGGCCGTCAGCCTCCTGGAGGCCATGCAACAGGCTGGTGTGCGCCGTCTGGTCTTCAGCTCCACCTGTGCGACCTACGGCGAACCGGAACAGATGCCCATCACCGAAACCACGCCGCAGCGGCCTGTGAACCCCTACGGTTGGTCGAAATGGTGCGTGGAGCAAATTCTGCGGGACTATGCGACGGCAGAGGGGGAGTTTGCCTTTGCCTCGCTTCGGTATTTCAATGTGGCCGGGGTGGCCGCGGACGGATCGCTGGGGGAAGACCATCGGCCGGAAACCCATCTGATCCCGTCGCTTCTTTTGGCGGCTTTGGGCCGACGGGAAAAGTTTACCCTGTTCGGCACGGATTACCCTACACCGGACGGCACTTGTATCCGGGACTATATCCACGTCGAAGACCTTTGCCAGGCCCATATTCAGGTGATGGAGGCCCTTCAGCCAGGGGACCGTCGGTATTACAACCTGGGCATTGGCCGGGGGTACTCGGTGCGGGAAGTCTATGAGTCGGCTTGCCGGGTAACTGGCCGGCGGATTCCGCTGGAGTACGGACGGCGTCGGCCGGGCGATCCGCCGGTGCTCTATGCGGATGCGAGTAAGATTCAGACAGACCTCGGCTGGCGTCCCCGATATACCCATCTAGAACCGATGATCGCCGCGGCGTGGCAGTGGTTTCAAAAACACCCGGAAGGATACGCCGAATAGGCGTCCTCTTGGGATTGTTCAGCCAGCTCGAACTGTTTTGAGCAAAGGGGGCCGCCTCCTTTTCACTTGCCGCCGGGAGCTTTATACTACGAAAGAAGGGGAATCCGTTTGAATTTTCCGATTTTTCTCTAGTCAAACGAGAAAGCAGCCAGACGATGAGCGATTTTTCCAAGCAAGACCATTGGACTCGTGTGGCGTTGGATTTGGGGGTGACGCCGCCGGAACAATCGGCCCCGAAGGGGGAAGGGGCCGAACCGTCGCCTCCATCCGCCCCGGCAGAAGCGGGGGCGACGGCGCCGACAGAGGCCGCGGCTTTTAGGAGAGAGGAACAACCCCCGGTGGTGGGACCGGCCTCTCCCGCCGGACCGCCGCCCAAGAGGCCCTTGGCTGCCAGTCCGGCTCCCTCCGGCTCTCCGAGCGGTGTTCCACGCTCAGGCAACCATTGGCGTCAGTTGGCCGAGCAATTGGGAGTCGAACTGCCGCCGGAAACGCCGGCTGCTTTGCCGTCGGAACTTGGGCCGGAAGGACCGGTCAGCCCTGGGTGGGATAAATCCCTTCCCTCTGAAAAACCGACGGAAGAACTTCCGGACAGGCTGCCATCGGATGAAAAGAGGTCCGGTCCGCCGGTGCGGCCTAAAATGCCTCCGGGGGCGCCTCCTCGGCCCCGACCTGCCAGAGGGACAGTCCCTCCGGAAGGAACTTCCTCATGGGAGTCCGGGCAAGCTGGTTCCGAACGACGTAAGACAAAACGTTCCCGCAAAAAACGCCGGGAGAAACCGGGAGACCGGCCTGTTCGTCCCAAACCGGAGTTTTCGTCGTCTCCGGACTCCAGCCGCCAACCGATGGAACCAACCAGCCCCGCAGAGTTTTCCGCGGGCTTGGAGGAGGAGGTACTTCCAGGGGGAGATGTTTTTGGCGCTTTCCAAGACGGCGAGGGAATGTTTTCCACGCCTCTGGAGTCTGCGGGGCCTGCCATGCCCGAGGGCTATCCGACTGCTGGAGCAGAACAGTCGGCTTCGTTTGGGGTAGAAATGAGGAGGGACGTTCCTGAAGAGACCGAAGCGGCGGGTTTTGTCGAAGGATCCGCAGAACAGACCCCCGGACTGGTTTCCGAGACGGCGGAAGGTGTTACGGAAACCGACGCTTCCTTGGCCATTGGTTGGGGGCCGCCTCCTGCGACTCCATCGTCTTCCGAAGAGCAACCAGGAACCCCTTCGGCGGCGGAAGGAGCGGCGTCGAGTCTTTGGCCGGAGAGCGGCGAGCGTGCGTCTGGCCCTTCGGCGCCCGGGCCTGCATCCTTGGCCGACTCGATGGCCGAGGTTTCCCCGGTTACAGAAGATTTTCGAGAAGCAGACGCCCCTCCGTTTCTCGAACCGGAAGAAATTCCGGCCCCGGAAGACCTGTTTGAGCCTTCGGAACTCCAAGAGGCCCAAGAAGAATATGAAATCGCCGCTGAGGAATCGGAAAACGCCGCTGGCGGTGAACCGGGGGCGGAAAAAGAGGTTCATCGGGGCGTGCCCACCTGGAGGCAGGTGATGGACCTGATTCTTTCGGCCAATTGGCAGTCTCGGCGTCGTCGCGGCGATCGACCCGGCTCCGGTCGGGCTGGTCGGGGCGGCCATCATTGAACTTGGTGCTTTACTGCCCCAAGAAGGGGCCATCCAGCGTCCGGAACATGGAGGGCGATTCCGCCGAATGAAGGAGGCGTCTGTTTTTGCGGGCGGGCTGTTTTTGTCGTTGCCGCGCAAGCGGGAAGCCAGGTTCCCTTGTGTGTCGTTTGTGTTCAAATATACGGTCTATCGCTCTCGCCTCTTCCGGCAGGGTGGTCTTTCGGAACCGGTTGCGTTGTCGCCTCCCAGCTATAACCGCTTGCGATCGCATCAGGATGTTAGCTTGAAGCGATAGAGTTTGGCGTCCCACAACGCAATCGGCTCGGTCTTTTCCGTTGGGCTGAATAATGAAGGGGGCTAGTTCTATCGATCTTTTCGAAAAGAGCGGCTCTTTGGGTTGTGCTGGTTTTTCGGATTTTCGGAAAAAGAAAGAGGGGTAGCATCCCCATACCGAGAGTCTATTGCTCTTCGGCGGGCAGTTTTTTCGACTTTTTTCTGAAATGTCGATTCCACGGGAGAGGCATGTCAGGTAGGCGGCGGGGGGATGCCAAAGGAAATTCCTTCCCAGAGGGCGGATTGCCGATCTTTTCTCCGGAAGGCTTTCGGAGCGGCTTATGGAGACACTGCGCAGTTATCTCGGTCGAGACCTGGCGGCCTTGGGGCTGCTGGGGTTAGTGATTTTTTTGGGGGCGGCCCTATGGAGTTATGACCCGGCCGATCCCCCTGCGCAGCAAGTGTTTCCTCAGCGGGCCAGCCTGGCCAACTGGTGTGGTCGGGCCGGGGCATGGGTTAGTTGGGGTTTGGTAGAAACCGTTGGAATAGGGGCCTATTATTTGGTGTTGTCATTGGCCTGTCTGGATGCGGCGCTGCTGGCCCGGCGGAACATTTCGGATCCGGTATTTCGATTTGGGGGATGGTTGGCGTCGTTGGCAGGACTAACCACCTTGGCGGCCATGGTCTGGCCTGCTTGGCCTTCGGGGCCGGTCATTGGGCCGGGCGGCTATCTGGGCGCTACGCTTCATGCGCTGCTGGGGATGCATTTTGGCCGGGTCGGCACAGGGATTGTCGCTCTCAGTTTATTGGTGGGCGGTCTGCTGCTGGCCACCGAAACGTTCATGTTGCTGGTGCTCCGATGGGGTGTCGTAGCACCGGCCAAGGGCCTGTGGCAGGGGGCGGTGCGGGTGGCCGCTGCTTATACGGATCGCTTGACAGGTCGGCCCACCGGCAGTCGGGCGGCCAAAACCAGCCAAACGAAGCCAGAGACGGACCAAACATCGCTTCGCATCAAAAGGCCCGCCAGCGTGCCGGAAGCGAGGGTGTTTTCTTCCGAGAGTTCGGTGCAGTCCCAAGCCGACGCGGCCTCGGCCAATCCGCCGTCTGGTTCCACAGCCTCTGAACCGCCTGGGAGCGAACCTCGGATTCGCAAACCTCAGAAACCTTCGCGGGAAGAGTGGCTGCAGGAGATCGAGTCGGCAAGCCGAGCCAGCGAAGAGGCCCCGCCCTACGAACTGCCCAACGTGGACCTACTCTTGGAAAGCGAACCGATCCAGTTCGAACTCCAGGAAAAAGAAGTTCGCCAACGGGCGCAGATACTGGAAAAGACCTTTGCCGACTTCGGCTATAACGTCCGGGTGGTCGAAATACAGACGGGGCCGGTGATCGCTCAGTATGAGGTGGCCTTGGAGGCGGGATTGCGACTTTCGAAAATAGCCGGTTTGGCCGACGACCTGGCCATTGCACTGCGGGTGCCCAGCGTGCGGATTGTGGCCCCGATTCCAGGGAAAAACACCGTAGGGATCGAAGCGCCGAATTCGCAGCGGCAGATCGTCCGGCTCCGAGAGGTTATGGAAGAGACCTTGCCGGCGGCCCAAAAAATGCGGATTCCCATCTTTCTGGGCAAAGACGTGGCGGGCAACCCGATGGTGTTCGATCTGACCACGTTGCCGCACCTGTTGATCGCCGGGCGCACCGGCACGGGCAAAAGCGTCTGTCTCAACTCGATGATCATGTCGATCGTGATGACGCGGCGGCCGGATGAAGTGCGGATGCTGCTAATCGACCCGAAGATGGTGGAGCTTAGTCCGTACAAACGGCTGCCGCATCTGATGCACCCGGTGGTTACCGACATGCGCAAAGCGGAGGCGATCCTGGGCTGGGCGGTCGAAAAGATGGAAGAGCGGTACCATCTGCTGGCCCGGACCGGTGTGCGACATATCAGCGTCTATAACCAACTTGGCCTGGAAGAGATTTTGGAACGGGTCCAACCGGCCAGCGAAGAAGAACGCGCCCAAATCCCCGCCCACTTGCCGTATATCGTGATCGTCGCCGATGAAATGGCCGACCTGATGATGACCGCCGCCAAAGAGGTGGAATCCCATATTATCCGCCTGGCCCAAAAGAGCCGGGCCGTCGGCATCCATCTGGTCCTGGCCACCCAGAAACCAACGGTCGATGTGATCACCGGCCTGATCAAATCGAACCTGCCCGCCCGAATCTCTTTCCAAGTGGCCAGCCGAACCGATAGCCGAGTCATCCTGGATGAAATGGGCGCCGAACGCCTGCTGGGCAACGGCGATATGCTTTTCTTGTGGCCAGGCACCAGCACCCTGATCCGCGGCCAAGGCACCTACGTCAGCGACGAAGAAATCGCTCGGGTCATTAACGCCGTGGCGACCGACGAACCGGACTATGTCCACGAACTGGTCGAACTCAAACCGTCGGAACCCACGGAGGCCGGACAGACCGGTTTCCGGGCCAAGGACGAACTCTATGAGGCCGCCGTGGATATTGTGGTCCGGGAAGGCCGGGGCAGTGTGTCGCTCCTGCAGCGGGCGTTGGGAATCGGCTATGGCCGGGCAGCCCGATTGATCGACTACATGGCCGAGGACGGCATCGTCGGCCCCTACAATGGTTCCCAAGCCCGGGAGGTGCTCATCACCCTGGAAGAATGGGAACGGATGTGCGGCCGGGTCTCCTTGCCATCGGGAGCCACGCCTACCGAGCCGACCCAGCCTCGGCGAAGTCATCGAATTTATCTTGGGCCAAGTCCTTCCCAGGATTTCCCCACCGAATTTTCTCCGCAGGAAGACCCCCAAAGAGGTCATAAGTTCTTTCCAGAAGAACAAAAAACCTGGGAGGCGGGGACAGGTACTGCCAGTTGGCCTTCAGGTGATGGGAAATCTACAACTTTAGGGGGGGAATCTTATCAAAATTCCCCCTTAAATGGGGGAAGCAAACAAGGCAATGGCCAATCCACCGGGGGCCAACTTCGGGTTGCTGGGGAACTCCCCGAGAGGCTGCTGCCTAAAAAATTCCAAACGGATGAGGAGGTTTCCGAAGAAATTGACGATAATGAAATATAGAAAGTTTGGGAAAAATAAAAAATGTAGGCTGTTTGGGAAATGCACCTCCAGAACAACCTAAGTCCCCTATCAGTTTGAACTTAGATATCATTCCCCCATAAGGAATAATCTCTCCCCCCTGTGAAAACCTCTTGACACAGACCTGGGAGAAGATAGGATATAACATCTGTGTTGGAAAGGATAAAGTAAACGTGGTTTCGGTCCTTGTGGTCCCTCGGTTTGGTTTGCCCATGGGTGTCGGTGGTTCGGTATGCCGGATCATCGGCATTATTGGGATTATTATTGGCAGCCAGGGGCCTTAAGGGTACCGCCGGAGCAAAGAACATTCCAACGCCCTGAGGCCCCTCGAAAAGGGCCGCAGGGCGTTTTTTATTCCTTCTACGGTGTGGACGCCTACCTTTTAGCTACCAAGGGGTTCCCCGATGCGCCGCATCCAAGTGTATGATACGACGTTACGCGATGGAGCTCAGGGCGAAGGGATCAGCTTCTCCCTGTATGATAAGCTCCTGTTGACCCAACGATTGGACGAGTTGGGATTTGATTATATGGAAGGCGGCTATCCCGCTTCCAACGAGAAGGACTGCCAGTATTTCAAGGAGGTTCGGAAACTTCGGCTGCGAGGGATTCGGGTGGTGGCTTTCGGCATGACCCGGCGTCGGGGTGTGAAGGTGGAGGAAGACCTGGGGCTGCGGGCGTTGCTCGAGTCGCAGGCCCCCGTGATCACGCTGGTCGGCAAGGCGTCCGCTTTTCAGGCAACGGAGGTTCTCCGATGCAGTTTGGAGGAGAACTTGGCGATGATCGCCGAGAGCATTCGGTTCCTCCGTGCTCATGATCGAGAGGTGATTTTCGACGCGGAACATTTCTTCGACGGCTGGAAGACGGACTCTGCCTATGCGATGCGAGCCGCTCAGACCGCCGCGGAAGCCGGCGCCCATCTGGTGGTCCTGTGCGATACCAACGGCGGCAGTATGCCGGAGGAAATCAGCCAGATCACCCGGGCGGCGGTAGAATCCCTTTCGGTCCCCGTGGGTGTGCATTGCCATAACGATTGCGATTTGGCGGTTGCCAATACGTTGGCCGCCGTGGACGCCGGGGCGGTGCAGGTGCAGGGGACGATCAACGGTCTGGGCGAGCGGTGCGGCAACGCCGACCTGATTTCCGTGATTGCCAACTTGGCGATCAAGAAAAAAGGCTACGAGGTTCTTCGGCCGGAGTCGGTGCGCCATCTTACAGAGCTTTCCCGATACGTATATGAGATGGTCAATATGAATTATCGGGCGAACCAGCCGTTTGTGGGGCGGAGCGCATTCGCCCATAAAGGCGGGATTCATGTGAGCGGCGTGTTGCGTACTCCGGCCAGCTACGAACATATAGACCCCGATCTGGTGGGCAATGAACGGCGGATTTTGGTGAGCGAGTTGTCCGGCCGATCGAACATCATCGCCCGAGCCGCCAAACACAACATCCAACACGATCCGAAACTGATGGAAAAAATCCTGGCCAAGGTCGTCAGCATGGAGCATGCCGGGTATCAATTCGAGGCGGCGGAGGGGTCGTTCGATCTGTTGATAAAGAAATGTACAGGTCAATTCCGGCCCCATTTCGAGCGGATCAATTACCATGTGAATATCGAGACCGACGCCCAAGGCCGCTCGATTACCGAAGCGACGGTCAAAATCCGCGTCGGCGACCAGATTCGCCACGAGGTGGCCGAGGGCGACGGCCCCGTAAACGCCCTGGACGCCGCCATGCGCAAGGCCCTCAACGGCGCTTATCCGACCTTGGCAACAATGCGCCTGGTGGATTATAAAGTACGGGTAATCAACTCCGAGGCGGGTACGGCAGCCGGCGTTCGCGTCGTCATCGAAAGCGCCGACGAAACGGACGCCTGGGGCACCGTCGGCGTCAGTGAAAACATCATCGAAGCCAGTTGGCTCGCCCTGGTCGATAGCTACGAATATAAACTTTGTAAAGACGAAGAACGACAACCTGCGGCCGGTCGAACCGGCCAAGTTCTGAACCGGACCTAATGGGTTCTGGTCCATAAACCTCCAAGGAGGATAACCTGATGCAGCGGCCTAATGTGGCGGATGAGCTTCCGAAACAATATGATCCCTCGGCTACGGAAGCGCAGTGGTACCAGTTTTGGCTCCAGAAGGGGTATTTTCACAGTCAGCCCAATCCGCAGCGGAAGCCGTACTGCATTGTCATTCCGCCGCCGAACGTTACCGGCGCATTACATCTGGGCCATGCGCTGAACAATACGCTCCAGGACATCCTCATTCGCCAAAAGCGGATGCAGGGGTTTGAGACGCTCTGGATGCCGGGCACCGATCATGCCGGCATTGCCACCCAGGCGGTTGTGGAACGTCGGCTTTTGCAGGAGGAGCGGAGAACGCGGCATGACCTGGGCCGGGCGGCCCTGGTGGAACGCATCTGGAAGTGGAAAGATGAATATGAATCCCGCATCCTCAGCCAACTCAAACGGATGGGCTGCTCCTGCGATTGGCAACGGACCCGATTCACCCTGGACCCCGTCTGTGCGCGGGCCGTCCGCCATACCTTCTTCCGCCTGTTTCGCGATGGCCTGATCTACCGCGGCAAACGTCTGGTCAATTGGGATACCGCATTGCAAACCGTCGTCAGCGACGACGAAGTATTCCATGAACAGACGCCGGGCCATTTCTGGTACTTCCGCTATCCGGTCGTGGATCCCCAGCCGGGCGAGCCGAAATATGTAACTTTGGCCACTACTCGGCCCGAAACCATGTTGGGCGATACGGCCGTGGCGGTGCATCCCGATCCGGCCGCCGCCCTGGACAAGGCCGAAAAGGAACTCCAAACCCGGCTTGCCTCTGCCCCGGCCAAAGAACGCCCCCCCTTGGAGGCCGAATTGGAAGACCTCCGCCAGCGTAGGGCCAACCTGCTGCCGCTCTTAGAGCGGCTGCGCGATATGGCCCGTGCGGGCCGAAAGGTGATGTTGCCGTTGGTGAACCGGCCGATTCCGCTTATTTGCGACGAGTGGGCCAAACCGGAAATGGGGACCGGCTGCGTGAAAATCACCCCCGCCCACGATCCCAACGACTATGAAGTCGGCCTCCGTCAGGGGCTGCCCATGATCAATATCCTCAACCTGGACGGCACGCTCAACTCCAATGCCGGGCCGTTCCAGGGCCAAACCATCGACCAGGCCCGTCGGAACGTGGTCGAGGCAATGCAAGAGCAAGGGCTTCTGGAAAAGGTGGAAGATCGTCTGATCGACCTGGCCCATTCCGACCGCTCGAAGACTCCGATCGAGCCGTTGCTGACGGACCAGTGGTTTATCCGGATGGAGCGGCTGGCGCAAATGGCGATGGAGGCGGTGCAGGACGGTCGGGTCAAGATCATCCCGGCCCGGTACGCCAAGGGCTATCTGGATTGGCTGGCCGAAAAACGGGATTGGCCTATCAGCCGACAACTCTGGTGGGGCCACCAGATTCCGATCTGGTACTGCCCGACCGCTTCGGAAGCCGACCTGAAAAAGGCCTTCGCCGGTCGGCAAGACGTCTGCTGGCGGCAGGACCCGGAGACCGGCCAATGGCTCATCTGCGCCCTGGAAGAAGACCTGCCCGAAGACGCCGTGCCCGGTCATCGGCTCCGACGGGAAGAAGATGTGCTGGACACCTGGTTCAGCTCGGCCCTTTGGCCGCATTCGACGCTCGGCTGGCCGGAACAAACCGAAGAACTCCGCTATTACTATCCGACCAGTGTACTAATCACCAGCCGGGACATCATCACCCTGTGGGTCGCTCGCATGGTGCTGATGGGCCTGTATAACCTGGGCCAAATCCCGTTCCACGAAGTCTATATCCATCCGAAAATCCTGGACGCCTACGGCGAAACTATGTCGAAGACCAAAGGCAACGGGGTCGATCCGGTCGATGTGATGGAGAAGTTCGGGGCCGACAGCCTCCGGTTCGGCCTGGCCTATCTCACGACGGAAACCCAGGACGTGCGGATGCGGGTGGATTTTGAATGCCCGCATTGCGGCAAGCTGCTGGAACAGACCCAAGAAAACCGCACCTTGCCGCGGATCGTCTGCCCGCATTGCCGAAAGCCGTTTGCCACCCAATGGGCTGAAAAGCCGGAAGACAAAGCCCTGCCCCGCGGCCCGGTGGTGAGCGAACGGTTTGAACTGGCCCGCAACTTCTGCAATAAACTCTGGAACGCTTCGCGATTTGCGATGCTGAACTTGGATGGATACAGCCCCGCGCCGGTCCCGGAGGATACGCTTCGGATCGAAGACCGCTGGATTTTGAGCCGACTCGCGACGGTTACTCAGCAAGTTACCGACGCCTTGGCCGAGTATCGGTTTTCCGAAGCGGCCCGGACGCTCTATGAGTTCGCCTGGGATGAGTTTTGCAGCTTCTACGTGGAGATGCTCAAACCACGATTGCAGGACTCGGCCGCTCGACCGACGGCGCAGCGACTGTTGGCCCACACGTTGGATGTACTGCTGAGACTGCTCCATCCGATGACGCCGTTTATTACAGAAGAGGTGTGGCAGCGATTGGCCGACTGGGCCCCGGAGCGGGGGATCGACCGACCCGAGCGGGCCGCCGAAAGCATTATGATCGCCCCTTGGCCCGCGCCCGACCATCGCCGGTACGACCCACAGATCGAGGCCCAATTCGCTCGGTTCCAGGAGGTTCTTCGGGCGGTGCGCGATGTGCGGGCCCGGCACAACGTGCCGCCCAGACGGATGATCCGGTTTTCAGTCCGGTGCGACCGGGCAACGGCCGAATTGCTTCAGCCGATGGCTGGTTACTTCGGGCCGTTGGCCCAGGCGGAACCCACCGGCTGGGGGCCGGATGTTCAGCCGCCCGCTCTGGTCGCCGCCGCTGCGGCCGCGGGCATGGAAATCTTCGTCGATCTAGCCGGGCTGATCGACCTGGACGCCGAAATCGCCCGTAAAAAACAAGAGCTGGCCAAACTCCAATCCCTCATGGAGTCGAAGCAAAAGAAGTTGGCCGACCCGGCCTTTGTGCAAAAGGCTCCCGCCGCCGTGGTCCAGCAACATCGCCAAAGCCTCCAGAGCTTGCAAGAACAATACGACGCCCTCCGCCGCTGGCTGACCCAACACGGCCAGGGAAAACCTTAATCGACGTGCTTTCTATTATTTAACGAAAGCGGCTTTTTCCGACGGGCAGGCGGCGGGAAACTCATCCTGGGGTGTTCGGCAGATACGCTCCTAGGGCTTTGAGCCGCTTCTGAAGCTCCGGGATCGGAATGCTCCGGGTATCGGTCTGGAGTTGGACGGCCAGAGCGGCAGCCACCCCGGCGGCCTGCCCGGTGAGGAAGCAGCCCGGCATCACCCGGATCGAGCTTTGCATTGGCCGATCGGTGCTGATGCATCGGCCTGCCACCAGCACGTTTTTCAATCCTCTGGGCGTAAGCACCCGGTACGGAATCCCGTAGCTTTCGCCTTTTTTGTACCGAAGGGTGGTAAAACCTTTCTCATATTCTTTGAAGGCATCCAACCCCGGCGACGGGGCATGGATATCCACCGGATAAGAGAACCGGCCGATTTCATCCTCAAAGACGGCTCGACGCTGGAAATCCTCCAGTACCAACACATAATCGCCCAGAATCCGCCGGCTCTCCCGTACGCCCAGTTGCGAGGCGGTGGCCGCAAGCTGCATCCGCTCAAAGCCCTTGAGATATTTCTTATAATACTGCTCGTATTCCAGGAGGGACTTTCGGGCCCAGAGCACTGCTTTGGTGATAGAACGTTCATCAGTGCCGTCCAGGCCAAAGGTATGCCCGATGTTGCCCCCGCCGGTGGTCGGCCCAAGTGGCCACATGCCCGGCAGATGCCGATCGTCCAGGCTGAACAGGCCGTCCTGGATGGCCTGGGGCAATCGGCTTTGATCGGGGATTCGGCCGCCTTCATGGACCCGCTTCCAATCAATGTCGGTCCACAGACTGCACAAGGTGCCGGCCATCATTCGGCCCTGGGCGTCGCCTTTTTCAAACGGTGCGCCGGCCCAGGCGGCCAGGTCGCCGTCGCCGGTGGCGTCGATGAACATTTTGGCCTCCACCGCAAACAGGCCGCTTTTGGCGGCCAAAACGGCATATCGCACCCGGCCTTCCGCCGCCTCCACCGCCGTCAGTTCGGTTTGGAAGGTAAAATCCACCCCGGCCTGGAGGACCAGATCGTCATAAAGTCGCTTTAGTCGCTCGGCCTGGATGACGACGCCCCCGCCCCGGGCCTCCTTTTCCGAAACACCCAGCCCCTTGAGCACATCGGAGCCGATGCCGGCGGCCAAAAGATGCTCCCCATTCCCGAAGGGCATAAACACCGGCAGCATACCGGCCGTGCCCATGCCGCCGAAACATATGTTCCGTTCGGCCAGGAAGACCCGCACCCCTTGCCGAGCGGCCGCTACCGCCGCCGCTATCCCGGCCGGGCCGCCGCCAGCGACAAAAATATCTACCGTGTACCGGATCGGCAACTGCCGCTGGAAAAGCAGCGTCTTTTCCATAGAAGCACCCTGGGGCGTCTGTGCAGCAGGTTGTCGGCTCGGCGCAGCCGACTCGCCCCCTGCACAAACCCCCGAAGCACTGCCGGCCGGCAAGGCGTCCTGGCCCGGTTTTCCCGAGCCAACGCCGCCTTCTCCTCCCAACCCGAAACGGACCATTCCGCCACCAGCCGCCATCGCCGAAGCAGCCAAAAAGTCTCTCCGTGTCAGCGACATCTTTTCTCTCCTCGGGAAGAAAAATTTATTCACCTAGGGCAATAGGACTTTCGTAAGGGAAACGCCAAATTGTTCCCTCTCTATTTGCAAAAATCCGCTAGGCCGATTATGCCTTCTGTTCGAGTTGCTTGTAAAGAGGCGTTTCGAGTACACTAAAAGAAGGCCAGCCATGTTGAAGATGGAAATTCTGGCGTCGGGAAGCAGTTTGTTTGGTTTGAATTCGGGAATCCAAACCGTTTAGACTCTTTCTCCCCCAAACATGGAGAGGACAGACACGATGCAGGTTTTTCTATTGGCATGGTGGATGGGAGTCTTAGGGGGAATGGAATCCCAAGGAATGGAAATCGCCCAACTGAAGATGGACATTTGGCCGGATCGGGCTAATGGGGTGCAGTTTCCGGCGCAAGAAGCCCGGTTTGTTCGGCTGCTGATCCATCGCACTAGCGGCAACCAGCCCTGCATCGACGAACTGGAACTGTATGGGCCGGATGGGCCGGAGAACCTGGCCTTGGCTACGGCCGGCGCTAAAGCAACCGCCTCCTCACTGCTTCCAGGTTATCCGCAGCATCAGATCGAACACTTAAACGATGGCCGGTACGGCAACGCCTACAGTTGGATCCCGGCTACGGAGGCGGGCCAGTGGGCGCAGATCGAACTGCCCAAACCGGCAAAAGTCCATCGGGTAGTGATTTCCCGGGATCGAGAGGGCCAGTATGCGGATCGGGTACCCACGCATTTTGAGGTGCAACTGTCGCTGGACGGGAAGACCTGGCAGAGCGTGGTGAAGGTGGCAGGCCGGGCGATGGGCGGTGTGCGCCGGGCAGGGCCGGATGGATTTCTGGGAGTGGTTGGCCCGGCCCCGCCGCCGCCTCGGATTGTGCCGGGCAGCAAGCGGCCAGAAGTCCAGTCCGCCGCCGATCTTGTAGCACCTAAAAAAGATGACCTAGGTTTTGAGAACCTGGCTCTGCGACCCGCGGCCAAGGCGAATGCCTCTTCGGTCTTGCCCGGATATGCCATCCACCAGATCGCCCATCTAAACGATGGGAAATTGGGCAACTCCCATAGCTGGATCAGCCGAGGCGAACCCTCCTGGGCCGAGATCGACCTGGGTGAGCTGTTTTGGGTGTATAAGGCGGCTTTTGGCAGCGACAGCAGCGGTCAGTATCAGGATCGAGCGCCTCGGCAGTTTACTATTCTGGCGGCCAGGGAGTATCAGGCCGATTCGGCTGCTCCCGCTTGGCAGGCGGTCTATAAAGGAGATGGTGTACCGGTGCAAGTGCGGCGGGAGTTTCGGTTCCGGCCGGTGCAGGCTCGATGGATTCGCCTCCAGATTCAGTCGGCAGACGGCGGCGAGGCCCGGATCGACGAACTGGAAATCTACGGCCAAAAAGAGCCGATCCCGCTGGAAAAGATCGGTCCGCTGCCCAGCCAACTGGCCGGCGTCCAGTTCCCTCTCCCCTGGCGGGAGAGGGGTAGGGTGAGGGGGGAAGGTGGGGAGGTCCCATCCACCACCGATGCCGGCCAAAGGCCCGCTCCTGCCGGAAGTCCCCCTCACCCGGCTTCGCCATTGGCTCAGCCGGCCTCTCCCACGGAGGGGAGAGGCGATAAATTCCAATCGACCGAACCACTCTCCTACGAAGAATGGGACCTTTTGCGATACGCCTTTTTGAACGAGGAACACGCCTGGCTGAAGACCTTTGGCCGGGCCGATTTGGACCCCAGTTTGGTGCCTTATAACGGGCGGGTGAAGGAGTATCCGAAGCATGTGGGCGACGATCGGCTTCCCCTGCCCCCGCTTAGTAGCACCCCGAAACTGGATGGTCAACTGGACGATGGTTGCTGGCAGGAGGCAAGTCGAGGTGTGGCCCGGGTGGCGCACTTGGCCGACTTCGACCAAAGCCCCCTGGTCGAAACCGCCGTGTGGGCCGGGTGGAAAGATGAATATCTATATCTGGCCCTCCAGACCGATCGGCTCCTAAGCAGCCATCTGGCCGTAGTTTCCACAAGCAGCGGTCAGGGCTGCGGAGTGGTCGCCCTGGAAAAGGAAGGGCTGGTCTTTAAGACCTATCAGCGGGAAGGCCCGCACCAGACAAAGCTAGACCAAACCCGGCCGGTTGAAGGGGCGTATGATCCGAGTCTGCGCCGATGGGAAATTCGGCTGCCGTTGCAGTGGTTCCCGGACTGCCGACAGCAGGGTCTGCGGATCGGGCTGGGTATGGGCGGACGGCATACGCCGGCCATTGGCCGGCCGGTGTGGTTTGTGTTTTCCGATCTGGCGGTAGGGGAAGAGCCGCCCTGTGTGGATCGGGCATTCCGAGTGCGGCTTCGGGTACCGGCCGGCGGCAAACCGTGCAAGGTGCAAAGTGCGGCGGCGGGGTGGCCGGGCGAGCTAGTGCTCCAGCCGGGCCAGGTGCAGGTGATACGCCTGCCTGCCGAGCAAGGCCCCATCGGCCCTCAATTGCATCTGAGCATTTTGGAATTAAACAGCGGGCAGGAGTACCGCCTGCACCTTTTCCGGTACGATCCGCTGGAGCGGACGCTCAGCCTGTGGGAAGAGATGCTGGACCGGTTGGAGGCCAAGGGACTCTCGGCGGCCGACGAGCGACAAACAGCCGCCGGGTTCCGCCGCCGCCAAGACCAACTGCTTAAACAAGCCCCGGACGAGCAGGCCGAACGGGAAACCTTCTTCCAGGCCCGGTGGGCCAAACGCCGCAGCATGTTCCGCGACCCGGACCTCCGGCCGCTGGAAGAAATCCTTTTTGTGAAACGATACCCCTATGAACCGTCGCACAATTACAGTGTGATGCTGGATGCGCCGTGGCGGCCCGGCGGCGGGATTTACCGAATCCGGTTTCCGTGGATCAACGGCCGATTGGAGCCCGGCCAAGCGGAACTGCAGAAATTGTTCGACTCCGGCGACGGCATTGCCCGGGACCCGGTGGCCACGTTCGATTGCAGCAAAATCTATTTCGCCTACCGCCGCAGCCAGCCGGAGTATTTCCACATTATGCGTATGAATCCGGACGGCAGCCGCCTGGAGCAACTCACCTCTGGGCCGTTCCATGATTATTTTCCGTGTCCCCTGCCGGACGGCGGCTTGGCGATGATCTCCACCCGGTGCAAGGCGAGGTATCTGTGTTGGCGGCCCCAGGTGGCCGTGCTTTTCCGCATGGAGGCCGACGGCAGTCAGATTCGGCCGCTGTCGTTTGCCAACCTGAGCGAATGGGGACCGTCGGTAACCCGTGACGGCCGGATCATCTGGCAACGGTCCGAATACATCGACAAAGGGGCCGACTTCAGCCATACCTTGTGGACCATCCGTCCCGACGGCACCCATCCGGAACTGGTCTTCGGCAATACGATCATCCAGCCCAATGGCTACGCCAGCGGGCGGGAAGTGCCCGGAACCAAGGAGATATGCTGTGTGCTGGTCTCGCACTTTGGGGACCTGAACGGGCCGGTCGCCCTGCTGGAGATCGAGAAAGGCCGATTCAACCCGGCCGCCATCAAAACCCTTACGCCCGAAGTACCCTGGCCGGGCTGGTGGCCCAGGACCGAATACTTCCGGGATCCGTACCCGATTGCCAGAGATTACATCCTGTGTTCGCACGCTCCGAGGGAACGGGCTGGGCTGTGCGTGCTGGATCGGTACGGCAACCGGGAGATGCTGTATATGGACGGCGTGTATGGGTGCATGACGCCGACGCCGTTTCGGCCCACGCCCAGGCCGCCGATCTTGGCTCCGGAAAAGATCGACCCCAAGGAGGAATGGGGCCAACTGGTGTTGGCCGATGTCTATCAGGGGATCGAAGAGTTCATTCCCCGGGGTAAAGTGAAATACCTGCGGGTGGTCGAAGAGGTGCGGGCCAATCTGGCGCAATTACCTACCGGCGAATACCGCAAAGATCATGAGCCATTCATGCACTTCTACGCCGCCCCAGTGGATCGGGTGAGCGGTCCCTTTGGTTGGCCCTCGTATGTGGCCAAAGCGCCGTGGGGCTTGGTTCCGGTACATGAAGACGGATCGGCCCATTTCTACGCACCGGCTGGTAAAACGCTATATTTCCAAATTCTCGACGAAGACCTGAACGAATTGCAACGGATGCGAAGCGTCGTACAACTCCAGCCGGGCGAACGACGCAGTTGTATCGGCTGCCATGAGGACCGGCGGTACAGTCCCCCGGCCAAGCCGCCTTTGGCTATGCTGCGGGAACCGGTCTATCCGACGCCGCCTCCCTGGGGCGCAGGACCTTTCTCCTACGAAAAAGTGGTCCAGCCGGTGCTGGATCGGCGGTGCGCCAGTTGCCATGACCACCGGGACGCCAAGGGGATTGATCTAACCGGCGCCTTGGATGTGGATCGGATTCCATCGTCCTATAAGACGCTCATTCGGCAGGGCTGGGTGCATGTGTTAGATTGCGGCTGGAACTCCGGCGGCAACGAGAAGCGGCAACCGCTGACCTTTGGTACGGTAAAAAGCCGATTGTGGGAGGTGCTGGGCCGGGGCCATTACGACGTGCGCCTCAGTCGGGACGAAATGCACGCCATCAAATGCTGGATCGACATGAACTGCCCGCTTTGGCCGGACTACGTGCAGCGGGAACTCCGGCCCGGCCCCTCCCCGCCGCAACTAAGCGGCAATCGATAAGTTCTCCGCAAGAACTCCTCAAAATTCCGGTCGAGGCCCAGAAAGGGTTCGGTGGGATCGTACTCCAGGTTGGCGTCTGCAAGAACTCTTCCATCGCCACGGGATTTGAAAGTCTTTTTGGGCTGTGATACTATATCCAGGAAGACGGGGAAGGCGTTCTGTTTAAGAGGATCGCTCTTTGTATGTCCTTTGCCGGGCAAGCGGTGGTCCAGTTTTTTGGAAGATGTTCGGGTCTGGTTGCTGCTTGCGCAGGAATGACAAGGTACTGTATTCGGCTAAAATGTTATCAAATTACAAGAGTTTGTGATCTGGCTCCGATGCAACTATTCTAGGAGATCAACGATGATGAAACGATTTTGGCTAGAGAAAATGCTAGGGATGTTGGGGTGGGCAGCGTTATTCGCAGTGGCGTTCGATTTAGGAAAAAGTTGGCCGGTTTCCCTGGGGGAACTTCAGGGAGCGGAGAACCCAGCCGGGGAGAAACTTTCCCAACCGCAGAGCCGAGAAGGGAAAACGGAGGGCCAGGAGCCGGTGCGTCTGATTTTCGACACCGACATCGGCAACGATGTGGACGATGCGATGGCGATGGCCGTCATCCACGCCCTGGCCAACCGCGGCGAATGCCAACTGCTGGCGGTAACCGTTACGAAAGACAACCCCTATGCGGCCCGGATAGTCGATCTGCTGAACACCTTTTATGGTCGGCCGGATATTCCGATCGGCGTGGTTCGCGGCGGCAAGACGCCGGAGGATGGTCGGTATTTACGTCAGGTGGTAACCGCCGAAGACGGGGGAAAACCACGGTATCCGCATCGGCTCTCTGACGGCCGATCGGCGCCGGACGCGGTCCAGGTGTTGCGGCGCACTCTGGCCGGTCAACCGGACGGCTCGGTGGTCGTGGTGCAGGTGGGGTTTTCGACGAATTTGGCCCGCCTTTTGGATTCGCCGCCGGATGACATTTCGCCGTTGGACGGCAAGAGTCTGGCGGCGAAGAAGGTTCGGCTTCTTTCGGTGATGGCCGGGGCGTTTTCCGAAGACCTCCAGAAGCGGCGATTCCGGGAGTACAACGTGGTTACCGACGTTCCGGCGGCCCAAAAGGTGTTGGGCCAGTGGCCCACGCCGATCGTGGCCAGCGGGTTTGAAATTGGCCGGGCCATCCTGTATCCGGTCGTCAGTATCCGGCAAGATTACCGATATGTGTCGCATCATCCGGTGGCGGAGGCGTATGGGTATTATCGCGGCCTGGAGCACGATCAGCCCACGTTTGATCTGACCAGCGTGCTGTATGCGGTTCGGCCGGAGCGGGGCTACTTCGATCTCTCGCCGCCGGGCTGGATTCGGGTGGAAGACGATGGGTTCACGCGGTTTGAGCCGGACCCCAACGGAAAACATCGGTATCTGATTGTCTCGGCGGAACAGATCGTTCGGGTGCGAGAGGCGCTTTGCTGGCTTTGCAGCGAGCCGCCGCAAAGGCTGGTACCGCAGTCGTCGTCGGATCGGTAACATTCCGGCCTACAAAACGCCGTCGTCTCCGCCGAGGCGCTGGCACAGTTCGCCATCGGTCGCAACATTTCCGCGTTCGACCGAAATGTTGTAAAAGGAGATTTTTTGCAATGGAGTATCCAGCGATCCGATGGGTGTTCGAGCAACCGGTAGTGGTCCAGGCGCTATTGGCCACGTTGTTTACCTGGGCGGTAACGGCGGCCGGCGCCAGCCTGGTCTTTTTTACCCGGCGGTTTGACCAGAAGCTCATGGACGGCATGTTGGGCATGGCCGCCGGCGTGATGATAGCGGCCAGTTACTGGTCGCTTTTGGCCCCGGCCATCGAGATGTCGGAAGGAGATTGGCGGCCAGCGACCATCGGCTTTCTGCTGGGCGGATTTTTCTTGTACGGCATCGACAAGATTTTGCCGCACCTGCATCTAGGCAAAGAGACGGGCGAAGCCGAGGGAATACCCACCCACTGGCAACGGGCGGTCCTGCTGATGCTGGCCATCACTTTGCACAATATCCCGGAAGGGTTGGCTGTGGGTGTGGCCTTTGGCGCCGTCGGCCAGGCGGCGGAACCGGAAACCGCCCGTCGGCTTTTCGGAGCGGCGGCGGCCTTGGCCGTCGGCATCGGCCTGCAAAACTTCCCCGAAGGGCTGGCGGTGGCTATGCCCTTGCGCCGGGAAGGCATGGGGCGGTTGAAGGCATTTTGGTATGGGCAACTGTCCGGCGTGGTGGAACCCCTGGCCGGGCTGCTGGGCGCATGGGCCGTGATGAGCATGGCCGCCGTGTTGCCCTATGCCTTGGCCTTTGCCGCCGGGGCCATGATGTTCGTCGTAGTCGAGGAGCTGATCCCGGAATCCCAACGGAACGGCTACAGCGACTTTGCCACCGGCGGGGCGCTGCTGGGCTTTACCCTGATGATGGTCCTGGACGTGGCCCTGGGATGAAAAATTGGCCGACTAGGCGCTCCCCTGGTTCACTTGGGCTTTCCCGGCAGAGGACGGTTATTCCCCGACGCCCACCGACATGGGCCGACCGTTATGTTTCGGTCCCAGACGCAAAAGCAACGGGATAGCCTTTTCGGCCCACTCCTGCGGCGAGGGATACGAGGTTGCCTCTGGCCCGAAACACGACTCCAGCATTTGGGTATGGATAATGCCCGGATTCAGCGGCACGGCGGCCATGCCGGCCGGCAACTCCTGGGCCAACGCCTGGGTCAGCCCTTCGATGGCCCATTTGGTCGCACAATAGGGGGCCACTTCCGGCGAGGTGGATCGGCCCCAACCGGAACTGATATTCACGATCACCCCCTGCCGACGGGCCACCATCGTGGGCAAAAAATGCCGAAGCACATAATAGACGCCCTTGATATTCACGTCGATGACCATCTCGAACTCCTCCGGCGGCACTTGCCACAACGGAGCGTTTCGGTTGATCAGGGCGGCATTGTTGATCAATAGATCGATCGCCGGGTTGTCCTCCCGCACTGCCTTCGCCCACTGGGCCACCTCCGGCTCCTTGGCCACATCGACCACGTCAAACCGATGGGGCGGGCCGAACTGCCGCCGAAGCTCTTCCACCGCCTGAGCCGAGCGGGCACAACCGACCACCACATGCCCCCGGGCCGCCAACCCCTCCACCAGCGCCCGGCCCAAACCCCGGCTGACCCCGGTAATCACAATCCGTTTTGGCTGTTCTTTTGCCATAGGAACTTCTCCTACTTGTACTATTTCCGCCGAGCGGCCAACCTGTCCGCCTCTGTGTCCTCCCTGCTTCCAACAGGCCCTGGCTTGCAGAGAGATGAGAGGTTGACCGAACGGCGGAAATGGTACACCAAGAAGAGTCCGCTGAGAAGGGGCGTAGGAGCTTTTTTTACTCCCAATACCTAGGGCCCATAGCCCAGGGTTTGGAGTTGTTTGGGGAAGTCCTCGGGGAGCGGGGCCGGCGGCCGATCCAAATCAGCCGACGCATACCGAAGCATGTTCAGCAGCAGTCGGTCAGCAGCGGGAGACCGATCCAGGTTTTCCCGAATTCTGAGCGTATTAAGGACGAACCGGCCTTCGCCCAGCGAATAGACCGCCACTAACAGGCCGGACGAATAGGCCAGAGCGGCGTTGATGCCGCCGGCCACGGCTTCCGCCGGCTGAGGCAACCCAACAAACGCCGCATCCGGGATCACCTCCCGATAGATCATCCAATCCATCAGGCCGCCGGCAGGCAAGCCTTCAAAGATCGGATGACGTTTGCACCATTCGTCTTTGTGGTAGAGCCAGGCGGGTAAGGCAACCAGGTTGCCCTTTTGGGCAAGCGGCAGCCAACCGGTCGGCGCCTTGTCTTTGGCGAACACGGCCGGCGAGAGGAAGACGGCATGGGCGCCAGCGGCGATCCGGCGGGCCAGTTCGGCAAATGCGGGCGCCCCGCCCGGCGATGGCGCCTTCTCCGAAACAAGAATCAGTTCCCGATGTCCCGGGGCCTTCTCCGAAAACTTTTCCACCCTGATTCCTCGCCGCTGGAGCCAATCGGTAAGCGGACCGTCTTCTCCCCAAAGGGTAACCGCCTTTTGTAGCGGAGGCCCCAGGTCCGAATCGGCCAGGTGGAAGAGGACCGATTCGCCTGTCGGAGCCGCCCCTTGTTGAAATGTAGCCAGGAATCGGTACATGCCCGGCGGCCCGTCGATCTTCAGCTCCTCGGAAAAGACCGGCATGGCAAAGGGCGGCTCCTTGCCCAGTTGGCTGGCCGGGATTTTCACCGTCAGGTCCCGACGAAACACCCGATTCTGCCCAGGTCCGATCACCTCTAGCCGAACAGGATACTCACCCGGTTTCAAGACATCTTCGTTCACCAGCACGGCCTCCAATCGCACCGGCCGGCCTCGATAGGTACTGGGCGGTTCGACAAACAGCGACCATCGCAGGGGCGCCCAAACCTCGAAAATGGCGTCGGTCGTGCCAGGTTTCAGTTCCCGGAAGGTGGTCCACAGGCCTTCGCCGGACATGCCTTGATCGAGCGTGCCGGTGATGCTGTGGCCCACTACATGGGGATTGGACCGGATGGCATTGATGCCGAGGGTCCGTTGCTCGGCCATTCGAGCGATGCTCTGGGCGAAGAAATCCTCCGGCCGATCAAAACACTCGTCCAATCGCCACTGCCGCCAATCTTCCAGGAATTGGTCCCGCCAGGAGCGGTAAAGCCGAGCGTCTTCCACCTCGGTTTTTCCCAGTTGCTCATAATGGCGGACCACCCGCATCAGATCGACCGCACTGCCAATGCCGTACTCGGACAAAAACAGCGGCAACCCATCCCCATCGATCGTGCGTAGGGTGCGAATAATGTCCGCCGTATGGGGCACACGCTGGTAAGGATGTTTATCACCCAACAGCTTTTCCCACTCCTGAGAACCGGGATTACTCAGGCTGCCGATGGCGGCCGTCTGATTGTCCCACCGCCCGCTACTGAGAAGTACCAGGCGAGTGTCGTCCAGTTGACGGAGCTTGGGCAGGAAGCTAACGGCATGGCGGAACACTGGGCCATCGGGCGTCTCGTTCAACAGACCCCAGATGACCACGCTGGGATGGTTCCGGTCCCGCCGCACCATGCCAAGGACCGATTCATCATATCGGCGGGCCATCTGCGGCGAATCCTCCAACATCCAGGCCGCATAGGACTCCTCATATACCATCAGACCGATCTCGTCGCACAGATCGAGCTGGTATCGCTTGGCCACTCCGGCGATGAACCGAATGGCGTTAAATCGCATGGCCTTGGCGTTCACGAGGTCCCGGCGGAGCCAATCCGGATCGTACGGCAATTCCAGGCCCACGGGACAGCAGTTTCCCGTATGGGAACACCGGAGGAAAATGCGTCGGCCGTTGAGTCGGAAATATCCATCCTGAAAGCGAAAATCGCGGAAAGCAAACCGCACCGAGTGCTCGTCGAACCCAGGTTGGCCCGGACGCCGTAGGCGGGCTGAGAGCCGATAAAGCTGCGGATCATGCAGCTCCCAAAGCCGCCACTCCGAAAGCCGAAGCTCGGCCTCCAGTCGATTCAACCCCGGAGACAATTTTCTCTGGCATCGGGCGGCCTGGAGCGTCGGACCCGTAGTAGCCGGGGCAATGCTCAGTTCTAGCTCCGCATCCGTTGGTTCCCGGCCTGTATGGACCAGTTCGACCTGAACACGCACCTGGCCTGTCTTCCAATCCGCACGAACGAATAGGTCTTCGATCCGCATCGGCGGGGTTACCAGGAGTTCCACCGAATCCATAATGCCGCCCTGATTCCAAGCACTGCCAGCCCAGTAGGGCAGGGCCTTGTTCCGATGCGGCGTCTGCTTGAGCACGATGCCGTCGATCGGTTCATGCGTCGGATTGAGCACCCGGACGGCCAACAGGTTCTCTTCTGTCGGACGGATCGCCTCGGAAACATCCAACACAAAGGGCGATTCGCCTCCTTCGTGATCGCCCACCCGAACGCCGTTCAGCCACACCTCGGCCATGTAATCGACGGCCCAGAAACGGAGCAGATATCGGCCATCGGGATGCGGCTGTGGCGGCGCGCGAAATTTCCGCCAATACCAGGCCACCCCGTGATAACCGGGAAATGCATCCTGAATGATCCAGGGGACTTTGGTGCGTTTGGCATCAGGCCGAGGCGATTTGAACCAGTGCTGCTCTCGGCCCACATTTTGCGGATCGACGGCCAAGAGCCAATCTTCACCATCCAGCGAGACGACCAGTCGAGTCGGCTGAGCGGCGGCGGGCGGCGAGGCGTCTGTTTCCAATGCACCACAGGCAACCAAAAGACCTAACATCCAACTGGAAATGCTCATTGGCGTTATCCTTTTTACTGGAAGGATCGGGGAAAAAGAGAATCATCCAAGATGTGTACTTATTTCCATTTATTCCTAAATAGGATAGGAAAGGTATTTTTACAACGCCTTTTAGGTGTTGGATTGGCTTTAGTTTCTAATATAGACGTTCGCCTCGGTAATTAGTTTATCCACAGGGATATCGCCGGGCAGGATCGGCGTTTCGGGCAGGATTTGGCACTCGTAGGCCAGGCCCACTAGCAGAGTGTCCGGCCGAGCCTGAGCCAGCAGCCGATCGTAGTAGCCCCGGCCATGCCCAAGCCGACCACCTCGCCGATCAAACGCCACCCCCGGCACCACCACCAGATCGACCTCTTGAATCGTCGCCTGTCGCTCGGTTGACTGACGAAGTTCCGACCGGGGTTCCAAGATGCCAAACCTCCCCGGCTCTAGCTCCGCCATCGACCGAAGCCGAAAGAGCTTTAGATCGTTCCCTTGGCAATAGGGTACCAGCAGTTGGCGGGCCTGGCGATTTGGTCCCCTGGCGATGGCCTCTTGGGGGGAAAAGGGTTCTCCGGCGGCGGTGGAGAGCGATTCTGCCGGTCCCCCTGCGAAGGTCTCCGCTTCGCCCAACAGGTAGCGTAAAAGCGGTTGAGTGCGGACCTCATCGCCATAGTGGACATAAAAGAGGATAGTTCGGGCGGCCTGGAACTCCGGCATAGCCAACAGAGTCTGACAGATTTGGAGGCTCAACCGGTCTTTGTCTGGCTGCTCCGCCCGTCGCCGAAGCGCCTCTTGACGCAACAGTGCCTTCTGCCGCCGGATCTGTTCGAGCAATTTGTCCATGAGAGAGAGACCCCCTGCCCTCTTCCACAAAGTCCCTTGCACCCGTTCAGACGCCGCCTGACCGGCCCATGGCCAGACGAAACGAAGTTGCTTCAGCAGCGCGAAATGTTCTCAGGTTTTTTCGATTCGTTCGGGCGTTGCAAAACATCTTGGATTAGCAATCCGATACAGGCGCCAAGGGCGGCGGTGAAGACAGCTACGAAAATCCCTAATAGAGGACCGCCACACAATCCCAAAAGAAAGCCAATCCCAGCGCCGATGATTCCCCCAACCAGAATCGGATTACCGTTTTTCACAGAAGTTTGGACGCTTTTCCAAAGGGGCGGAGTTTGTGGCGGTCCCATCCACGGGGAAGGCGGCGGGGGCAGCGGTATAGGGGGAGACCCCGGTATATCAGACTCAATCACTTCCGCCAGGTAAATCACCGGCGCCGGCGGAGAACCCGGTTCTGAGATCGGCTCCGCTGGGACTAGTTCCATAGGCATTGGCCTAGCCGGCATCGACACAACTTTTATCGGTTCTTCGACAGAAGGACTGGCTGGAATGGGTTGGGAAGCCTCGCTGACCAGGACTTCGGACGATTTACGTTCCTGGTTTTCCCTCCGGGGAGTCTTTAGGGGGGTGGAGGGTTGGAGGGCTTTATAGAGGGAGCGGACCCAGACCTGGGCGCCATGTTGGGGGCGATCTTCTTTCCGAGGGGCCAGCGCATGCAATATGACTTGGGCCTCGGCTTGGCTGAGGTTGTCCAGGATCGGCTGGCCCATCTCTTGGTGTCGGAAAATCTCCGGCGGGTCCAAACCGAACGGCTCCCGGCCTGTACGGAGGTTTATATAGGTAGCTGCTAGACTATACAAGTCCACCGTAGCCGATAACTCTCCTCGATAGGCTTCCGGTGGCAAGTAGCCCCAGGTACCCGCTCCCGTGTGCGAAGCCGTCGAAGCCCCCACAAACTTGGCCAGCCCCAAGTCGGCCACCTTCACCCGGTTGAAAAACAGGAGCAGATTCTGCGGCTTAATGTCCCGATGCACAATCCCCCGGTTATTCAGAAAATCGATCCCCTGGGCCGCATCGTAGATATACCGAAGCAATTGGTTCACTGGAATGCCAGGCAGCCCCTGCGCCTGATACTCCTGAAGCCGTTTCTCCAGGCTCCCTTCGCTGGAAAACTCCCAACGGGTAACCAGGTAGCCGGCAATCTGCCAAACGTCCATCAAGGTAACCACATGGGGATGCCCGACCAAGTTTTTTAAAAGGCGAAGATTTTCCAACTCTTTCTGAATGGCCGGGTTCTGGCCATCCAGCGTATCCAGGGAGACTTTTACCGCACAGGGCACGTCTTCGGCGGAACGGGCCTCCCAGACCTCGGCAAATCCACCCCGCCCGATCCGCCGAATCAGGTGAAGCCCATGCTGGCTCTCCAACATCTGGCGAACTACTTCGTCCATTGCTCCGCTTCTGAATCCGGAACTGCTAAGTTGGACAAGTATGAATCATAAATAAAATTATCTCCCACAAAACCACCCCCGGCAATCGGGGGCTAATCTGGAGTTTACCCAGTGTTGATGTTGTGGAGATGTGCGAATTGGCCGGAATTTACGGCGATTGACCAGGTTAGGTGGCTTTGGACCGCCCAGCTCGGATCATACCAACCCGCTCGAGTGCTAGCGCGGACGACATCCCGGCGGTAACCCGAAAGATGGGCGAATTTTAGCTTCTGCCCGGTATTTGGCGATCATCCCACACTGGGTAAACTCCAGCAACTCTGGGTAAACTCCAGTGGTTCGGTCATTGACACCTTGATTTTGGGCAATTGGATTGTAGGACAGTATCCTTGTTCGGCACCCCAGCGCAAAACGGCCTGGAGTACCCGGACATATCGGGCCACACAGGCAGCCGTTCGGCCCCGGTCGAGCTGTCGCTGGAGCCAGTCGACAAGCTGCGTTTTGGTTGGCATAGTGCCATTGACCAGGCCAAGGTCCTCGTGGATTCGGCGGCAAATGGAGAGCACATCGGAGCGATGGGCCTGAGATAGACCCAGGCGGCAGGCCAAGTATTCGGAGACTAGTTGCGGCAGATTCACAGATGCGTCTCCCTTCGGCTTTGCTTGCCGAGGGCAGCGTCCTGCTGGCCCAAGGCCAGCAAGAAAATATGTTCACTCCTCCTAACACAAGTATAGTATCAGCCGCCATGCCTGGGGCGCTCCGTCAGCATTTAGAAATTGCTCCATCGGCCCGGCTTATCCGGGCAACGGGAATCCTGGGCCATCCCAGGATTGGCGCCCCCTTGGCTTCACAGTATCTCAGCGGAGACAAGAGGGAGCCGGATTTTGGAATTGGAAAACCGATTAAATACTACTGAAGCGTAGGAGTTTTGTCAATAGAGATTTCAAAAAATTTTGAAAATTTTTTAATTTGCCTCTTTAGGGGGGCGTCCAGGAGGGCGTCGATTGAGAGCGTACTCTTTCACCACGGAGGCCGGAATAAGCCAGAGGTTTTTGCTGGGTTTGTACCCAGAAAGCATTCCGGCTAAAAGTAATTGCCGGACATAGGCGTCGGTTACACCTAAAAAAGTAGCCGCTTCCTGGACTGTCCAAAGCGTTTCTGGTTGTTTGACCAACACTGTTTCCATACCTCCATTATTATCGGAAGCGTAGGTATTTTTGTCAACAGGAAGGCGGGTGTTCCAAGGCTCCGGCACCGAAGCCTCCTGAGCCTTACGGCGTCAGGCACCCGCCGAGATTTGCATATAGAGGCCGCCTATTAGGCAAACCCGCACGCAGTGGACAGGGCCGGGATTGAACCGGCGACACCTGGATTTTCAGTCCAGTGCTCTACCAACTGAGCTACCTGTCCCTAAACGCTCCCGATTGCTGAATTCCGCCGTTCGCTTTGCTTTTGACGGAATATAAGGGAGCAGGAAAACGCGAAACAATTCTCCTCTATGGAGATAGGCATTTTACCCCAGTCTGGCAATTTGGCCAAAATACACAACGTAAACAAATCTGGTTGCCTAAAAATCTAATTTTCGCAACATTTCAGCCAAATGCAAAGGGGACCTCCCCCCTCCGCGGTACCAACTTGTGTAAATACCAATTGTAAATACCAATGGCGATGGGGAGAGGTAAATATTCTGGTTTCCCCCTTGTGCAGGAATGACTCCATCCGGCCTGTTTGAGGAACCAGCTTCATTCGGGCTAAAATATCCCCAAAGATTTTTATTTTATGCCTTCCAGAGGCTTTGTCAATGATAAGCGGCGGGAAAGGTCTCGGAAAAATTTTGCCCAGATTTTCTATTTTTTGTATTTTGTTTTCCGAAAAAAGTTCCTCTAGGCATTAAGCGGAGATTTCGTTAAGTTGGCGATCTCTGTTCGGGGAAGTAAGTACTACAGGTGGTAGGCGTAAAAATTTTAGACACAACGAATTGTGTTGGTTCTCCCCTCTGTAAGATAACCTAACCAGAGAACCAAACCAACCGGTACCGACTTGGGAAGTGGTGCGGCAATGGGGTGGTCAACATTCAAAAAAGGAAGCCCCCCAATCTGCGGAGTTCTTCTCCTTGAGATATTTCTGATGGCGGGCAGTGGGTGTGTGGGCCGAGCCTTGAAGTCAGAAGCCGACACCCCTTTATTTGGCCCAGGGGTGATGAAATTGGCCGATGTCCGCTTTATCGAGGGGAGGGACCCAGAGACGATCCGTCCGGAGATTCCTAAACCGCTGGGGTCCGAAAAGGCGGCGAAGGCGGAAAAGGGGGAGAGATGTTACTATGTGTTGACGGCCCGGCAATGCCAGGCCTTGGCTGCTGCGAATGCCGTTTGGGGGAACATTCTGGACGAAGAAAGCGAGTTGGCCGCGGCGGTGGTTGGCCGGGGCCGAACGCCGCGTGCGCGGTCGGCAGCCCTGCAAAGCGATCTGTTGCGGTATAGTGCTCTGTCGGAACGGAATCGGGCCGCCGCCGACGCATTAGAATTGTTCTATCGCTTGGCGGAGGCGGAATCGCATTGGGATTTATGCCAGTCCGCTCTGGAGTGGATGGAAAAGGCCGAGGGGAAAAAGGACGGTTCCGAGGCAACTGTCTCATCGGCTTCGGGGAATGCGGAAGAGAAGGACGAAAAAACGCCTGAACGTAGGAGTCAGTCCTCCTCGGAAAATGTTCTTTCCGAGCGGTGGGCTGCCCAGCGTGAACGATGGCAACGTCGGCAGGAAGAGGCGGAGCAGCGGATTGAAAAAATCAATAGCCGACTCCGGCCCATGCTTGGCGGGGAGCTTGGCGATTTTCGACGTATCTGGCCGTCGGCCGCTCTGGCCGTATCGCCGCAAAAAATAGATGTGGAAAAGGCCGTCCAACACGGCTTGGAAGAACGGGCGGAACTGCGGGCGCTGCGTCGGTTGCTGCGGGGCATCGACGCCAATGATTTGAGTGCGGTTCGTCATACATTGGAGCAATGGCATCCGGCCTTGGGTTCTACGCCGTCTCGGTTTCCGGCCTTGGCGCAGGCGTTGGGCACTGCGCCGCAGCACATGGAGGCCGCCACACGAGAAGAGCAAATCCGTTTTCTTTTGTCCCGGCGGGAAAAAGAGGTGGAAGAGGAGATTCGGCAGGCGGCCAGACAGGCGCAGACCGCTCTGGAGGAATTGGTCCAGACTCACCAGGCGTATCTGGCTACTAGGGAGGTCCAGGGCAAGAGGGACGCCCGAAGTTCCGACCAGAAAGAAAGTGGTTCGGCCCGAGAAGAAAACGACTCGCAAAAGGCCGCCCCATTGGCCTACTACGAGGCCCAAGCAGAGCTGGTCAGCCGAGTGGTTGCCTGGAAAATCGCCGAAGTGCGACTTTTGGAAGCGGTGGGCGTCTTGGCCCGGGAAAGCGGCTACCCGTTGCCAGAAGACGCCTGGCAGGGGATCGAACCGTAAAAGTTCCGCCCGGAGTTTTGCGTTGCCCAAAGGTCGGCGGAAAAAGGAAACCACCCTTTTTCCCCGGGGCTATGAGGGGATATAAATCATCCTTTCCAGGAGGCGTCTATTCGGCCTTGAGCAGGACGATGGTGATGTCGTCGTGCTGGGGACCAGGGGCGATGAATTGGCTGACCTGTTGGTAGAGCCGGTCGATGATCTGCCGGGCGGGCAATTGGCGATGCTGGTGGATGAGTTGGAGGACGCGATTGGCGCCGAACCGGCCTAATCGTGGGGATTCCGCTTCGGTCAGCCCGTCGGTGAAAAAGGCGGCGATGCTGCCGGGCGATAAGAGAACATCTTCGGTGCAGGGGACGGTTAGTTCTGGCTCGATCCCTAACGGCGGGCTGGTGCTTTCGAGCACCGTGGTGCGCCCGGCGGCGTCCAGCAGAAAGGCCCGTTGGCCGGCGCTGGCGTATCGGAGTCGGCGGGCCTGCGGATCGAGTCGGACCAAAGTGAGGGTTACGAAGTGGAATTCATGGCGTTCGGCGGTCAAGGTGCGATTGGTGCGGGTGAGGATGTCGCCGACATCGGGGGTGATTTGGGCCAGGGTGCGCAAGGAGGCCCGCACCTCGGCCATGACCAAGGCCGGTCCCATTCCGTGGCCAGAGACATCCCCCAGGACAATTCCCCAACACCCATCCAGCATAGGGATATAGTCGAAGTAGTCTCCGGCCGTAGCGCTGGCCGGGTATAACGCCCCTGCTAGGTCAAACCCAGGCAGTTTCGGCGCCGTGCTGGGGAAGAGTTTCTGCTGGATTTCGCGGGCGGTGCGGAATTCTTCGGTTTGGGTTTGGAGTTGTTGCTCGGCCTGGCGCCGGCGGCAGCGTTCCATGGCGTACCGAAGCGATCGGACTAAAAGTTCATCATCCACCTGACCTTTGACTAAATAGTCTTCCGCCCCAGCTTGCACACAACGAAGCGCCAGCGCTCGGTCGTCCAGACCGGTCAAAATGACGATGGGCAACTGCGGGGCGTGCGCATGGATTTGTAAAAAGGTCTCTACGCCTTGGCTATCCGGCAACGAGAGGTCCAAGAGGATGACATCGACGTTGCCGACGCTGAGACAACGAAGGGCGTCGGTCAACATCTCCACATGCATCAGTTCAAACGGACCGTCCCACCGGTCGCCCAGCAGGTTGCGAAGCACCCAGACATCGTCCGGATCGTCTTCTACCAGCAGAATTCGGGAGCGAGAGGTTGGGTTCATAAGTTTTCTCTGCCAGGCAAACGGACTCGTTCAAACCAATAGGTACATACGTCCCGGATCAGAGTAAGCCATTCGCGGTAGGTTGCTGGTTTGGACAGAAAGGAAGCGGCGCCCATCTGGTAACATTTCTGCACATCCTCTTCCAACCGGGAAGTGGTCAGGATCACCACAGGTAAACCGCGCAAGCGAGGATCGTTTTTGATCCGTCGCAGGGCTTCCCGGCCGTCCAGTTTGGGCATGTTCAGGTCCAGGAGCAGTAAATCCGGCAGTTGGGGCGGGTTGAGGGCGTATCGGCCCCGCCCCTGCAAGTACTCCAGCAATTCCTCCCCGTCGTGTACGAAGTGGACTTCATGGCCAAGTCGGTTTTCCTGAATCGCCTCGGCCGCCAACAAACAATCTTCCGGATCGTCGTCGGCCATCAGCACCAGAAAACGTCGGGAGGCTGCCCGGGGATCAGCTTCGTTCGGTTGCGTCATCAAGAGGCTCTCTTCAGAAACGACCTCCTGTGGGTTGGGTAAGGACTGCGGCCCCCGGCGTTCCACCGCCCCTTCGCCGGGCGTTGACATCGTAGGCAAGGCCGACATTTCTTCCGCAACGACGATCACGGATCGACGTTCCATAAGAACTCTTCCTTTTTTCCGTCATCCAACGCCGCCGTTTCCCTTCCGAACCCAGAGAACGGAAAGGGGGCTTTTTACGGAATTTCTTTTTCTTTCTCCTTCTTTGTCCGATGGAACACCGGCAGCAGGCAGATGAAGGTAGAGCCTTTTCCCGGGGTGCTTTGGGCGGTGATGCTGCCGCCGTGTCGCTGGACGATCTTTCGGCAAATCGCCAGTCCCACGCCGGTCCCTTCATACACATCCCGGGGATGCAATCGCTGGAACATATTGAAAATGCGATCCAGATATTTTTCTTCAAATCCAATGCCGTTGTCTTCGACAACGATTCGGCAAAACTCTTCTGTTTCGGCCGCACTGGCGGATCGCTGAGTTCGGTCCCGCAAATATCGGCCGGATACCCGGACCAGGGGCGGCTCGTCCGGCCGATGGAACTTCAGCGCATTGCCCAGAAGGTTCTGGAATAGCTGACGCATTTGCAATGGATCGGCGTAGATGGTCGGCAGATGGCCCACTTCCACCCGGCCTTGCACCTTTTCGATCTGAGCCTCCAGGTCCCGGACCACCTCCTGAACCACTTCCTCCAGGTTGACCCGCACAAACTCCTGGCCCTGGGTGGTTACCCGAGAAAGCGTCAGCAGACCATCGATCAGCCGTTGCATCCGCTGGGCGGCGTCTTGCATCCGAGCCAAACATTCCCGCCCTACCTCGTCCAATTGTTGGTCGCACTTCATCTGAAGCCGATCGCCGAACGTGCGAATTTTTCGCAGCGGCTCCTGCAAGTCGTGCGAGGCAATGTAGGCAAACTGTTCCAGTTCTTTATTGGATCGCTCCAATTCGGCGGCGTAGCGGGCTTGTTCTTCCTCAGCCTGTTTGCGCTGGCTGATGTCCCGAACGAAAAACGTAAGCACCGGTTCACCGTGCTCCTGGCTCAGGGTCATGGTCATTTCCGCCGGGAAGAGTTCCCCGTTGGCTCGGCGGGCGGTTACTTCCATCCGTCGGCCCAATTGCGATCCTTCGCCTGACTGCAAGTACCGCTCGATCCGATTCTGCTGACTGGGGCTATCCGCCGGCGGAAACAATAGCTCCGAGGGCGTCCGACCGATCACTTCCTGCCGGGGATAACCGAACACCTGTTCGGCCGCCCGGTTGAACTCGGTAATCTGGCCCGCCGCATTGATCGTAATGATCGGGTCCAGCGAGGTCTCCAAAATGGCGTGTTTCCTGGCCTCCACCTCGGCCAACGCCTCTTCCAGTCGCTCCTGGTCCGAAACCGGTCGATGGACAATCGCCAAACAACTAGTTCGCTCCTGCCCCGGCGATTTCACCAGCCGAAGCAACGTCTCATACTCGATCACCTCGTCGTCGCCCAAATGGCGAACATGACTCCGGCCTTTCCATCGGCCCGATTGATTCACCGCCGGCACCGCCACATCCCGCAACTCGGCCCAGGAGGCTTCCGTATAAAACTGCGAAAGCCGAACTGCACCGGCCGGTTGCTTCTCCTCCAGCCCGAAGGCCCGCCGAGCCGACCGATTGAAATAAAAGGGCCGACCGTGTAGATCGGCCAAGCAGATGACTGCTTCCTCCTCTTCCACCAGGGAGGCCAGAGCAGCCCAGGTGCGATCCTCGCCGCCAACCTCGCCGGCCGCAGCTCGGTTGCGATCCCCGATTGTTTCCCCAGGCGCTGGGCGAGAGCGGTCCGCCGCCGATTCCACAACCCCAGCAGACTTTTGCTCCGCTGCGACGATTCCCACCGTTTGCCGAGCGTGCTTTACGCCTTCCGCTGCAATCGTTTGACGGACTTCCGCCATCAGGTCGGCTAATTGACTGAGCAACAGGGCCAAGGTCCGTTTCCGATCGCTTTCCCGGAGGATCACGTTTCGGCAGGCCGCCTCGACCAATCCCAGAGCGGAGAACAATTCGCCGATCGAACCTCCGGCAGAAAGAGCGGCCTGGGTCCACACGGAGGCCCAATCTTTGACAGGCCTCGGGTCTCCTTGAGCGAAAGCCTTCATGGCCTCCAATACTCGGCCCAGATCAGCCTCTCCAATAGACCACTGCCGATTGCCCGAAGCCGACAACCGCCGCCGATACACCGCCTGAATTGCTTCCCCCCGGCTTTGTAAAAACTTCCGCAACTGTTGCATCGTTACCCCCACAGGCCATATACTCCCACTGCCCCTCCGGTGGGCCAGAAGAGCACAACACCACCTCCTTCCCCTCTCATTATAATCTTCCTTTTTCCTTTAGCCTATGGTAGGCGCCGTTTTTCAACCCCCGACCCGTGGGCCACTTCTCCAACTCTCCCACCAGGAAAATCTTTGGTCTGGCAGGCAGCCCCCCTACCCGACCGCTTGCACCCGCCCGTTCGTTGCACCAAAATGACGTTTAGACGTTCCGATAGGCGGAACCTTTGACCGCTGTGTTGTTTCCCTTTTTTCATCTTTCCATCGAGGAGATCAACGATGCGCATTCTGGGATTGGTCCTTGGACTGATTGGCTGCTGGGTTGAGGCTGAGGTTCGTTTGGCCCAGGCAGAAGACAACACCCCTCCGCCAGGATTTACCGCACTGTTCAACGGCAAAGACTTAACCGGCTGGAAGGGCCTGGTCGGCAATCCGAAAACCCGCGCAGCAATGTCCCCCCAGCAATTGGCCGAGGCCCAGAAAAAAGCCGACCAGATCATGCGCGCCCATTGGAAGGTGGAAAACGGCGCGTTGGTTTTTGACGGCAAGGGACAAAACCTCTGCACCGAAAAAGATTACGGCGACTTCGAACTCTACGTGGATTGGAAGATCGCCCCCAAAGGCGATAGCGGCATCTACCTGCGGGGAACGCCCCAGGTGCAGATTTGGGATAATCCGGTCGGCTCCGGCGGCCTGTACAACAACCAAAAGAACCCCAGCAAACCCTTGAAACATGCGGATCGGCCCGTCGGCCAGTGGAACACCTTCTATATCAAAATGGTCGGCGACCGGGTTACCGTCAAACTCAACGGCGAACTGGTGGTCGATGATGTGGTCATGGAAAACTACTGGGAACGGGATAAGCCCATTTACCCAACCGGCCCCATCGAACTGCAAAACCACGGCAATACCTTGTGGTTCAAGAACATCTACATCCGGGAACTGCCTAGAAAACAGTAACCGCTCCCAAAACCAGGCCGAAACAAGGAACCCCTGGATAGGGTCAGACGCCCGATGAACCAAGTGGCCCAGTCTGTTCGACGGGTTTAACAGCGCGTTTTCCCGGCGGAGTGGAGTGGGGGGAACGACACCCCCTATTCGGGTGGACCGATCCGTTCCCCGGGCGTTCAGGATGCCGTGGAAGCGTCGGCTGGAGGCCCCCTATTCATGGTAGAGGTGAAGATTTTCCGGCACTAGGGCTGAAGAGTCGGGGCGGAAAGGTCGAAAATAAAAAGGACTTGACTTTTTTGGCTATTTGGCTAAATTTGCAAATAGAAAAGAACCGAGTCCCTCTCCCCGTCCGAACGAGACCCATCATGAAAAAGACCGAAAGCTTCCTGACTGCCCCTCCGCAGCGGGCCAAGTATGAAGCCTTGGCCGGGATCCTGAAAGCCCTGGCCCATCCCACCCGGCTTTTTATGGTGGATCAGTTGGCCCGGGGCGGTCCCCGATGTGTGTGTGAGCTGACCGAAATGGTCGGCGCCGATATTTCGACCGTCTCTCGCCACCTAGCCCTCCTGAAAAAAGAGGGGCTGGTGGCAGCCACCAAGAAAGGAACCATGATCTATTACCAACTTCGACTTCCCTGTGTGGTCAACTTTTTGGAGTGTTTGCATTCGGTCCTGAGCAGCAACATTCAGGACCGGTTGAAACTGCTTTCCTAGCAAGGAGGCTTGTCGGGACTGCCGAGATGGCAGACCCTGCTGCGTGCAGGCGGTTCGGGTACCAATGGCCCGGACAACCTGCCTTAGTGGGGGCAGGACCAGAGATGGTTCCATCCCACGTAACTTAGGCTGTCTAGCCTGAGATCATTGAGCTGTCCAGCCTGAGGGAACCTGCCGGGTGCTGAACCGCGGCAGGTATCCATCCATGCACTTTCAGCCCTTGTCGGCTCAGGAGGCTTCGGCATGGGGCTAGTGCCCGGAGTATCGGGAGGAGTTTTCGCCGAAAAGATAGGGTTTTTTTGCGATTGAACTTGCATATTTTGCCAAATAACCATATACTAACCCTCTATTAAAGGAGTTGCCCCAATGCGGAAAGAATTGACAATTTTCGCCGTGTTAGTCGGCGTCTTCCTATTCGCCTATCTGGTGAATTTTTCATCGCCTATTGTCCAAAATGCCATCCAAGAAGCCTTCTACATGCTTCAGTGGTATGCCCGGAACCATACGTTGGCCTGTGTGGTACCCGCTATGTTCATTGCCGGCGCCATTGCCACCTTCCTGTCCAAAGAGGGGGTGCTTCGGCATCTTGGTCCCAGGGCCAACAAGGTGGAGGCCTATGCGGTGGCCTCAGTGGCCGGCACGGTGTTGGCCGTCTGCTCGTGCAGTGTGCTACCGATGTTTGCCGGTATTTACCGGATCGGAGCCGGCCTGGGACCAGCCAGTGCGTTTTTGTATTCAGGTCCGGCGATCAACGTGATGGCCATCTTCCTAACGGCCCGGGTGCTGGGGTTCGATCTGGGAGCGGCTCGGGTGGTCGGGGCGGTAAGTTTTGCCGTGGTCATCGGTCTGCTGATGGCCGCCTTGTTCCGTAAAGAAGAAGCCGAGCGGGAAAAGGTTTTCCTGGCCATGCCGGAGCCGCCGCCGTCGCCCCGCAAGGGTTGGCAAACCGCCCTGTTTCTGGCCGTCATGATCGCCTTTTTGGTCTTTAGCGACTGGTCCAGCCCAAGCCGAACCACTTTGAAAAAGACCGATGGAACCACCCTGGAAGTAGCCGTCCTGCTGGAAACGACCGATATGTACCGGTTCCAATTGGAAGAGCCGTTCCAAGATCCCAGCAAAGGGATCGACTGGCCGAAGGGCAAAAAGCTCAACGTGTCCAAATCGGAGATTCTGGAGCTTTCGTCGGCCACGCCGCCTGGTTATGAGTGGGCGCAATGGATTTATGATCACCGATGGTATTTTGCCGCCGTTTGTTTGGTGGCCACCGTGGCGATGGCCTTCGGTTGGTGCGCCCGAGAAGAATTGACTGAATGGATGAATCAGACCTGGTGGTTTGCCAAGACGATCATTCCGCTGCTTTTCGGCGGCGTGTTGGTAACCGGGTTTGTCGGCGCATTGATTCCGGAAGAAGCGGTAGGTCGGCTGGTGGGCGGCAATAGCCTGTGGGCCAATTTTATCGCTTCCTTAGTGGGGGCGATGTGGTATTTTGCCACCCTGACGGAAATCCCCATTCTGGAAGCCCTGATTGGGCTTGGCATGGGCCGGGGACCGGCGCTGGCATTGCTGTTGGCCGGGCCTGCCTTGTCGTTGCCAAGCATTGCCGTCATCTACAGTGTATGGGGATTTCGGAAGACCGCCGTGTTCGTCGGTCTGACGGTCGTCATGAGCACGCTGGTTGGTATGGTGTTTGGTGTCTTTTTTGGATAAGGAGGAGAAAAAATGAAGCTGATTCAGATTTTAGGACCTGGTTGTGTTCGTTGTGAGAAGCTCAAACAAAACGCCGAAGAGGCGGTCAAGCGGGCAGGCGTCGAAGCCCTTGTGGAAAAAATTACCGATATCAATGTGATCACCGGCTACGGCGTGATGATGACGCCCGCGATTGCCATCGACGGCGAAGTGAAAGCGGCCGGCAAAGTCCTTTCGCCGGAAGAAATCCAGCAAATGTTGGCCTAAAGGGGGTTTTCAGGGTAAAATCCAACTTCCGGGTCTTTGTGGCGTCGTACTCCCCTTTTATCATAAGGAGTTTTGCCATGGCGCGATGGGTTTCTCGACGACGGTTTTTGCAGACGACGAGTTTGACGGCGGCGGGCGCTGGGCTGGCGGGATCGGCGGCAGTAGCGGCCAGCTCGGCCGAAACCGCCCCGGCCGACCAGAAGATCAAAATCATCGGCATTGCCTGTAGTCCGCGCAAAGGGAAGACCACGGCCCAGGCGGTGCGTGTGGCCCTGGAAGCAGCCAAGGCGGTAGCCCCGGACCGGATCGAGGTGGAACTTATTGAGCTTGCCGATCTGGAGATCCCCGGCTACGTGGCCGCCGGCATCCCCCTGAAAGAAGGCCAACGGGACGATTTTCCTCCGCTGGCCGAGAAATTGGCCGACAAGCAGACCGCCGGCATTATCGTCGGTTCGCCGGTGTATTTTGGGTGCATGAGTTATCTGTGCAAGGCCTTTTTTGACCGATGCATTGTGCTCCGCAAGCAGTTTGCCTTGTCCGGCAAGGTGGGCGGCGCAGTGGCGGTGGGAGCGGGCCGAAACGGCGGCCAGGAACTCACCCTGCAAGCCATCCGCACCGTGCTCAGCTCCCATGAAATGGTCCTCGTCGGCGACGGCAAACCCACGGCCCACTGGGGGGCCACGGTTTGGAACAACGGCAAAGACGACATTACCCAGGACGAAATGGGCATGGCCACGTTGAAAAACCTCGGTCGCCGGGTGGCCGAGGTCGCACTGGCCTGCCGGTAAGATGTTTGTAACGTCGGCTGTGAGCCGGCGCCCGTAACGTCGGCTGTTAAGTCGGCGGGTGGCTCAGCCTAGACAGGCTAAACTACGTAACGTCGGCTGTTAGCCGGCGGATAGCTCAGCCTAGACAGGCTAAGCTACGTAGCGTCGGCTGTTAGCCGGCGACCGTAACGTCGGCTGTTAAGCCGGCGGGTGGCTCAGCCTAGACAGGCTAAGCTACGTAGCGTCGGCTGTTAAGCCGGCGCCCGTAACGTCGGCTGTTAAGCCGGCGGGTAGAAGCGTTTTGAAGAAAGGAGCAGATCGCTATGGCTCAATCAGGAGTGCAATGTGCCTGCGCCAGTGCGCCGCGGTTGGTGTTTTCATGTTCGGGCGCTTCGGATGTGGGGCATTTGACGGATTTGGCGGCCAGGGAGTTGGCCAAGCAGGGCGTCGGCCAGATGTGTTGTCTGGCAGGCATTGGAGGCCGGGTGAGCGGATTTATGGCTTCGGTGGAGTCGGCCGCCGCCGTTTTGGTCCTGGACGGTTGCCCATTGGATTGCGGCCGGCGCACCATGGAACAGGCCGGGTTTAAGGATTTTGTCCATCTGCGAGTAACCGACCTGGGCTTCCAGCGGGGCCAGTCGCCGCCCACGCCCGAACGTATCCAGACGGTGGTCCAACAGGCGACCGCACGGTTTCCGCAGCCTACTCCTTCGAGTAGTTAACTTCCCTATGAGCGGATGGGGAACAAGTAACATTTTAACACCACTGGAGGACTCATGGGATGGAAAGACTGCTTCGTCGAGATTTTTTGGCAGGTCTGGGGCTATTGGGCAGTAGCGGCCTATTGGTAGGCTGTGGACTAGGCAACTTAGAGCCCCCTTCCTCCCTAGGGGAAGAATCGCCCAATCGGTCTGCCAGCCCCAAACCATCGCCGGCCCAAGAAAAGCCACCTCAAGAAAAACCCGCTGCGCAGTTGGCCGTTTGGAAATGGCACCCATTAGACCCGCAAGAGGTGGGTAAAAAAGCCTATGAACTCTATCCCGACGGCAGTTGTACTTATTCCGTGGTCGGTGGAGTGATGTTGGTTTTGGCCGAGCGGTTCGGCGAGCCTTATCGTTCCTTCCCTCTGCACATGGCCTGATTCGGGCGGGAGGGGATAGCTGGTTTGGGTACGGTATGCGGCGTGGTCAGCGGCGGGGCGATGCTGATCTCTCTTTTTGTGGGAGAAAAAGATCCTACGGTACGGGATTCCTTGATTCGTGAACTGGCTTTTTGGTATGAAAACGCTGAACTGCCTATCTTCCGACCGGAAAAACCCGAATGGGCCGAAACCGTGGAAACCTGTCGGGCCGACTCTATGCTGTGTCATATTTCGGCGTTCCGCTGGACGCAGGCAAGCGGTCGCGACGCCTACACGCAGGAAAAAAAGGAACGCTGCCGACGGCTCTCCTGCGACGGAGCCATGAAAACCGTCGAAATCCTTAACCGACATTTTGCCGGGCAACCCTGCCCTGGGCAGATCCCTCCAGAAACTCAAACCTGTCTGGAATGCCACGGGAAAAAACAATTGCGGGATATTCGCGGCGCCATGCGGTGCAGCACCTGCCACAGCCAACTTTCGGAAAAACACCCCAAATTCGAGCCGGCGCCTATCCCGAAGCCCACAAACCAATAACAGGTGCATTTCCTTTTGAAGATAGAAGATAAACGGATAAACTCCCGAGAAGAGAAAAGGTAACGTTTTAGCCGAATGAAGAACATTCGCCACTGCCCTAGAGTGGGAGAGGCCGGATTGCCCCCTAGGCCAAGCCGGCTGAAGGAGCAAAAAGCTTGCTTGTTTCCCTATTTTCCCCCTCACCGGCCTGCTGCGCAGGCCTCCCTCTCCCGCCAAGGGAGAGGGGAAAGCTAAGACCTTCTGTATTCGGCTGAAATGTTACGAATTTCACTCCATTGGGCGGAAGTGTTACTCGAACCGGAGGGATCCGGCGGTTGAATAGGAAGGAGTTTTGGTTATGGAGCTGAAGCAGGCGGTAGCGGTCAGTTTGATTGCCGTGGTGGCGGCCAGTTTGGTGCTGTTGATGGCGCGGGCGTTGGACTTGCAGACGGCCGGTCGGTTGGAGCCGCAACTGGCCCAAATTGCCGAAGAACTCCAAACGGTGCGCAAACTCTTGGCCCAGGGCCGGACTGCTCCAAACGGCCAGACGCCCACATTGGCCGAGCAGCCTGCTTCCTCGGCCAGCCCGGCCAGGTTGTCCCCCGGGGGAGGCCCTTCGAGCAGCGAACCAGGCCGGAGCAGCCAGGAAACCTTGGTAGTCTGGTATTTCCACGGCACAATGCGCTGCCCCACCTGCCAGACCATCGAAGCCCTGGCCCATGAGGTGGTGCAGACGGATTTTGCCCAGGAGTTGGCATCTGGCCGGATAGTGTGGAAGACGGCTAACTATGAAAAGCCGATGTACTCCGCTTTAGCCCAGAAAATGCAGGTTCGGATGCCGGTGGTTGTCCTGGCCCGGATGCAGAGCGACCAACTGCTGGAAAGCAAGACGCTGGAAGAAGTCTGGGGCCTGGTGCAAGACAAGTCGGCCTTCCGAAATTTTCTCCTGAAAGAAATCCGGCAGATGCTAGGACACTCTAGCCGGGAACCGGTGGCGTCGGCTTCCCCGCCGAGCAGCGTGCTGCAGCCGGCTGTGTCGGCGGCTTCAGGAGAACCCACGTTGGCCACTCGACCGAACCTGCTTCGGCTCAATCCGCCCGATCCGCCGGGCGAAAAATCTATCGGCTCTACAGAACCGGAAGCCCCGGAAATCAAGCAAAAGGATTTGCCCTTACCGGAGTAAAAAGACGCATCTTTTTAAAAATTACCTCGAAGGGACATGACGTTCGTGTTCCGGGGAATTTTTATATCCCAACGATGTTCCTCCAAGGAGAAAGTTATGATAGGGAAAAAAGCCTTCTGTATGATGATGTTTCTTGGGTGTTTAGCAGGTGGGGAGTGGGCGTTTAGCGCTGAGCCGCCGCCGGATCGGGTGGTGGTGATGTATTTCCATCGCACCCAACGGTGTCCGACCTGTATGCGCATGGAATCCTACGCCCGACAGGCCCTCGAAGAGGCGTTCTCCGAACAACTTCAAACCGGCCAGATTGCCTTTTATTCGATCGACTTTCAAGATGAGCGAAACGCCCGCCTAACACGGGCCTATCAAATTACCGGCCCTACGTTGATCATGGTCAAAGTGGTTAACAAGAAAGGTATGGAATCCAAAAACTTGCAAGAAATTTGGGCCAAAGTCCGAGACCAAAAAGAGTTTTTCCGATACGTGCAGACCGAGGCGGCCGGCTATCTGCCGAAGTCGGCCCCAAGAAGTGCCTCCCGATAAGTAGGAACCCACCGGACTTCCTAGCAGAATAAAATCCCATCCAAAGGAGTTTCCCTTTATGGCAGCGTATGCGGTAGCGTTGCTGGCGGCCGTGTATTTGGGGCTTTTGACCTCGATCAGTCCCTGCCCGTTGGCCACCAACATAGCGGCCATTTCCTATGTGGGGCGAAAGGTGGGCACGCCTCGGGCGGTGCTGTGGGCCGGGCTGCTTTATACGCTCGGCCGGGCTGTGCTTTATTTAGTACTGGCCCTGCTCATTACCGGCATGGCCCTCTCGATGACCGGCCTTTCGCTGGCCTTGCAAAAATCGGTCCATCTGGTGCTTGGGCCGATCTTTATTCTGTTGGGTATGTTGCTGCTGGGGCTGATCACTAGTTCTACCGGCGGCGGCAGTCTGTTTTCGGAAACCCTGCAACAGCGGATCGACCAGATGGGCCTGTGGGGGGCGTTTGTCATGGGCGTGGTGTTTGCCTTATCGTTTTG